>CALGAG010000225.1 GCA_937951995.1 uncultured Bacillota bacterium
CCGAGTCTTTCAGTTGTTGTAGCCTTGACTCCAATATCCTCCACAGGAACCTGGAGGACCCTGGCTATGTTCTCTCTCATCTGGTCGATGTATGGGGCAAGTTTTGGCCTTTGTGCAGCGATTACATTGTCTGCATTGACCAGCCTGTAGCCCTTCTCCCTCATCACTTGGAATACCCTCTCAAGAAGAACCATGCTGGATATGTCCTTGTATTCCATATCCGTATCCGGGAAATGCTTCCCGATGTCCCCGGCACTCATTGCCCCAAGCATGGCATCCATAAGGCTGTGAACCAGAACATCCGCATCGGAATGACCTAAAAGTCCCATTTCATGGGGGATCTGGACCCCTCCGATTATTAGCTTCCTGCCCTCCACCAACTTGTGGACATCATATCCTATTCCAACTCTCATCAAGCTTCACATCCTAGTCTCTTCCCGAGATGCTCAGAGTCTTGTCCTTTGCTATGGACTGGGCCACAACAAGATCTTCGGGAGTAGTGATTTTAATATTGTCATAGTTTCCCATTATCATCTTCACAGGATAACCTTTCTTCTCCACCAGGGAGCTGTCATCCGTTCCCAGAATCCCTTCGGAAATGGCGTATTCATAACCTTCCTTCAGGAGGTCGATCTGGAAGCACTGGGGAGTCTGAGCTGCCCAAAGGAGTGCTCTGTTTGGAGTGTGGTGGACCTGGTTGTCCTCCTCGATTACCTTGATCGTATCCTTAAGGGGCACTCCGATTACACATGATCCATAGTCCAAGGCACCCTTTATTCCATTTACTATGGATTCCATCCTTACAAAGGGTCTTGCTCCATCATGGGTCAGGACAATATCTGTCCTTTCATTCAGGGCCATTATACCGTTGTAAATGGAATCCTGCCTTTCCTTGCCACCCTTGATTATGTTTGTTACCTTTCTATAGCCGTACTTTCTGACAATCTCCTTGCGGCAGTACTCTACCTCCTGCTCCTTTGACACGACAATTATCTCATCCACATACTTACATGCTTCGAATTTCTCGATCGTGTGGGCAAGTATCGGCTTATTGTCAATGACAATAAATTGCTTGTTTATTTTGCTGCCCATCCGATTGCTCATGCCGGCAGCAGCTATTATCACTGACACGAAATTTCCCTTATACATTAGACCACCTCAAAAAATGTTTATTGCTTATAAACTAACCCCTACACCGCCTTGTCATACAATGACTTTGGCTTGGCAAATATCATTCTGCCTGCTGAGGTCTGAAGAACAGATGTAACTATGACATCAATTGTTTCTCCAATATATTTTCTTCCTGATTCCACTACTATCATGGTTCCATCGTCAAGATATGCAAGGCCCTGTCCCGCTTCCTTACCATCCTTGACAACCTGGACAACCATCTCTTCCCCTGGAAGAACAACCGGCTTGACCGCATTTGCCAACTCGTTTATGTTCAGGACCTCGATTCTGTGAACCTCTGCGACCTTGTTGAGATTGTAGTCGTTGGTAATGATTTTACCCTTCATATACTGGGTAAGCTTCAAAAGCTTTGAGTCAACCTCACTTACCTCATCAAATTCCTTTTCATGGATGATTATTTCTGTGTCCAATTCATTCTGGATCCTGTTGAGAACATCCAGACCGCGCCTTCCCCTGTTCCTCTTAAGACCATCGGAGGAATCTGCAATATGCTGAAGCTCCTCAAGAACAAAGACCGGTATTACAAGCGGACCTTCTATAAAACCTGTCTTCACAATATCTGCAATCCTACCGTCTATTATTACACTTGTGTCAAGAATCTTGGGGCAAGCCCCCTTCTCAGCACCTCTCTCCTTATGGTTTTTCTTCCCCGTTCCGATGTTGCCTGTGAAGTTGCCCAGTGTTGTGGTTATATCCTCGATGTTTCTATTGGGTATTGTAACCCCCAGGTATCCGAACAAACCGTATAGGATTATTGATGCGACAACCCCAATATAGGGAATCTCCAGTCTGTAAAGGGGTTGACTCAACAGATAGGCAATCACAAGTCCTATTATAAGTCCAATCGCTCCCAGTGCAATATTCTGGATGGAGAACCTTTGCAGCTCACCTTCAATGACCTTTGCAATGTTCTGGCCTCTCTTGATGATCTTAGAAGAAAAAATAAAAAATATTATTCCAAATATAGATATAAAAATTAAGATTACAACAAGCTCTGCCATTCCAGTGACATTGACCAACTCAAGGCCCTTGAACCCAGTGTATGCCAAATAGCCCAAAAGCATACCAAAGAGTCCGATAAGAACCCTGGCAATTTTCTTTACCATAATTCCACCTCCATTTTTTCCATAGTTTCCATTATAAACCTATTGGCAGGGCAATACCAGTATAAGTTTACTCCTCAAAGTCGTCTCCTTCTTCCTCGATGCCTTCATTCTCCATTATTTCCTTGTCAACAAGCTTCTCAACCTCTTCGTAGGAGTTCCCTGTAACAAGGACCAGTTCAGACAGGAGCATCTGCTTTGCATTGCTAAGCATTTTTCTCTCACCTGTGGACAGGCTTTTTTCATTGTCAAGCAAGGTAAGGTTTCTTACTACAGATGCAATTTCGTGTATGTCCCCCGTCTTGATCCTATCCATGTTTATTCTGTATCTTCGGTTCCAGTTCTGGGGCATCTTTGTCTTGTGACCCCTAAGAATTGACATGATGTCTTCTATTTCATCAGGGGAAATGATTTCCCTTACACCTACCTCATCAACGTTAGATACCGGAACCATAACCTTCATGTCCCCAATGGGCATCTTTATGATGAAGTACTCCCTTTTCTCACCAAGAATTTCCTTGGTTTCAAGCTTTTCAATAACTCCCGCGCCATGCATAGGATAAACAATCTTATCGCCAATTTTGAACATATCAAAACCTCCCCATAGTATTCCCTCATTATACTATTATAACCCAGATACGCCCATATGTAAAGTTAATATATTACCACATAAGTGTAAATCATGTCAACATGATTTTGAGTTAATGACCAGATCTTAACATGTGAAAAATTTGACCCTCATTTCGGTTTGACAACCTAATGCAGTAAACCTTATAATTGAATTGAGAACTTAACAAGAGGAGGTTCATATGGTTAACGGGACAAATCAGGAAAATCTAATAGAAGAACTACAAAATCAAGTATCTGAAACACTTGTAAGACACAAGAGCATTTTGGACATAATGACGAAGTTGGATGAGTACAATGCCCGTATCAACAGGGCAGTGGCAAAATCAGTAACATCCTGCGGGTGTATAAGGATAGAAGCACAAAAGCAGGATTTCAGTTCGGAAACACTTACTGATGTTCTTGAGAAGGTTGATTCACACGTGGTGGGAAACATCTGCCCCAACTGCAAGGAGGTCCTGGAGCAGGAAATTGGAGCCTATATATATTTTCTGGCATCCCTGGCCAATACCTTGGATTTCAAACTCAAGGACATTGTCAAGAAGGAACTGGACAGAACCAAAACCCTTGGTGTGTATGGAATGAAATGATTGAAAATATTAGACACCCTGAAATTGCCAGCAATTTTCAGGGTGTCTTTTTTGCCCTAAAACACCTTCCCCAAAACATCCTTTAGGGTCCTTAACCTAATTACCTTCAAATTTTCAAGCCTTGTAGCCTTGCCGTAATCGGAGGATACAAAGGCAGTCCTTATGCCCATCCTGTCAGCTTCCCTTAATCTCGCATCCAAGGATGGTACCTTCTTTAGCTCTCCTGTCAAACCCACATCCGCCAAAAATACAGTATCACTACCCACCGGTCTGTCATGGACGGAGGATACTATGCTAACTATGACAGCCAGGTTTGCCGAATGCTCCTTAAGCTTGATTCCACCAGTTGTCTTGATGACTACGTTTTTATCATAGAGGGGGATTCCTCCCCTTTGCTCCAATATGGATACAAGTGTGTTCATCTGCTCCCGTTTCATGGATTCACCAATCCTTGCAGGATACGGTGTGAAGGATGGGGATACCAGTGATTCAACCTCCAGGAGTATTGGCCTTGTGCCTTCCCTTACTACAGTCAGGGCGCTTCCTGAGACCTGGTTTTCCTCAGAGCGTTTTGTCATAAAGTACTCCGAGGGGTTGTCGATTGATACCATTCCATCCTCGGTCATGTTGAAAAAGCCCATCTCACCGGTAGATCCATACCTGTTTTTTGTGGATACAAGACTTCTCAACTCCTCGCCGCTCTCTCCCTCAATTACCAGAACCGTATCCACCAAATGCTCCAGGGCCCTAACACCTGCCAGCTCATCATCCTTTGTCATCTGACCAACTATAAATACAATCCTTGGCTTGTCAGGTCTTTTTGCAACCTTGACAAGCTCATAGGCACACTCCATGGTCTGGGTGGGTGAACCGGCCCGAGATGTTGGAAATCCATCCAGTGTGAAGGTCTGGATACTATCCACTATTATGAACCTGGCATCAGTCTTTTCAATTATTTCAAGTATCGAGTCAAGGCTATTGTCAGATACGACGTGAAGATTATCGTGGATTTCCTTCAGTATCCTGTCAGCCCTTGACTTTATCTGAGATGTTGACTCCTCACCTGATGCATACAGGGTATTAATCCCCTGTCTTGCCAAGTCGTTTGCCACCTGGAGGAGGAGGGTTGATTTTCCAGCACCTGGCTTGGCAGTAAGGATTGTGACGGAATCCTTTATGATTCCTCCACCCATTACCCTATCAAACTCATTGATTGAGGTTTTAACCCTCTGGCTGTTTGTAGCCTGTATACTATTTAGTCTTTCTGCAGCGGATGTGGCCCTAACCCTTTTGCCGGAGGAAGTCTCAGTCCTTTCAGCCTCCTGAAAGGAGCCAAAGGCTCCGCATTCGGGGCACCTTCCCATAAATCCGACCATTTCATATCCACATTCACTGCATCTGTTTATCTTGCTTTTCTTAGCCAATAATTTCTCCCCCCAGGGTCTTTGTCATTAATTTAAGCCTTGTTGAAGGTGAGCTTCTCTCCGTCGTATTCAACTGAAATATTCTCATCCTTTGATACTGTTCCTTTGAGGATTTCCTCAGCAAGCCTATCTTCAATGATCTTTCTGATTGTCCTCTCCAGAGGTCTTGCACCAAACACCTCATCAAAGCCATGTTTGGAGATATACTTCTTGGTTTCAGCTGATATCTTGATATTAACGCCAACCTTCTCCATTCTCTTTTCAAGATCCTTGACCATTATATCAACAATCTCCTCAACCTGGTCCTCCTTCAGGCTGTGGAATACGATAACTTCATCCAGCCTGTTGAGAAACTCTGGCCTAAAGGTCCTCTTAAGCTCCTCTGTGATTATCTCCTTCATCCTGTCATATTCCTGGATGTCCTTGTCCTGGGCAGCGGAAAAGCCCAAAACGTTCTGTTTCTTGATGGATGTGGCACCAGCATTTGATGTCATAATTATAACTGTATTCTTGAAATCAACTGTCCTTCCTTTGGAATCGGTAAGCCTTCCGTCATCGAGAATCTGAAGGAGCATGTTGAATACGTCCGGGTGGGCCTTTTCAATCTCATCGAATAGAACAACCGAATATGGTTTTCTCCTGACAGACTCCGTCAGCTGACCTCCCTCATCATAGCCTACATATCCAGGAGGTGATCCAACAAGTCTTGAGACAGAGTGTTTTTCCATGTACTCACTCATATCAATCCTTATCATTGCATCCTCCTCACCAAAGAGGGCTTCGGCAAGAGCCTTGGCAAGGTGGGTTTTACCAACTCCAGTGGGCCCGACAAAAATAAAGCTGCCAATGGGCTTTCTTGGGTCCTTAAGGCCAACCCTTGCCCTTCTAACCGCGGCTGATACAGCCTTGACTGCCTGGTCCTGTCCAACCACCTTCCTGTGAAGGACCTCCTCAAGCTTAAGGAGTCTTTCACTTTCCTCTGTTGTCATCCTGCTTACAGGAACTCCCGTCCAATTGGACACGATCTCAGCAATCTCATCGTAGCCAACCACAAGGTTGTTTTCTTGCTTGTGTTTCTGCCACTTTATCTTTCTGCTTTCAATCTGTTCCTTGATGTCCTTTTCCTTGTCCCTTATATTGGCTGCCTTCTCGAAGTTCTGGGTATTTATGGCCTCCTCCTTTTCATGCTCCAGTTCCTCAAGCCTTTCCTCAAGGTCCTTGAGGTCATCTGGGGCTACATAGGTGTTCACCCTGATTTTTGAAGCAGCCTCATCTATCAGGTCAATTGCCTTGTCCGGCAGGAACCTGTCTGCAATATACCTATGGGAAAGCTCAGCTGCAGCCTCCAGGGCATCGTCAAGTATCTTGACGCCGTGATGGGCTTCGTATCTGTCCCTTAAGCCTTCCAGTATCTTTATTGTATCCTCGATATTTGGCTCCTCCACCATTATTGGTTGGAGTCTTCTTTCAAGGGCCGTATCCTTTTCAATGTGCTTTCTGTATTCATCTATTGTTGTGGCTCCGATTATCTGGAGTTCTCCCCTTGCCAGGGTAGGCTTCAGGATGTTGGATGCGTCGATTGCCCCTTCTGCAGCCCCCGCTCCAACTATAGTGTGGAGCTCATCTATGAATAGGATCACATCACCGGCATCCTTCAGCTCCTTCATAACAGACTTGAGCCTCTCTTCAAACTCCCCCCTGTACTTTGCTCCGGCAATCATTCCCGGCAGATCCAGGGTGACAATTCTCTTCTCCTTGATGATTTCAGGAACATCCCCTTCCACTATCTTCTGGGCCAGCCCCTCCGCTATGGCTGTTTTTCCCACTCCCGGTTCACCAATGAGCACAGGGTTATTCTTGGTTCTTCTGCTTAGGACCTGTACAACCCTTTCGATTTCCTTCATACGTCCTATTACTGGGTCGATTTCCCCATCCTGTGCCATCTTGTTAAGGTCAATGCTGTATTTTTCAAGACTTGATTGGCCTTTCTTGCCATTTTGCTGTTGCTGTTGGGCCTGCTGCTGCTTTGGCGTAGCCTGTGTAAGCTTCTGGACAACAGCATCCGCCAGCTTGGCAGGATCAACCCCCATCCTTCTGAGAATGGTCACGGCTATTCCCTCTCCCTCACCAACCAGACCAAGGATCAGGTGTTCCGTGCTTACATAATTGTGACCTAGGTTTCTAGCCTCAGTCACCGCCAACTCAAATATCTTCTTGGTTCTTGGTGTAAATCCAACCAGTTCAACATTCTCCTCACCCATTCCGACAATGTCATAGACCTGCTTTCTGGCATTGTCAATGGTGACTCCCAGCTCTTTCAGACTGGTTGCTGCAATACCCTGGTCTTCAGCAATAAGCCCCAGAAGAAGGTGTTCAGTTCCAACGTAATTGTGATTGAACTTCTTCGCCTCTTCCTGGGCAAGTAAAATAGCTTTTTGTGCCCTTTCTGTAAACCTACCAAACATTCCCATAATTTACCTCCATCATTTGAAATATTCCCTGGTCAGGTCTGCCCTGACCTTGTCTCTCTCCTTCTTGTCCATGGCTCTTTTCTCTGAAACCTGTACATTACCAGGCTTGATCCATATCATAAGCCGGACCAGGTCGCTTCCTCTGAAATCCTTCAATATTCCAATGTCAGAGCCAAGCTTGACCATGGATATATGCTTCATGGCCTCCTTGGAGGAAAGAATCCTTGCACTCCTGAGTATTCCCAGGGACCTGTAGACCTTGTCCTCAAGCTCGGTTTCCTTCTTCTCCATAAAGTATGCCCTTGTACTCTTTTCTCTCTTTATCAGCTGCTGAACAACCCTGTGGAGCTTTTCGATTATCTCCTCCTCGGATTCGCCCAGGGTCAGCTGGTTTGAAACCTGGTAAAGGTCTCCTACTGCCTCTGTACCCTCTCCATAGAGACCCCTTATTGTAAGCCCAATTTTTCTCAGGGCGTTGATTATGCTTCCAATGTGACCGGTCATTGTAACTCCGGGCAGGTGGAGCATCACAGATGCTCTAAGTCCGGTTCCCGTATTTGTAGGACAGGCTGTTAGGTAGCCGTACTCTGTGTGGTAGGCAAAGTCAAGCTTATCCTCCAACATGTCATCAATCTGTGAACAGAGCTCCCAACCGCCAACCAAGTCCAAACCTGGCAAAAGGGTCTGAAGTCTGATGTGGTCCTCCTCGTTGATCATAATGGTAACCCTCTCATCATCACGCATAAAAAAGCTGCCCTTGTCTATGTGGTCAAGAAGTCCTGGGCTTATGATGTGGTTTTCCATAAACCTAACCCTCTCGCGGTTTTCCATTTCATTTAACCGGTATAGTCTATAGTCCCCATCGGGAAATTGGTCCTCTACCGCAGCTATGATTTCCTGTGCGGTTTCCATGGCCTGGTCCCTGGTTGAATACAGGGGAAAAACCTCTTCCCTAATATTTCTAGCGACCCTTAGCCTAGTGCTTACTACAACTTGGTCATATTCCTGTGGATCTAGCCAGATTGTCATCCTATTCACCTCTTTTATCTGAATCTATAATGCTCCTGATCCTCTTGATTTCGTCCCGCAGAACAGCAGCTCTCTCGTATTCCTCCTGTTTTATGGCCTCATGCAGCTCCTTGTCAAGACTATCGATGTCCTCCTGGTGCCTGACCATGGAGTAACCCCTCTTGGGTATCTTCCCATTGTGTTTTGTGTGTCCGTGTATTCCTCGGATGACATTGCCAAGCTCCTTGCCAAAAGCGTCATAGCATTTGGAGCATCCTAGCTTGCCAGTGGACCTGAACTTCTCATAGCTCAGCCCACAATTGGGGCACTTTGTATCAACAGTAACCCCTTCAAACAGCTTGTGAAGAGGGAAATTCTCCTGGATGTCCTTCTGTATTCCAGCAGCACAGACCTCACAGAGATGATGGTCTTCCATAACCCCATTGATTATGCTGGTGTAGTGAATCTTGGCTTCCCTTTCATTGCAGGATTCGCATTTCATATTCTGTCACTCTCCAATCTATTTAACCAGAACCAGCAGAATGTTCCTAAGGACCGACGCCCTTATGATATTTCTGTCCCCAGGTTCACAATTAAAGGCCCTGTCACTTACAGCAGCCTTTATGATTTCAGCCTCCCTACCGGAAATAACATCCTCCTCCCGAAGGGCCACAATAATCTCTTGGGCCTTGTTTTCAGTCAATGCCTCCCCAACTATGTTCTGGATGATATTGTTAAGGCTTATGTCCTCCTGAAGCTTTACTTTTACTATTTTAATATACCCACCACCACCTCTTCTACTCTCAATATAGTAGCCTTTGTAGGGGGTGAATCGGGTGCTGAGGACGTAATTAATCTGAGAGGGAGCACACTCAAATTGGCTTGCCAGCTCATTTCTCTGTATTTCAACAACTCCGTTCATCTCATCTATCAGGTCTTTGAGGAACTGTTCAATAAGGTTGCTCAACCCAGCCATGTTATCCCTTCTTTCTGACTTTGACTTTCTTTGTCTTTTACCCAAAAAAATTAAGCCTTAACAGGCTTAATTCAATATTCTCTAACTTTTTGGTAATCCATTTGGCTTTTTGCCATCTGTACTGTCATATTGTTCTGGTAGTATGCAGCATCGAAGGTTGTATCGATTATGATCCAACTTCCATTTACATAAACCTCGTTCCATGCGTGGTAAACGTCAACTCCTGCAGCGTACCCCTTAACAAGCTTTGTAGGGATTCCCTGAGATCTTAGAAGTCCTGCGAAAACCGCTGAGTAGTCGTAGCAGATTCCCTGACCACTTGTTATGGTCTCATCTATTGATGGGATGTAGGAATCATTAAGGTAATTGATCTTTTCATAGTCATATTTTATGTTGTTAACAATATAGTTGTATGCCTTAAGCATCTTTTGGTAGTCTGAATCAGTCTCTGCAAACAAGGTTGCTGCCAAATCCTCCATCACTGCCTGGTCATTCCAATAGACCGGCTGACTGGAAGTCAGGTATACATTCTCGTTCCATTGTGATACGTTTGTTTCAGATGATCCCAATACCTGGTACTTGTTGCCCTCGATATTCTTTAGAAGCTTCACAGTGTAGACTCCATCTCCAAGCTGGAGTGGAATGAATTCCTGCGTCTTGTTCATGCTGTAGAAGTACTTCTCAGTACCCTTCTCCACCATGACTCTCACATTGCTTCCGTATGCTACGCTGTTTATCATAAGCTGATTATTATCTATTGTCGTAACGCCGAAGCTTTCTGCCGCGTTTGAAGTTCCGATTATTCCAAACAAAAAAACAAATACCAATAAAAGGCTCAATACTCTCCTCTTCACGTGTAAACTCTCCTTTCGGTAGCTGGCTGCCTTTGCAGGCCCTATAGCTTTGCGTCCCTACCTCTCGATAGGTTTGCCTTTGTCGTTTGACAGTACACAAAAAGGGGTTGCCTTCTTGCATTTGTCATACTAAACATTCTTACTCATATTAAATTCTATAAGTATTATACCACATTATAATCTTATGTAAACCATTATTTTGCAATAGTTACAAAATAAATCAGCCCGGCGTAAAACCGGACTGAACATTTGGCTAATTATTCTCTTTTTCAGCTTTCGCTTCTGCAATAATTTTTTCTGCTATCATTTGAGGAACCTCTTCATACCTTACAAAGTCCATTGTGAAGCTTCCTCTTGCCTGGGTCATTGCCCTAAGGTCGATTGCATATTCAAACATCTCCGTGTGAGGTGCCTCTGCAATGATTTTCTGGCTTCCGTCAGCCTGCTGCTCCATACCGAGGATCCTGCCCCTACGCTTGTTCATGTCTCCCATTACATCGCCCATGTAGTCCTCAGGTATCTTGACCTCAACCTTTACGATTGGCTCTAGAAGAATCGGCTTCGCCTCTTCCATACCCTTCTTGAAGGCAATGGATGCCGCTATCTTAAATGCCATCTCGTTTGAGTCAACATCGTGGTAGGAACCATCAAACAAGGTAGCCTTGACGTTAACTACAGGATAACCTGCTAGAACACCATGCTCCAAAGATTCCCTGACTCCCTTTTCAACTGCTGGCCAGAAGTTTCTTGGAACAGACCCACCAAAGATCTCCTCCTGGAATACAAACTCCTCTTCGCAAGGCTCAAACCTCATGTGAACATCTCCGTACTGACCTGCTCCACCTGATTGTTTCTTGTGCTTGCCCTGAACTGTGGCAGTTCCTTTAATGGTCTCCCTGAATGCAATCTTTGGACTCTTAAGTACAACATCCACCCCAAAGTTTGTCTTCAGCTTGTCTACAATAACGGTAAGCTGCATGTTACCCTGTCCACCGATCAGGAGCTGCTTGGTTTCTGTGTTTCTCTCTATTACGAATGTTGGGTCTTCATCTATCATCTTGTTAAGGGATGTACCAATTTTCTCCTCATCTCCCTTGTTCTTTGGTTCAACTGCCATGAACAATGTTGGTTGAGGATACTTTATTGTCTCATAAAGTGTCTGGTTGTTCTTGTCGCAAAGAGTGTCACCGGTTTGTGTAAAGGCCAACTTTGAGGTTGCTCCAATATCCCCTGCCATTATCTCGGAGACATCAACCTGGTTCTTACCTCTAAGAATGTAAAGCCCACCCAGTTTCTCAGCCTTCTCCTTGGTTGAGTTGTAGACCTCCGTATCCCTTGTCAGCTTGCCGGAAACAACCTTGAAAAGGGTAAGCTTTCCAACAAATGGGTCGACTATGGTCTTGAAGACAATTGCTGAGAAAGGTTCATTCACATCAACCTTTCTGACAACTTCCTCTCCATCCTTGGTTCCCTTTACGCTTCCAACATCTGCTGGAGATGGGATGTATCTTTGGATAAGGTCAAGCAGGAAGTCAGCTCCAATTGCCTTTTCAGCACAGCCTACAACAAGTGGTACCAGGGTTCCGTTTGAAACGCTTCCCCTTATTCCCCTTGTTATCTCTTCCTTGGTAAATTCCTCACCCTCGAAATACTTCTCCATCAATGCTTCTTCGGAAAGTGCTATCCTCTCCATAAACATCTCTCTATATTCATCAATCTTTGCCTTTTGGGCATCGTTTAGAGGAACTTCTTTTCTGTTTTTTCCATCGTATTCATAAGCAACTTCATCTATAAGATTTGCAAAGCCATTGAAACCCTCTCCTGTTGCATTGGGGTATGCGAAAGGAACTATCTTGTCTCCAAACTGGCTTGTCAGATCCTCAAGCAACTTATCAAAGTTGATATTTTCCTTATCCATCTTGTTAACAAATATTATTCTTGGGGTGTCATACTTCTCAAGGTTTTTCCATGCCTTCTCAGTTCCCACCTCTATTCCAGAGGATGCATCAACAAGAAGCACTGAGCCTTCACTGGCCCTTTTCGCTCCATACATTTCACCGATAAAGTCAAAATATCCTGGTGTGTCTAGAATATTGAATTTGGTATTGTTCCATTCCACCGGGATAACTGCTGTTCCAATTGATACGTGTCTTGCAATCTCCTGCTTGTCAAAGTCGGACATTGTATTTCCGTCTGTTACCTTTCCCTGTCTTGTAGTCACACCTGTTGCAAATAGCATTGCTTCTGTTAAAGTGGTTTTTCCATTACTACTGTGCCCAAGAAGGGCTACATTTCTGATCTTTTCCGTTGAATACGCTTTCAAGATACATTCCCCCTAACTAGAATTTTAAAGATATTATAACCTTTTCAATTACTGCAATTTTCAAACAAGTCTTAATTCTACACCTATTCATTATAACATGAAACATTTGTTTTATCAAAATATATTTAAGCGTGAAAAAGCACCCCAAAGGGGCGCTTTATGGCGTTTTCTTCATTTAAAGTGTGATGATTTCATAGCCTTCCTTTATGTAGTCCTCCATGGCAGGATGACCCTCAAGATTTCCTTTCAAGGGAATTCCAACAGTCTGGTTAAACTCAAGAACACCAAGTTTTGCAGAACATGCCTTGCAGATACAGTCAAACAGCCCCTTCTCCTTGGCCTTAAGGTATGGCTTGTTCTCCCCCTTCTCAAGTTTCTCCATCAATGTTACAGCCTCCCCCTCCATGATGATCTTCACCGGGTACCCCTTCTTGTCAAGGTCCAAGGCGTTAAGTACCAGGTGCATAAAACACATTTCATCTCCCCTGAAGGCAAAAAATGCGATTTTTCTCATGTAAACTCCTCCTTTCAAATAACCCTAATTAGATGCTTCCTCCCACAGATAAAGGGATGCCACTGTTCCGTATGGACTGAAAAGGTCCCTGAAGTATGAATACTGGTCTTTTTTGACCTCCTCCAAACCATAGGCCCTTTGAATCCCCCTTCTTATTCCCAGGTCGTCCAGGCTGAGAACATCCCTCCTAGCAAGGGAGAAAATCAGCATCATCTCTGCTGTCCATCTTCCAACTCCCTTAAGTCCAACAAGAGTCTTGATAACCTCATCATCAGAAAGGTTTTTCAGGACTTCAAAACTTACAGCTCCGCTTATTGCAGCCTCAGTTATGCCCTTGATATACCCGGCTTTCCTGAAGGATAATCCACATTCCTTGATCTCCTCAAGGCTAAGATTATGAAGATTTTTGGCTGTCAGCCCACCTGCCCGATGAACAAGCCTTCCCTCCACAGTCTCTGCAGCCTTTGTTGAAATCTGCTGGCTTATTATGCTTCCAACAAGGGCGGAAAAGGGGTCTGGGTTTATCTCCCTTTCTATATGCCCATGCTTTTGAATCAAGCCCTTCATGATAGGATCTCTCCCTGCAAGATAATCCTTTTCTTCATCCCCGTACCTGAAATATTCCATTACTTGCTCCTTCTCTATTCAATTTGCCTTGCTAAAATGCTATAATAATCATATATCCACAACAAAGGAGACGGCCACCATGGATGCAAACACTTCCTCTAAGAAAATCACAAGAGAAAAAGAAATCGTATCCCTAATGATTGACCTTTACTTTAAGGGCAGCAAGAACTCACTTGCATATGGGGAGTACATGGATCTTAGGGACTACTGCCTAAAAAAACTTGACTCCTGCGCCTATGGTGAAGGCAAGCCCTTCTGCTCCTCCTGCAAAATCCACTGCTATGATGAGGTCCACAGGGAAAAGATTCGGTCTGTCATGGGGTACTCCGCACCCAGGATGCTCTTTTATCATCCCATTATGATGATAAGACACACCCTGACCTCCCTGAAAAAATCCTAGAAGTATTCCCTTGTCTCTATTGGAAGGCCTTTCTTTGCCAATCTTCTTTCAACATTGTCCTTAATGATTGAGTAGATGAACACAAATAGAGGTACTCCAATTATCAGCCCCACAAAGCCAAGAAGCTTTCCTGCAATCAGCAATGAGAATAGAATCCAGAAGGCTGATATGCCCAGGGAATCCCCAAGGATCTTTGGCCCAAGTATGTTGCCGTCAAACTGCTGAAGCAGAATTACTATAACTATAAACCACAGGGCTTGAATCGGTGAGACAATTGCAATAATGAAGACTCCAGGCACTGCTCCGATAAATGGTCCAAAGAAGGGGATGATATTTGTAACCCCGATGATAAATGATACAAGGATCGGGAAAGGCATCTTGAATATCAATAGTATGATATAGGTCAGAATGCCAATGATAAAGGAATCCAAAATCTTTCCACTAAGGAATCTTCCGAAAATCGTATCTGCCCTTCTTGCCAGCTCCAGTGTCCTGTTTGCCCTGGGGCCATGGAAAATGGAGTAGACCACCTTTCTACCTAGTGCCCTGAACCTGTCCTTGTCAAAGAGCAGGTAAACAGACACCACAAGACCAATTGCTATGTTCCAGATGCTTGCCAGGATCACACCAACAATGCTCCCAATAACTGGAATCAAACCCGTGACAAATCCCAATGCGTTGTCGAGAACACCATTCCACCAATCCACAATATATTGAAGGTAATCCTCCCTTATATGGAGTCTTTGGATCTGGTCAGTGACCCAAAGGGATATGCTGTCAAAATTATCTGTGACAAGGGTGACAAGCCTTGCTACGGATGCTATTAGCTGTGGAATGATAATGATGGCGAACAGGTAAATAAGGGTACCAATTACAGCATAGGTTAAAATCATTCCAATTGTACGCCTCAGTCTTGGTATCTTTCCCTTTGTGATGACCGGGTCAAGGATGTACTTCTCAATCATCTCCAGAATAAAGTTAAACAGGTATGCCATTACAGCACCGATTATTATGGGCTGGAGGGCGCCTAGGAACCAGGAGACCTTTTCGCTGAATATTGTAAAGTCAGATGCGATCAGATAAAATAGGATACTCAGACATGTGACCACCAGGGCATATGCAGCTATTGTAAGATATCTAACATTCCACTCAATCTTCATACCCTGTCTCTCACCTCCCGGGTCCATCCAAAAATTCCTCCTGTATGTATAAAGAGGATATTTTCATAATCATCCAGGTTTCCTGCCTCTATCTCCTTGACCAAGCCATACATGGCCTTGCCTGTGTAGACAGGGTCCAGAACAAGGCCTTCCAACCTTGCAAGCCATTTGATGAAATGGAGCTCCTCATCCCTGCTCATCGCATAGCCAAGACCAGGATACCCATCAATTATCTGTATGTCCCTTTCATCTGTTTCAAATGCAAGGTCTGTGTATTCTTCCATTTCCTGGAGAAGGGCCACTACCCTTTCCTTAAAGTAGTCAGCAGTTGAGGAAATGTTTATTCCAATAACATCCCTCTGACTTCCATCCTGACAGTTTCCGGCGTAGAGGCCTGCAAATGTTCCTCCCGAGCCAACCGTTGCAATAATGGCATCAAACTTAAGGCCCAGCATCCTTTCCTGTTCAACTATTTCATTATATGCATTTAGGTAGCCGAAGGACCCAATTCCATTTGATGCCCCTACAGGCAGGATATATCCTTTTTTGCCTTCCTGGGCTAGCCTGGCCCTTATGTCCTCCATAATTCCGTCAAGGGACTCCTCAAACTCCTCAGGGGTTACAAATACAACCTGGGCACCCATAAGGGTTTCAAGGAATAGATTTCCTTCACGGTCCTCCCTATCCTCACCTCTAAGGACTAGTGTACACCCCATTCCAAGCTTTGCTGCAACGGCTGCAGTGGCCCTGGCGTGATTTGACTGTATTCCCCCACAGGTGATCAGATGATTGCATCCAAGTTCAAGAGCTTCCATAACAGCAAACTCAAGCTTTCTCACCTTGTTTCCAGATACCTCCATCCCGGTCTGGTCATCCCTTTTTATCCAGATGTTCCTGCCCAGCTCCTGGCTAAGTCTCTCAAGCTTTTCAATTTTTGTAGGTAAATTTGCCAATCTGATTCTTTCAGGCATTTTCATAACCATACCTCCTGGATTTTTAATCTATTGACCCAAACTCGCTGAATGGAAATATTCTAAAAGCAACCTTACCCTTAACCTGCTGGATGTCAACAAATCCTATGCTTCGGCTGTCTAGGCTGTTCTCCCTGTTGTCGCCAAGTACAAATATCTTGTCTTCCGGAACGGACCAGCTGGTCTCTGCCCTTGAATAGGTCATTTTGTCAATGTAGGGCTCCTGGAGCCTTTCACCGTTGACAAAGACCTCTCCATCAATAAGCTCAACCTGGTCTCCACCCACTGCAATAACTCTCTTTATGAGAAGGTTCTTCTCAGCACTGCCAGTCAGTCTAAACCTCAGGCTGTTTCTGATGTCGCTGATTTCGTTTATCATATTTCTTATGATTCCCTTTTCTATGGGGTTCTTGTCAAATATTATCACATCCCCCCTATTAGGACCTGTGAAGAAGTAACCGACCCTGTTTACAATAAGCCTGTCTCCCTGGCTGAAGGTTGGTTCCATGGACTGCTCCATGACCATGGTCATGGAAACTATGTTTGATATTATGAAAAGTGCAACCAGAAGTGCAACTCCAAGGGACACGATCCAACTGAAAATCTCCCCCACTATACTTTTACCATTACCCATTTGATTCATTCCCTTCAGTTATAAGTCAGTAAACCTGTCAAAACTGTGGAATCTGGTTCCTTGAAAAACCAAAACCCCACCATCGCCTTCAACCATCATTCCATACTCCTCTCCCCTTACCTGGAGCTCAAGCCTGTCTCCACTGTCAAACTGAAAGGTGACAAAATAGCTGGTGTGACCGGTTCTCATGGCATGATTGTTATGGTTGTTTGCAGACCTACTGAAATTTTCTCGCTTTGATACAACTGTTGCGTTTACATTTAGAATCGGTTGATCGTTGTTCTTTTTCCATCCCACCAGGCCTTTAATCAAGGTGACTGCGATTACAGCGAAAATCAGCAGGAAAAATACAGGAAAAAGCATAAATATAAAATTAAAGCTGCTCATTGTATACCTCCATTAATTACAAACGAAAATGTGATGTGTCCCCTTCAAGCTCCACTTGCCAGAAATCTCCTACCCTATTGAATATGCTAAGTGATGTCCCCGGGAAAACCGGAAGCTTCGAAATGGATGCCCTTGGCATCCCCTTAAGTATTGTCACAAGTGCCTTTATGGTGACTCCATGAGCCACAATCAGAGCATTTTGTGCCCCCGAGTCAACCACTATCTGAAGGCCCTTTTCAACCCTGTCAAAAAGCTCATCGATGGATTCCCCACCATAGGACCTGTACTCCATGGGGCTGTTCATGTAATTGTGGAATTCCTTACCATACTTCTCCTTTATGTCCACAAGCTTCATGCCTTCCCATTGTCCAAATGCAATCTCCCTGAGCTCCATAATCTTGTTAATCTCAATATCCCTATCTCCAACTACAATCTCCGCGGTCTTGACCGCCCTGTATTGGTCACTGGTAAAAACCCCGTCAAAATCTATATTCCTTACTGCATCCCTAAGCTGTTCAGCCCCCTTAAGTCCCCTTGGGGTCAATGGTGAGTTCATCCAGCCCTGTAGCCTACCCTCAGTGTTCCACTGGGTCTGTCCATGTCTTGTTATAAATAATCTCAACTCATTTCCTCCCTGCTAAAATTCCTCTGCCAGGTCCTCAAGGGCCTTGTCGCAAACTCTGTAAACCGTCCACTCGTCCATTGGGATGGCTCCGATGCTCTTGTAAAAGTCTATGGAAGACTTGTTCCAGTCAAGACACCACCACTCAAACCTTCCACAGCCCCTATCAAGAGCCAGTTTTGCCAGGTATGAAAGAAGTAGCTTGCCTATGCCCTTTCCCCTCATTTCAGGTCTTACATACAGGTCCTCAAGATAGAGTCCCGGTCTACCAAGGAAGGTTGAGAAGTTATGGAAGAACAGGGCAAAGCCTACAGGCTCTCCCTGGTATTCTGCAATGACAACCTCAGCAGCCCGTCTTTCAAAAAGGCTTTCCCTTAAAATCTCCTCCGTTGCAACTACCTCATGAAGGAGCTTCTCGTAGTCAGCCAGCTCCTTTATAAATCTAAGTATCAAGGAAAGGTCCTCTTCCTTTGCCAATCTCAGTGTTACATCTTCAATTCTCGTTTCTATTCTGTCCATCAAGCCATCCCCTCTCAAATAATACTCAATTAAGTAGATTATATCACAAGGACGACCTTAATTGGCAGAGTAAATAAACACTATTTCAATAATTCAGACCATTTCTGGGTAACTATGGATTAGATGACAAAGGAGGTGTTCAATTTGACCGATCTTTCAAATAAGAAATGTACCCCTTGCGAGGTTGGGGCAATACCCCTTCAGCCGGTGGAGATTAAGAACATGCTTAAGGACCTTGAGGAGGGGTGGACCAGTGAGGATGACAAGTCCATCCAAAAAACCTTCAAGTTCGATGACTTTATGGGGGCAATGGGTTTTGCCAACAGGATTGCAGACCTTGCAGAAGAGGAGGGCCATCACCCAACCCTTACTGTATCCTGGGGCAAGCTTAAGGTTAATCTTATGACCCACAAGATCAAGGGACTTCACGAGAATGACTTTATCCTTGCAGCAAAAATTGACAAGCTTTAAAGAAAAACCGTACCTTCAGTAAATAGGAGGTACGGCATTTTTTGTTCCTATGGGATTGTGTAGTAGATTCCTCCACCTGGTCCAAGTGGAATGTTGAAAACCATGAATATTATCAAAAGAACTGTCCACATAACAAAGAAGACTATTGAATATGGCAACATGTTTGAAATCATTGTACCCATTCCTACGTTCTTGTCATACTTCCTGGCAAATGCAAGAAGGATTGGGAAGTAGGGCAGGAGCGGTGTCAGCGGGTTTGTTATTGAATCTCCGATTCTGTATGCCATCTGTGAAAGGGCTGGGTCAAAATCAAGAAGCATGAACATTGGAACAAATATTGGTGCCATGATGGCCCATTTGGCAGATGCACTTCCAACGAATATGTTTATAAGAGCAGAAATTCCAATAAATCCTACTATAAGTCCGATTCCTGTGAGCCCGGCGGCCTTAAGGGTCTCAGCGCCCTTCACTGAAAGTACAATTCCCAGATTGCTCCAGTTGAAATAGGCCAGAAACTGGGATGCCACAAATGCAAGGACTATGTATGGTCCCATGTCCCTCATTGATTCTCCCATCATCCTGGCAGCTTCCTTGTCGTTCTTGATGGAGCCTGTTATCTTTCCATATACAATTCCCGGCACAAAGAAGATAATGGTGATTAGTGGAACAATCCCCTGCATAAGTGGTGACGCATACGCAAGTATTGATCCTGTTGCTGGATCTGCCATAAATGAATTCTCACCTATACTCAAGAGTACTATTGAAAGAAGCATTGCAAGAAATGATATTCCTGCCCATTTTAGCCCCTTTGGCTCATTTTCGTTCTCCTCGACCTCCATTTCCATGGCAAGCTCCTCTGTGGGCTCGTAGGATGGAAATCTTGGAGCAACGATTTTTTCAGTTACCAAAGCTCCCAAGACAACCAGCATTGGAACTGATGCCATTATGAAGTATAGATTCATTGCTGGTGTTCCCTGATAGGATGGGTCAATTACCTGTGCTGCCGGGATCGTGAAACTGGCTGCAAGTACGTCTGACATGTTGACCATTATGTTGGCTGCAAAGCCTCCTGCAACACCGGCATAGGCTGCAAACATGCCAATGAGGGGGTGTCTTCCAAAATTAATCCCTATTCAAATAATCAACCGCTACCTGAGCCAAGGCTTCCATTGAAA
>CALGAG010000226.1 GCA_937951995.1 uncultured Bacillota bacterium
ATGAGGTCTGTAAGGCTCTCTGCCACGGAATTGGACATGCAGGAGCCACTGTTCATGTGGGGTCCCACGCCATAGGACTTCCCATTTACGAGTTGACGGCAATTGTCATTTCCTACAAAATAAGTGGCTATGAGGAAGCTGTAAAAGAAAAGATTGACTTCTACATTGATCGACTTCTGTACTGGCGGGAGAATGCTGGCAAGCTGGATAGGAAGTGGGCGGATTTTCTGAGAAGGGATTAGAGTAATGGATGGAGAAGTCATCCATTGTTTGCAGCCATAATAATGTGAAAAGATTCTGTAAATTGTCAGGAAATAGGATATAATATATGGAAAGTGACCATTGGGATCAATTGAAATTTTACTATGGGAGGGCCAGCAATGCTAAGAGAAACCAGACTAACAGACCCTGAATTGGCGGGGTTGGTGGACGAGGAGCTTTATAGACAGGAACATAATATTGAAATGATAGCCTCTGAATCAACCGTACCTGTTCCAGTTATGGAACTGAGTGGCAGTGTATTCACAAACAAAACTCTTGAGGGATATCCCGGAAGACGCTACCAGGCAGGCTCACAGGTGGCGGATAAGGTTGAAATACTGGCCATTGAAAGGGCCAAGGACCTCTTTGGTGCAGAGCATGTAAATATTCAGTCCTACTCAGGATCAACCGCCAATTACAGCGTTTTTGCCGCTGTACTAAAGCCAGGAGACAAGATTCTAAGCATGAGATTGGACCAGGGAGGCCACCTGACCCATGGAAGTCCTGCCAATTGGATGAGTGGCTTCTATGACCACAAATTCTATGGTGTGGACCCTGACACTGAACAGATTGATTATGATGAACTTGAGAGTTTGGCCAAGGTGGAAAAGCCTAGGCTTATAATAGCGGGAGGCAGCTCCTATCCAAGACTAATTGATTATGAGAGAATTTCAAAAATAGCAAAGGCTGCCGGTGCCTACTTTATGGTGGATATGGCCCATATTGCTGGTCTAGTAGCAGCCAAGGTCATACCAAGTCCCATACCCCACGCAGATTTTGTGACCTCATCGACCACAAAAACCTTCTGCTCTGCAAGAAGCGGAATGGTATTCTCAAAAAAAGAACATGCCAAGCTTCTGGATAAGGGGACCTTCCCTGGATCACTGGGTTCAATCCACCTCCACACCATGGCTGCAAAGGCCTGGTCCTTCAAGTATGCCGGTAGGGAGGAATTCAAGAGGAT
>CALGAG010000227.1 GCA_937951995.1 uncultured Bacillota bacterium
CTCTTCCGATCTCTTCCCCTGATTGCAATCACATATTCAGATCTTACTGTTTCAGCCTTCTCCATCATTTCCTTAGGAGCCTCGTCATCAAAAACAATCTGAACCATTCCTGTGGTGTCCCTCAAGTCCATGAAGAGCAGTCCCCCAAGATTTCTTTCTCGCTGAACCCAGCCCATAAGAACAACCTCACTGCCTGCATCCTCCATCCTTAAGCTTCCACACATTTTGGTTCTTCTTAAGTTGCCCATTTTTTCTCCCATATCAAATACCTCCTTAAAATAAATAAAGCCCCTCATCTCTGATTTTCAGGGACGAGAGGCTATCTCGCGGTACCACCCTAATTAGGTTTTCCTCACTCAATCTATAACGTATTTCACGAGCAGTTAAACTGCTGACTCAAAGGTGTCTTCACAGGATATTGATGCTGAATTTCCACCGTCATCAGCTCTCTTAAAACAAGTGATCCCATTACTTTTCCTTATCAAAGTCTGTTTATTTAATTTAGATAATTATAAAATAATACTTACGGCGTGTCAAGTTCTATCTTATTCCAGGAAGTCTCAATTTCATTGATTTTCTGCCTTTTTCGCCTTTTGATTTCAGGAAGTCTTTCCATGTATTGCGTGATGCTTCTGAAATTTGCCAAAGTATCAATACTGTTTTCAAGCTTGTTGTAAAATTTGGAAGTGGATCCCATACCTATTCCAACAATGGTCTCCTTTTCTTCCATAATGGACACATTGTATAGACAGGGATTATGCTTTTTACTATAGCCGATGTTTTCAAAGTTACCCATGATCTGCTTCTGTCTGTATAGATAGTAGGGTATCATATTGTTCTCTTCTGCAAATTCCCATGTCAATTGGAGCATTTCCTCCACTTCTGAGGATTCTGCCAATGAATAACTGTTTTTATCAAGGATGAACTCCGACCCCTTTTTCACTGCAAGTGTATGAACAGTCAGGTTGTCAGGGTCAAGAGTCCTTATTGCCCTAAGGGTTTCCGCAATATTGTTTCTGTTTTCACCAGGTAGGCCGACAATCAAGTCCATGTTTACTGTTTCAAATCCAATATCCTTACTTAGTCTGTATGCTTCAACTATATCCTTGGCAGTATGCTTCCTGCCAATAAGAACAAGCGTTTCATCATCCATTGTCTGTGGGTTTATGCTGATTCGGTTCACACCCTTGTTTTTCAACAATTCAAGGTAGGCCCGATCTATTGTGTCAGGTCTCCCGGCTTCAACTGTCAGCTCATTGAACCCTTTAAAATTCACATTGATATAGTCAAGGAGCCTTCCCATCAATTCTTTTGGAAGGGAGGTTGGTGTGCCTCCACCAATGTATACAGTATTTATATGCCAACCTTCCAGCATTGCTTTTGTATCTTCCAGCTCCTCTATCAATGAGTCTACATATCCTTCCATCACATGGATGTTCCTGTTGGCAATAAGTGTTGGAAAAGAACAGTAAAAGCATCTCGTGGGGCAAAAGGGTATTCCTATATATATGCTGTAGCTGTTTTTAGCCAATGAATCCAGGATAGGCCTCTGGGTTCTTGATACTTCAGTAATAAGCCTTGCCTTATCTGGTCTCAACAAATAAGAATCCCTTAAAACCTCAATGGCTTCTTCCTGTCCAAGACCCTTGTCCAAAAGCATTTTAGCCACCTTTACAGGTCTAATACCTGTAAGTATACCCCAGGGTGGTCTGGCCTCAATGTTTCTGGTAAGAAGTTTGTAAATAAGGTGCTTTACCGTGTTGTTCCTTGATGCAGTCTCACCTCTGTAAAAAACTTTCTCCCGGTATGACATCTCTTCAGAATCAACAACTACTTTGTTCCTACGCAATGATACCTTGTAATTGTCACCATGCAAAAAAATAGAAATTAAGTCTGAATCTGGGTTTATTGAGTCAACGGAATCCAGCCCAATTATTCGAATTTCCTCATTGCCATAAAAAGCCCTTACAAGTTCGTAAGGGTCATGTGTCTTTATTTTATTGTCATTTACCAATATGAAAATCATATTCATCACTCTAATCTTGAATTATTCTACAATAATGTGTCCTAACCTCTCCACCTGGAGATAAATGGATTATTGCGTCTTTCAACTCCTATTGTTGATGGTCCTCCATGCCCCGGATAAACAACCGTATCATCAGGTAGGATCATTAGCTTTTCAACTATGCTTATCATCAATGTATCGAAGTCTCCCCCATAAAGGTCCGTCCTTCCAATTGACCCTTGAAATAGAGTGTCACCTGTTATCAGAATCCCATCCACCAGGATGCATACCCCACCTTTGGTGTGACCTGGTGTGTGAATCACCTTGACAGCCCTGTCTCCAAGTGGAATTTCATCTCCGTCATTCAGGAGGATGTCAGGCTTAAAGTTTACCTCCCCCATTGGCATTGATGTGGACAGGTTTAAAGCGCTGTTTTTCACCATGTCCTCATCATCTGAATGGACCATGACAGGTACATCCAATAATTCCTTTAACTCCAGAACACCCCCGATATGGTCTCCATGGCCATGGGTAAGGACAATGGCACCTACCTTGACACTGCTATCTTCCAGATATTTAACTATTTCATCCACATCTCCAGCTGGATCGACAACAAGCCCATCACCGTCCTCTGTATGGATAATATAGCAGTTTGCAGCATAAACCCCCGCTTGGAGTTTCTTAACTATCATATGCGAATTTCCTCCTTAGAATAACTTTGTACTGTCCAATAGAATCGTAACGGGTCCGTCATTTACATAGTCAACCATCATATGTGCTCCAAAAACTCCAGACTCGGTTCTGATTCCCATTTCAGATGTACGGGCAATGAATTTTTCGTACAGTCTGTCACCTGCCTCTGGTGAAGCTGCGTCCGTAAAGCTGGGTCTCTTGCCCTTTCTTGCATCCCCGTACAAAGTGAACTGTGATATGGCCAGAATTTCTCCACCAATATCCTGCACTGACAGGTTCATCTTTCCATCCTCATCTTCAAATATCCTTAATCCTGCCACCTTGTTTACCATATATTCAAGGTCAACCTCGGTATCATTTTCTCCAACACCAAGGTAAACTAAAAGTCCCTTGTCTATCTGGCCTACTATCTCATCGTCCACAAGAACCTTTCCAGTGGTAATCCGCTGTTCTACTGCTCTCATATATTGACCTCCTTTATGCTGTCACTCTGTAGACAGTA
>CALGAG010000228.1 GCA_937951995.1 uncultured Bacillota bacterium
TCATCCTTGTTGAATGTAACACCTTTTCCCATCTTTTCATGGTCAGGATCCCATTCTCTAATATCATACTTGGCAGGGTAATTATTCCACGAAACCATGTTTATTTCCTTTTTCCAACCTCTTTGAGACTCACTTAGGACTCCCAGTTTCTTCGTTATTTCAAATTTGATTTCCGCCATTGACTTACCTCCTGTATAGTATATCTCTCTGACCATTATAACAGGTATTTATCCTATCATGTATAATCTTTTTAAGCTTTTTGTTATAATCTAATTAATCTAAGAAAGCGGTGATCAAATTGAACGGACTTCTCTTAAAATCTGTTGCACTTATAACAATGATAATTGACCACTATGGTGCAATTTTCCAACCAACGGAGATGACTTTTAGAATGATTGGAAGGCTGGCATTCCCAATCTACTGTTTTCTACTTGTCGAAGGATTTATACATACAAGAAACATAAAAAGGTATGCCCTGCGATTGCTTGTTTTCGCATTAATCTCGGAAATACCATTTGATTATGCATTTTACAGGGGTCTTAACTGGGGGCATCAGAATATTTTCTTCACCCTCCTTATCGGACTCATTGCAATGTATTTCATAGAAAGAAAGGATGTTCAAGAAAGCGCCACTCCACTTATAGCAGTTGGGGCTGCAGCTGCAGCAACCTTCCTGGCTACAGACTACAGCTTTATTGGAATTATATATATCCTTGTCTTCTATTACACCAGAAATATTCCAGCCATAAGACGGATGTCCCTGGCAGCTGGGATCATATTTCTAACCAATCTGGTTTCAACTGGATGGATTCAACAATATTCTCTCCTGTCACTGCCCATACTCTTGACCTACAACAATAAACCCGGCCCAAAAATAAAGCCTCTGCAATATTCCTTCTATTTGGCATATCCTGCACATCTGGCTCTTTTTGCAGCTATCATATTGGGATATTTGAGTTTCTAGAATCATCCTCCGCCGATTGGCTGTAGAAAAAGGATATCATCGCCTTCCTTGAGCTTTTTATCCAGGGAGGCTTTCTCTTTGTTTACCAACACTGTCAAACCCTGAATTGATATTGAATTGATATTCTCCAAATACTCTATTACCTCCAGTACAGTTGCATCTCCTTCTATTTTAAGTTCTGAGGGAGCTTCAATATCCACCACCCCAATGAATTTTAATTTCACTTTCATATGGACACCTCAATTCTCGTCAAAATGCAATGGACCCTTCAGCCCATTGCATTTTGCTTGCAACATTCATCATAATCCTACATCCAGTCTGTAAAATCTATCTCCATTCCCATAGCCTTGGCAACTCCCTTGCCATACTCGGGATCAGCATGGAAACAGTTCTTTATGTGTCTTAGCTTTATCATCTCTTCAGAATCCCCCATGTTTCTAGCTGTATTTTCAAAAAGGACCTGTTTCTGTTCATCATTCATCAGGTTAAACAGCTTTCCAGGCTGGGTGTAGTAATCGTCATCATCTTCACGGAAATTCCAACGGGATATGTTCCCATCAGCCTTCTCCTCTGGAAGTTCATGGTCTTTGTATTCAGTCCAGTTGCCATAGCTGTTAGGCTCATAGTGGAGTTCTGAGCCAAGGTTTCCATCAACTCTCATCATCCCATCCCTATGGTATGAATGAACATTCTTTGCATTCTTAGGAGAGTTCACAGGTATCTGATGGTGGTTTACACCAAGTCTATACCTTTGGGCATCTCCATAGGAGAAGAGTCTACCCTGCAGCATCTTGTCCGGTGAGTATGATATTCCAGGTACAAAGTTTGCTGGATTGAATGCAGCCTGCTCTATTTCAGCGAAATAGTTGTCCGGATTTCTGTTAAGTTCAAAATAACCAACCTCTATCAGTGGAAAATCGCCCTTATACCAGACCTTTGTCAGGTCAAATGGGTTGTACGGCATGTTCTCAGCCTCTTCCAGGGTCATGACCTGAATGAACATGGTCCATTTGGGAAATTCACCTTTTTCAATTGCCTTATAAAGGTCTCTCCCGTGGCTTTCCCTGTCCTTTCCTACCAGTTCTCCAGCCTCCTGATCAGTTAAGTTCTTTATTCCCTGCTGTGAATGAAAATGGAATTTTACCCATACTTTCTCATTCTGTGCATTTATCATTGAGTATGTATGTGATCCAAATCCGTGCATGTGTCTGTAGGATAATGGAATTCCCCTGTCACTCATTGTTATTGTCACCTGGTGTAGTGCCTCTGGCAATGATGACCAGAAATCCCAGTTGGTGTTTGGACTTCTCAGATTGGTTCTTGGGTCTCTCTTGACGGCATGATTCAAGTCAGGAAATTTAAGCGGATCCCTAAAGAAAAATACAGGTGTGTTATTTCCTACCAAGTCCCAGTTTCCTTCCTCAGTATAATACTTCATTGCAAAGCCTCTGATATCCCTTTCTGCATCAGCAGCTCCTCTTTCTCCTGCAACGGTTGAAAACCTTACCAGCATTTCAGTCTTCTTTCCTACTTCCGAAAACATGGCAGCCTTAGTGTATTTAGTAATATCATGGGTCACTGTAAATACTCCAAAAGCTCCTGATCCCTTGGCATGCATCCTTCTTTCAGGAATTACCTCCCTGTCGAAGTGTGCCATTTTTTCCATAAACCAAAGATCCTGAAGGACAAGTGGACCTCTTGGTCCCACAGTCATTGAATCCTGATTGTTTGTCACTGGTGAACCTGCAGCTGTGGTTATTCCGGGCTCCTTCCCCTTTACATTATTTTTGCTGGTTATTTTCTTATCATTGTCTTTCATATTATCCCCCTTTCAATACATGGGTTATCAAACTATCAACAATTGTTCTTTACTATATTACCCTGTTGAATTAAAACTGAAACCTTCATTATATCAACTTTATGAATCTGGATTCGGGACATTCTTTACATATACCCCCTATGGGTGTATAATTAGATTGAACTACAATAGGGAGGTGCAAATTGAAAAAACAAAAAAGAAGCGATAAGAGAGGCAGCGGAAGAGTCAAGAAAGCTAGAATAATTGAATCCAAATGTGACAGGTCTCCTTTCTGTCCTGTAAAGAGGGTCTGCCCGACAGGTGCAGTTGAAAGGGCTGGTTTTTTCATGGGTAAGGTTTTAATAAACGATGAAAAATGCATAGGTTGCGGAAGATGTATCCAGGTATGTCCACATAATGCAGTATCCTTCTGATTTA
>CALGAG010000229.1 GCA_937951995.1 uncultured Bacillota bacterium
TCTTTCTTACTGACGGAAGACCTGACCCTGACCCTGTGAATGTTCCACCAGATTCGCCACAGATGGAAGCATACATGAATGCCCTGTGGACCAGAACAGCATCATTGGGTGAAAAGACCTATCCTGTCTATTCCATAGGCTTCAGCGAGGACATTGATGTTGAGATCCTGAACAGGATAGCTGAAGATACTGGTGGAGATGTTAGGATTTACAGGGATGCTGGAGAGCTTGACCAGAACCTTATACAGATTCTGGGCTCAAGGGAGGAAATAATCAAGGAGCTGCTGGCTCCTGCAATAATACAGGAAGCAATCGGAAAGCCGATCCTGGTCAATGAATTCTGGCCAAAAAGGGGAGGCTACCGTTTAGGGGAAACTGAAACCGTGGTGGCATCAATCAGGATTGGAAACAGAAGCGTGGGAGAGGGACCCCTTCTTCAGGTGGATAGTTTCAATTTTGTTGTGGAAAAGGAAGATGGAGAGGTATCAAGACTTCCCCTTTGTGATGATGGAGGGGAAACCAGTGGAGATATAATGGCTGGGGACGGTAGGTGGACCACAAAGTGGGACATCTCAAGCCAGTATTTGGCTAAGGTATCTCTTGAGGCAAGTGGAACCTATAGGGAGGAAGCTTTCAGTCTAAAGAAAGACCTGGGTGAGACCTTCTCAGCCCAGCCTGGAAGGCTGACAATTGAGGCTGGAAGGGAGAGCCTATGGGTAAGGACAGGGGAGACCCTGACAATCCCATTGAGGGTAGTGAGCAGTTCACCCTTTGCTGAGGTGCTGGAGGTTCAGGCCCAGGGAGATTTGGGCGAACTTAGAAACAAGCAGATTGAAATAGGTCCTGAGGAGTCCAGGGTAGTAAATCTGTATATAGATACAGATGGAGGAATGGAAAAGGGTTTTTCTGACCTTGGAATAATAGCAAGACCCCTGTATCCACAAACAAGCCTCCAAAACAATCTTGTCAACTATAAGGTTCAGACGGTTGGTTTCTTTGGAAACATAGTGAAGAATATAGAGGAGAATATGGCTCTTGTTGGAATTCTAGGTGGAATATTTATCCTTCTACCTCTTGCAATATTCCTCTTGGGTAACCTGTTCTACCTGATTCTCGTGGCCCCGGCAACAAGGCTACGGGGAACCCTGGAATGCTGGAAGGAAGGGCAGAGGGAGGAAAACCAGGAGCTCAAGTTCAAGGAGAAGAAGAAAAGGGAGGTCCGGATATCCATGGATATGGAAGACCCTGCCGACTTCAATCTCCACAGTGGAAGGTACTCCTATGATATCCTGGTTGGGAAGAAAGTGCTGGTCCAGGGCAAGAAATTCATCCTTGGCTGGAAGAAGCTATTTTCAAACAAGCCAATGACAGCAACCTATATAAAGACAACCTTGCCTGGGATAATTAATTTCAGGAATGAAATATACACTGAAATGGACCTGTACGACGGTATGGAGTTCACTTCAGGAGACTACCATTTCAGGTATACCATGGGAGATGCCAAGTGGTCCAAAGGCGAGGAGGCTGGAAAGGATATTCTGGAGGGTCGGACAAATGGCTTCTAGAATGATGGTAAATGGAAAAATTGTACTGGATAAGATCATTATGGCTGACACCTACTCAAAAAGGCTTCAGGGGCTTCTTGGAAGGAAGGGTCTGGAAGACAAGGAGGGGATGATGATTGTTCCCTGCAACTCAATCCACACCTACAGGATGAAGTTCCCCATAGATGTGTTG
>CALGAG010000230.1 GCA_937951995.1 uncultured Bacillota bacterium
ATTGAGGAAAGCAACCCCAGATAGAGTATGGGGATGATTACCTCAGGATTTGCCATTGGCTTGAAATACTCACCAAGATTTCCTTCAAGGATGCTTCTAACCAAAAGTGTGGAATTGAACACTATTCCTCCTAATGTCATCATTGTGTAGGTAATTTCTACAGGTGTAAACTGACTGGAGGCTCTCTTTGAACTCAGGCTAAAAAGGGTTCCTGCAAGTAAAGACATTGTAAGAAAAGCCATACCCAAAGCATTCCCTGACATTCCCTGGGAGCTATTGAATGCATTTATCACAACAACGCCTCCAACAGATAGGATAATAAACATTATCTGGATTGGCTTAAGCCTTTCCTTAAACAGTATTCTGGCTCCTATGACCGTTGTAACAGGAACCAGTGATACCATCAGTCCTGCCTGTGAAGAAGATGTAAGGTTTACTCCCTCAACCTCAAAGAAGAAGTATAGGACCGGCTGAAATATTGCTGTCATGATGACAAGCTTCAGGTCTTTTCCCTTGAAATCAAGCTTGATCAGCTTCAAGGCCCTTAGGATCTGCATGGTTGTTGCAGCCACCAGAAATCTGTAGGCAATAAGCTGCAGGGTTGTCATGTAGCCCAAGCCTATCTTGGTAAACATAAAGGACATTCCAAATATCATAGAATATCCCAGTGCGGTCATATAGGGTAAAAATCTATTTTCTGTCATAATATCACACTCCTCATACAAATATAGCATTTTAGGGAGAAACTGGCAATGGAAAAGACCGCTTCTCATTATCTGTAGAAGCAGTCTTTTCAACCTAATTTGAATGTTTGCTAACTTTTTCCATGTCTTCCATTATCATCTGAAAATGGCCCCTAAATTTCTCATCGAATCTACTTCTGGGATAGGGATTGTCAATTATATACTCCTTAGATATTTCTCCAGGTCTGGGACTCATAAGAAGCACCCTTGACCCCAAGAAAACAGCCTCCTCCACACTATGAGTGACGAATATAACTGTTCTTTTCTCTTCCATCCAAAAATCAATCAGGTCATTCTGCATTTGAATCCTAGTATATGCATCTAAAGCACCGAAGGGTTCATCCATAAACAATATTTTGGGTGACACAACAATAGCTCTGGCAATGGCTGCTCTCTGTTTCATTCCTCCCGACAATTCATAAGGATAATTGTTCTCGAATCCCTCCAAACCAAACCTACTCAAATATCTTTTTGAAAGTTCGTATCTGTCCTTTTTTGACTCCCCTTTAATTTCCAATCCAAAGGATATGTTATCAATAATTGTCCTCCATGGCATCAAGGAATACTCCTGAAAAACAAATCCTGCGTTATCAACCGGTCCCTTTACTTCAGCCCCTTGGACCCTGATACATCCACTCGTTGGAAATATCAACCCCTCCATAAGCCTAAGTAGTGTTGATTTACCTGAACCACTGGGACCGATCAAACATATGAACTCCTGATCTCTCACTTTCAGGTTGATATTTCTAAGGGCCATCCTTTCTGAAAAAACAATATTTGAAATTACTACTCAAGATTTCCTGCAAGAATTGCCGCTCCTATGGAGCCAGCATATCTAGCCAATTTATGTGTTTCAATTTTGACTCCAACTTTCTGAGATAGCAGAAGAATGAAGGACTCCATTTCACACAACCCACCAGTTAGAAACACTTTGTCCTTCCTGACTTGTTTATGCAAAAGTGAGTTCACCCTTCCAGTTATGGAATTAATTATCCCTCTTGAAATACTACTTCTGTCAGTGCCTTGACCAATAAGACTTATTACCTCTGATTCAGCAAAAACTGTACACATACTAGTTATGCTTATGTCCCTCCCTTCGAGGGCCATATCTGTCAATTCTTTTATATCCACACCAAGTGTGTTAGCCATAAGTTCCAAAAACTTACCTGTGCCAGCAGCGCATTTATCATTCATAATAAAATCTGTAACCCGACCATTCTCCAGTGTAATAATCTTAGTATCCTGTCCACCTATGTCAACTATTGTAACATCCTCGCCCAAAAGATACTTCACACCCTCACCATGACAGCTTATCTCAGTAATGGTCTTTTCAGCATATGGAACTGATATTCTTCCATAACCAGTTGCCACAACTTTAGATTTTTCAACTTCAATGCCACTATCTTCCAATCGATTTTTTATTATCCTTGAAGTCTCAACACTGCTCCAACCTGTGGGCAAGGTAAAATTATCCATAATCTTCTCATTGTCAAATACTGTTACCTTAGCTGCTGTAGAACCAATATCTATTCCAATATAGTGCATCTATATCATCCTTTATCAAAAATCATATCTTTAATGTTTCTACAAAAGCTTCCGCTCTTACCTTAACCTGACCAGTATCAGAGTCAGAATAATCTGTTTCCACCTGCATAAATGGTAATTTTAACTGTTCCTGAACATACTTCTTCACAGTATATGATTCAATATTGTATGTGTGACATGCTTGCCATGTAAGGTCAACCACTCCATCGACCTTGTACTCTTCACATAGTCTTCCAATTAAATCTAGTCTTCCATTGTTATCCGTCATACAGGAACATGGTGTTGAAAGATATTTTTCAGCAAGAGCAGTTATGGGGTCCTTGCTCTCATCCACAAGAACATCCAGTCCCTTGTAACCTGTACAGTTCTCCAAAGCCACAACCGAAGCACCTGCTTCCTCCAGAGCCCTAAGTACCTTTTCTGATCCAACACCTATGGGAGTTCCTGTCAAGAGAATTCTTGGAGCACTTTCATCAAAGGCAAATAATCCTTTCGAAACATTATCCTTTGTCTCCTGGATAAGTTTTTCAATAATGCTTATACCAGCTTCCTTATCCACATTGAATCCCTTTAACCACTGTGCAAGCATCATGTCCATTCCTGACAGTGGGGCTGGCTTATGTGAATTCAAACTATGTAACTCTCTAAGAGCTTTTCTTTCTCTGTTCATTAATTTAATTGCATCACTTAACTTTTCATCTGTTATTTCAAGACTGAACTGATTTTCCAGGAAATTTTTAAACTTCACCATTTCCTTTTCCCAAAACTCCAGTGAATCTTCATCATTCGCAGTCTGTGGAAGATTCATTATGTGCATGGGCTTTATCTCTCCCATCAGCTCATACATTTTTTTCTTGCCATCACAAGTAGTCTCTGCAAGAAGTACGTCCGAAAAGTAAAAATACGGACATTTATCAGTCACTGCAAATCCATAGCTTGACTTTATCAAGGGACAAAGATTTCTTGGAAGTGTTTTTTCAGCTTCCTCAATTGGATCCTGGCTGGTTCCACAAAGGGTAACCGAAATAGCATCTGCAGCTAGTGCAATTTCAGATGGCGAAAACACGCAATACATACCTACTATCTTCTTACCCTCCTCATGAGCTTCCTTGATTTTAACTGAGTTAATCCCTCTAAGTGATTCAACTTCCTCCATAACTTTTGGTCTCATTTTACACCCTCCTTATTCATAGTCATCTTGTCCAAATTATCACAAAGCCAATCATATTTCCAATTACATATTATAATGGGTAATCATTATCAATTAATTATTCTTATCACAAAAAAATTCTGCAGCCAGTTTTACTCAACTGGCTGCAGAATTTTGTTCAATTATAGCTGGTCTTGCAGGTCCCTCATCTGTACTATGATATCCTCCATCTGCTCAAGAGTAAGCATCCCCGGCTGATACCCCAAAAGCTTACCGTCATCACTTATAAAATAGGTTGTTGGCATTCCGCTTACCAGGTATATCTGTGCCATATGGCCATCCTCGTCAAGTACAACGGGGAAATCATATCCACCCTCATCCAGGTACTCCTGGACCAGGTCCTTGTCCTCCCTTACATTGACTGCAAGTACAACCAGGTCTTCGTGTTCATCATTGACCTTCTGAAGGTCAGGCATCTCTATGTCACAATAGGTGCACCAAGTTGCCCAAAAGTTAAGAAAAACCATCCTTCCCTCGAAGTCGCTAAGCTTTACCTGGTTTCCCTCCATATCAAGAAGGGTAAAATCAGGCGCCTTCTCTCCCATCACAATATCGGCGTGTTCATGGTCAAGGTAACCGTCATGACCTCCCTCAGTTGCAGCTGGAGAATCGCCGGGTTCTGGAACCCCAGTTGGCTCTCCTGTTTGGGAGCCTGCTTCAAAGCCCTGCTCTCCTGGCTGCTGAGCCTGTTGATTATCTTCCCCCATGTTGGAGAACACATACACAGCTCCCGCACCGACCAATGCAATTGCAACTAACAATATTATCAGTTTGTTGTTTTTCATAGAACTCCTCCTTCTACAATAGTAGTGAGCTTATGCTCATCATCTTGTCAAAGAATATCAGAAGACCAAATATCACAAGTATGATCCCGCTGACATAGGGCATGTACTTTAGGAATTTTTCAGCCTTGGCTAGCCATTTTATAAATACATTTATAAAGAGCGCCGTCAATATGAAGGGAACTGCCATCCCTACGGAATAGATGAACAAGAGTAGAACTCCCTTTGAGACTGTGGCGGATGTTCCTGCAAATACCAGTATGGAAGCCAATACCGGTCCAAAGCAAGGGGTCCAACCAGCTGCAAATGCCATTCCCATTAGGATTGAGCTAAACCAGCTTGTGACCTTTTTTGGAGATTTGACCCTTTTTTCCATACCAAGGAATTTTAGGTTCAATACCCCCATCATATTAAGTCCAAACAGTATTATAAGTATTCCGCTTATTCTGAAGAAAATCGTCTTGTTCTGAATAAAAGCTCTTCCCAAAAAGCTTGCGGATGAACCCATTATCATGAATATTACCGTAAACCCCAAAACAAATCCCAGGGTTCTCATTAAAGCTGTCATTCTGACCTTGGATAGGTCATCCTCCATATCCACCCCAGTGATATACATAATGTATGCCGGGATCATGGGTAGAAGACAGGGTGAGAAAAAAGACAAGAATCCAGCCCCAAATGCTATTGGAAGTGATACATCTGCACCTATCATATAAACCTCCTATTATTTCCCCAATTTAAAAACTCTATACCTATTATACCCGAAAGGGGTATGTAAGTATAGAGTTTCCCTTAACTTACTCCATAAATTTTTACACTTTTCCAATCTCCCCGCTTGAACAGGGCATATGCCCAAAGTCCGGAAATCAAATTTGTCACACTTATTGCAATCCATACACCAGTGGAATCCATTCCAAATACAAGGCCAAGGATTATTGCCATTGATACCCTTATTACAACCCAACTATAGAAGGTGATATAAAATGGCTTCTTTGTGTAGCCAGCTCCCTGCATGGTCCTTGAAAAAATAATTGCCGCAGCATGGAATGGCTCGGATATTCCCACGATTATAAGGAAGGTAGTCCCGATCTTTACCACATCGGGATTTGGAGCATCCAGGAAAAAGTTGATAAAGCTACTGGAGAAAATAATGAGTATCACGGAAATTCCAAACATTATTCCAGCGCCCAGAATAGAGGTGGCCCTTCCACTTGCCTCAGCCCGATCATATTGCTTTGCTCCCAGGTTCATACCTGAAAGGGTTGCCGCTGCTGTTCCAACTGCAAGTCCCGGCATCAAGGCATACTGGTTGAGGTTTGTTCCGATTACAAAGGCCGGCATTGCAAATTCCGCATCCAGAGTTCTAGCAAGCACCGCAAACATAATAAAGGTGGTCGCATTTCTTGACAAGCCCTGCAAGCCAGATGGGACACCTATTGTCACTATCTGCTTTGAAGCCTTCCAAACAGGTTTGAACATATCCTTCCAATAGACCTTTACATCAAATTTACCACTTAAAAGAGCTCCCCATGCAACCATGACACTTATAACCCTGGAGAGGGCAGTACCCATTGCCGCACCTGCAACCCCATATGCAGGAAATCCAAACATACCGAATATGAAAATATAGTTTCCTATTACATTTATGATGTTCATCATTATATCAATATAAAGTGGGGTTTTTGTGTCTCCTGCTCCCTGAAATATTGACCTTGCCATGAAATGAAGCAAAAAGAAAGGGACTGCCAGGAAGAAAACCTCCATATACTCAATGGCATAATTTAAGACCCCGTCTGTAACACCCAGTATCTTAAGGCTAAACTCGTTTGTCAACAAGCCAACAGGTACGATAAAAGCCGACAAGACCAAGGACAGCATAAAAGCCTGGCCTGCAGCAACACTTGCACCCTCATGGTCATCCTTGCCTACAAATCTCGCAACCATTGCGGTGGTTCCTGTGGATATTGCTATTACCAATACCATAAGGATCATGATTATATTCCTGCTTGTTCCAACTGCAGATATTGCATCCACACCAACATTCCCGACCATCTTCATGTCTATTGTTCCAACCAAAACCTGCAAGAGCAGCTGGATGATTACCGGCCATGCCAGATAAAGGGATGTCTTGTACAGGTTGTCATTGCTCAGTAGGTATTCTCTTTTCTTTTCATATGCTGCACTTGCCATAGTATCTCCTCCAAAGTTTCATTATATCATTGGTAGGAAAAATTATCTAGACCCACGAAATATATTTATGGTTGAAAGCACTTTTTAAAGTACCTATCTTCATAAAGAGCACCAGCTGGATTATCCAGCTGGTGCTCTTTATGAAATATTTTTAATTAAAGACTGAATTTAACTATCAAGGCTGGATCAAGAACTCTGAATGCAAAGGTTTCAGCTACAAAGAATTTAACCTTTTCTGCATCGTGCTCCTGATAACCGATTGAAAAGTCTCTTCCGATTGTCAATTCAAGGTCGTCATGGTCGTAAGGAATCAGGTATGCTCCCTCAACAACATGGCTCAGTATGATTTTACCTTCAATCAGACTTTCAATTCTCTTCTTTAGTGGATAACCGCTGTCCTGGGCAATTATCCTCTTATAGGCATCCTTGCCTACAACAAGTGTATACGATCCGCCTGCAAAGTTTCTTCTTAGTCTCAAAACTCCCTCTGTAATTGATTCCATCAGGGACTTTGCATCGTCACCTAGCTTTATAGCCTTACCCTCTGCTGCTCCATCAAGTCCAACTATTCCAGCATTCTCAAGGCCATTGTACACAGCATTTTCCTCAAACAGGGCTATTTTCTCAAGGGCATCCTCCAGTGGACCATAATCGACATCCTTCGCTCCTCTTGATACGTTGTCAAGCTCCCATCTGTCCATCTCAAACTCTATTCTTGATTCAGTAAGTGGCAGCACCTTGTAGTTTGCATAGCAAACGTCCCCGTCCTCTTCAGTATCACCAAGTCTGCCCTCTGATATTACGTTGAATGAAAGACCCTTTGGTCCGTTAACCTTAACTACCTTCCTGGCTGACAGATAGGACTTTAGAACCTCAGAGGCCCTTTCATCTATCTCACCCCAGGCTTCATTTGATATTGGTGCAAGTTCTCTGTATAGCATTTACGCTTCCCCCCTATTTTAAATCTCCAATGTTTAATCCCTTATCACCGGAAGGTTCTTCTCCTTCTCCACCCTCTTCAAGGTGGGAGATGTCTCCCTCAGTAAATAAGTACGTTTTCATTTCCTCATCCCAGGCTCCCATGTTTCTTCTCAGCCACTCCAGGGTCATTACTGCGTGCTCGATCTCTTCATCCCTATTGTGGGCAAGTATCTCCTTAAGGGCAGGGTCAGTGGCTGCAGCTACTCTCTGGTTATACCAGTCAACAGCCTCAATTTCCTCCTTAAGGCTTACCAACGCTCTAGTTATGTCCATAGTCTTGTCATCTAGTCTTTCCACCGGTTCATGATATTGTGTCATCCCTATTCCTCCTTGTATTTATTCTCTAATAAAGACTTTACCCTGAATTTCCAAATTATAAACATCTTACAGCCTCCTGGTCCATTCCGCCTTGAAATCTCCGTCTGCAAGGGCTGTTTCCAAGGTTTTTATCATTTCCTCACGGTCCCTGTTCAATGTCCCCTTAAGGGCTACGTAGTTTGAAGCGTGGTTGCTTCTAAATACACATCCTGGAGAATCCAGTTGACTTAGCATAAGCAGGGTCTCCTGGGCAATTTCATAGGGGGAGAGCAAAGAAAATTCTCCAGACTCCACCTGGTCCCAAAGTTCAGTACCAGGCTCAGTCATCAGTGTAAGTAGTCCAAGGTAATCAGGCCTGATCATGTTCACTGCCCGGGCGGTTTCCCTGGCGTGGTCTTCCCAGTTTTCCCTGCCTCCAAGTCCCGAAATAACTGTAACTGAGAGTTTCAATCCAGCTTCCTTTATCTTCCTTCCTGCGGAGATGATGCCATCTCTAGTATCACCCTTTTTTACAGCCTTTAGTATGTCATCGCTTCCAGACTCAAGACCCAGGTAGGCAATTCCAAGCCCTGCTTCCTTAAGGGTCTTAAGGTCAGCATCTGATTTTAGGTGGATGCTTTTTGGGGAAGCATAGATTCCAATCCTTTCACATTCTGGGAAAGTATTTTTTAGCTCTCCAATTATCAGGACAAGGTCTTCAGTCCGGATCATAAGAGCGTCCCCATCGGCAATGAATATTCGCTTAAGGTTCCCGTAGAGCCTTCCCGCTTCATGAATCTCCTGGATTATCTCTTCGGTTTTTCTTATCCTGAAGCTCTTGTCCTTGTACATGCTGCAGAAGGTACACCGGTTGTGGGAACACCCGATGGTGGCCTGCAATATCCAGCTCCTCGCTTCTGATGGCGGTCTATATACTGTTCCTTCATATTTCATCCAATCACTCCCTTGAACACCATAAAAGTAGGTTACAATACACTAAACAGTATACCATAACCTACACCATCCCTATTTCATATTTTCTTTAATGTAATCCAAGACTTCCTCAGCATGGCCCGCTGACTTCACCTTTCTGTATTCCTTAACCATCTGGCCATCCCTATTGAAAATGAAGGTGGCCCTTTCAGTTCCCATGTACTCCTTACCATACATTTTCTTAGGTACAATCACCTTGAACTGCTCATGCACCTTTCCTTCCTCATCACTTAGGAGGAGAAAGTTCAACTCCTGCTTGTCCCTGAACTTCTTGTGGGACGAAAGGCTGTCCCTGCTAATGCCCATTATGACAGTTTCCAGCTCTTCAAACTCCTGGTTCAGGTCCCTGAACCCAACAGCCTCGGTTATTCAGCCGGATGTATTGTCCTTTGGATAGAAGTAGACCACAACATTCCTACCTTTGAAATCTTTAAGGGATATCTCCTTACCATCTGTTTCCTTTAAAGTGAAATCATATTCTGACATCTGTTTACCTCCCCTAATGTTAGTGAGGATTATATACCCAATTGTTCACCATTTACAATCAAATGACAAACTTCCACTTAAGAATTCTCCTGTCTGCAAGAACTCTTGATTTTGCCTCTCCAACCACAACCGCTCCCATTTTCTCATAAAAATGTCTTGCCTCTGGGCTTGAAACAAATTGAAGGTCCAGAATACCTCTGCTTCGACAGAACTCAACAAGATGTTCCCAAAGATGGCTTCCGTAGCCTTTTCTAATATTCACTGAATCGATGTAGAAATACTCAAGTGTAACTTCCTCATGGGTTTCAATGAGGCTATAGAAACCGATCACTTCATCATCATTCTCCAGAACAAAGGTTGGGTGGTTCATAATATAATCCTCTGACAGACTGTAGATACCTCTGAATGCATCCAGGAACTTCTTGTCATATCCCCAATGTGCCTCTGAGGCAACTGCAAGCTCGGTTAAGAGCTTGTTCTCCTTTGGATCTGCTCTCCTAATATTCACATCAATCCCTCCCTCAGTAATAATATACCCTCTAGCCTAGTCTCCAATAATTTTTACCAGGACCCTCTTAGGTCTCATCCCGTCAAACTCACCGTAGAATATCTGCTCCCAGGTTCCAAAGTCCAGTTTGCCATCTGTCACAGCAACCACTGCCTCCCTGCCCATTATGGTTCTTTTAAGGTGGGCATCCGCATTGTCCTCGAAACCATTGTGGTCGTATTGGCTATGGGGCTTCTCAGGAGCAAGTCTTTCAAGTAGTCTCTCGAAATCCCTGTGCAGACCGCTTTCATCGTCATTTATAAAAACACTTGCAGTTATGTGCATTGGATTGCACAGGAGGATCCCCTCCCTTATTCCACTTTCCCTCAAGGCTTCCTCCACCTGGGGAGTTATGTTTACAAAGCCTCTCCTGGTCTTTATATTGAAGGTCAATTCCTTTCTGTAGGATTTCATAGCTTCCTCCTTTTCTTGGTTATCATGTTAATGTACTACTACCCATTATACAACAAAAAAACGCCCTCATTTAGAAGGCGTTGTTGTAATTATTCTGCAGTTGGTTGTAGCTTGTGTCCTGAAAACTTGTTTACAAGTATTGCTATTGCCCCATCTCCAGTTACATTACATGCAGTACCGAAGCTGTCCTGTGCAAGGTAAAGGGCTATCATCAGTGATGTCAAGGTTGCATCGAAGCCCAGCATGCTCTGTAGAAGTCCAATTGCAGCCATTACAGCCCCTCCTGGTACTCCTGGTGCAGCAACCATGGTCACTCCAAGTGCCATGATAAATCCGATGTAGGTTCCAAAGGATAGTGGCATGCCAGCAATAAGCATGATTGCAATTGAACAGCTGACAAGTGTAATGGTACTTCCTGATAGGTGGATTGTTGCTGATAGTGGTATTGCAAAATCAGCTACACCTTCGTTTACTCCATTTTTCTTGGTCTGTGCAAGTGTTACAGGTATTGTGGCTGCTGATGACTGTGTACCTATTGCCGTGAAATATGCCGGTATCATGGTCTTGATCAGCTTGAACGGGTTTGCTCCAGCAAGAGTTCCTGCGATTAGATACTGTACTATTATGATTACCATATGAAGTATTATTACAAGTACAAATACCCTGGAGAATACGCTCAGTATCTGGAATACCTGTCCTGAGTATGTCAGGTTTGCAAATATTCCCATAATGTGAAGTGGCAAAAGCGGTATGATGATCTCTGATATCATTTTGCTGATGATTGCCTGGAATTCATCCATAAGTGATTTTATGGTCTTAGACCCAGTGGCAGCAATACCGATTCCGATTGTAAATGCAAGTATCAGGGCTGTCATTACTCCCATAACTGGAGGTATTGAAATCTCAATAAATGCTGCAGCAGAAGCTCCCTCCTCAGCAAGGTCAGTTGTAAGGGCCCCTTCTGTAATGAATGATGGTAGGATTGCAGTGTTTGCGAAGAATGCCATTGTTCCCGCCAGTACAGTTGAAGTGTAGGCAAGGCCTGCTGTCACTGCAAGTATTCTACCTGCACCCTTTCCAAGGTCACCGATCCCCGGTGCAACGAATCCAAGGATGATCAGTGGAATTGCAAATCCAAGGAAATTACCGAATATCCCGTTGAATGTTGCGAATACCCTTACTCCTGGCTCTGGTAAAACCATTCCGAATAAAATACCTAATATTATGGCGATTATCAGCCTAGGCAGTAGTCCAATTTTTTTCATTTGTTTCCTCCTTATGCTCTGAATCATAAAATCCACCTGCAAATTCCAGGGGAATGTTATGTATTTTGCCTTATTAAGTTAACATTTTGTCAATCAGATTACAAGCCATTAATTTATTCTTAACAATTCTTAATTTTCCTCACTGTTTCAAATTTTCTGACTATGGGTGGCTAAAGTCCGGAAAGCGGATTCACATACCTTCCCCTAGTCTCTGTATTGGATCCATACTGTATTGCCCGGACTGGACACCTATGTATGCAGGCCAGGCAATGCACACACCTGTCCTTAACCCAAACGGGTTTCCCTTCCATCATTTCTATGGCATCCACAGGGCAGTTTTTCTCACACAGATCACAGCTTGTACATGCATCAGTTGCATGGAATTTTTTTGTATTTCTCCCCTTTCTATAGAGAGATCCTGCCAACATGGTCATTATCCCAGGCATTGGCCCTTTGATCCTGTTATAATCTCCCTTTTTATCTTCCTTGATAAGATTCAGCATCCATTTCAATGATTCCTTGCTGTTTGTGAGCATTTTATCCTGCTTTTCACTTTTCTGTACATCGTAAAGGAGTATGTAGTTATCAGGCATCTCAACAGAGAATACAAAATCCACACCAACCCCCTTGCTCTGAATGAGATCTTTGGCAATCTTGGTGGAATCTCCAGTTGTGGCTCCACATGTTGCAAGTACAAAGCACCGGCCACCCTCCTCAACCAGAATTTCCACCTTCTCCAAAAAATCCTGTACGAGGGTGGGAAGTGAATAGTAGTAGACCGGGAACACCAAACCCAGGATTTCACCTTTACCAATTGTGATTTGACGGATATCCTTCTCCATGAATTCAGTTATGCCCATGACTTCTTCTCCCAGTCCGCTGCCTAGTGTATTTGCTGCATAGAGACTGTTTCCAGTACCTGTGAAATAAAATATCATCGTGCTTCCCTCCTATTCCTCTTTCCTTTCATTTCTTGGTCCAAAAAAATATTTCAAGGGATAGACAAACTTTCATTAAAAATCTTGCTATAATAGTATTATACAGTAAGTTGATTGACTTATTAACCTATATTGGAAATTGGATTGGTGATTTTATGTTTTCATATGAAAGATGGGCGGAAAGGGAAATGCTCCGATGGATGGGATTAATGAGAAAAAGGCCATCCATTGTTCAAAGCATCTCCAAGGGAACGCAAAGGAGAATAAACTCCTTGCTCCCAGAAAAATATCATGAATTTGTTACTGGAGCAATCAAGAATATGACAAAGGCAACACTATATGGCTCCAAATTTGGAATAAATCCTCCCCTTGTTGGATACACACTTAAGGAAAGGGAAAGGATTCTCAGGGATAAGACCAAGATGTATACCGCAACTGCCACTGTTGAAGGAGCTGCAACCGGTGCCGGGGGCTTCATGGCTGGACTTGCTGATTTTCCACTTCTTATGGGAATCAAGATGAGATTTCTCTTTGAGGTAGCCGCCATTTACGGCTTTGATGTAAATGACTACAGGGAAAGGCTCTACATTCTTCACATCTTTCAGCTTGCATTTTCAAGCAAGAAGCATGTGAACAAGGTTTTTAATATAATGGAAAATTGGCAAGAGTACGCTGACACCCTACCTGAGAATCTGGATGATTTTGAGTGGAGAGATTTTCAACAGGAGTACCGTGACTATCTTGATATCGCAAAACTCCTCCAGATGCTTCCAATTGTTGGAGCCCTTGTGGGAAGCTATGTGAACAACAGGCTCCTAAAAAAACTCAGCGAAACAGCAATGAATTCCTATAGGATGAGAATTTTGAAACAAAAAAGGGAATGAGTCGCCGGGGACGGTTCTTTTTGACTCATTCCACTTATTTATAGAATTATTAACCAACTAGATATTACTCCTTTAAATCAATCCAACAGGTTGGGGTGTGTCCTTTTATAGACAACCATCTTGTACTCCTTTCCATCAAATGGACTTTGGTCTATTACCCTTCTGTCCTCAATAAATCCGCATCTTTGAAGGACGCTGATGGACTTTGAATTGCCCTCCTCTGTAAAGGCTTCAAGCTTCTTGAAATTAGCTTCCCTAAAGGAATAGTCTACAACCTCCCTCAATCCTTCTGTCATTATTCCCCTGCCCCTGAACTCGGGAACGATTCCAAAGCCTAGCTCCGCCTTCTCCTCGTCAGGGTAGATGTTCCATATGCTAATGGTTCCGATTATCCTATCAGATCCTTTGTCCTGGAGCCCCCATACAATCCACTTGTTCTCATCGACTCCCTGGTTCATCCGCCTGATGTAGTCAATTGAATCCTCCAGCTTTTCATCCGGTCTGGTGTCTGTATATTCATGCATCGAGGGATCCTTTCTCATGTTGAACACATCATACATGTCCTCCTCTTCCTTAAGCTTTCTGAGAAACAATCTTTCAGTCTCCAATTCTGGAAAAGGGTTGAAATCTATCTTCATTGCCTCCACCTCCCCATCTTTTATACCTCTGTACATTAGATATACCCCTTTTACATGGTAGCATGTAAGAAAATCCTGATGTTGTGCAAAAACTTCTTTACCCCCTGGGGGTATTGTGGTATAATAGGTCCATATTGAAAAAAATATTTAGATGGAGTGATAAAATGTCTTTTATGAAGGTAGAATTTCCAGGTGGTCTTCGGGTTGATGCAAGGTCCTCAAGGCACCTTATAAAAACCGACCAGGGTGGCAGCGACCCGACGCCCTTCGAGCTGTTCCTGGGATCACTGGCAACCTGTGCAGGAATATTCGCACTGGGTTTCTGCAAGAACAAGGGTATCAACACAGAGGGTCTCGATATTTCAATGGACCTTGAGATGAACAGACAGACTGGAATGATCAACAAGGTGATCTACGATGTGAAGCTTCCAGAGGGCTTTCCTGCAAAATATGAGAAGGCTCTGATAAATTCCATTGAGCTTTGCTCAGTTAAAAAACACATGATGACTCCACCGGAGTTTGAGGTTAAAACAACATTCTAGAGAAAATCCCCTATCCTAATTAGGATAGGGGATTTTTCTGTCCCTATGGAACTTCTAGTTTGAATCCAGATCGATCATTTTAATGGCTGGTATCATTCTGTTATCTGATGAGTGGTAGATTAGCCAGTCTCCAAGACAGGCAAGGCCCTCCACCCGTTCTGTGTCTGCTTCAAGAGTCTTATCAAGGCCAAAATGGTCCATCCTGTAGAGTCCATCACCGGGATAGCCCACTTCCTCCCCTTGGAAGGAATAGAAAATCCCAACTTCTGTTATTATATAGGTTGATACATCAGCATCAATTGGAACCTGATAAATGTCAGGGTCCGTTCCCTCTGTTCTGATCAGTCTGTAGTCACCATCCATGTAGTACCAGTAGTTCTCCCACCTGGAAAGGTTCCTCACTGAACTGTCCGTTTGGAATTCAAACCTTCGGTCCCCACCTTCCATATTGACGCTTTCAACATAACCCCTATCACTTTCCATATAACTATAGAACAGTCTGTTGTCATATACAGCCAGGTCTGACACATTCTCTCTAATGAACCGTTCCAGGTTTTGACCGTTCAGGTCCATTCTGTAAATATTGTGGTTGTCATGAAAGTTAATAAAATAGATCCAATCTCCAATGATATGGGGTTCCATCACATAGCCTTGCTTGTAAATGGCCCCTTCCCCTGTACCGTCAATCCTCATCCTATTATAGGATTCACCACTGGAATAGAATACCCAGTCGCCTGCAACATTGAGTCTGCTGACTCCATGTCCCCCACCCTTTTGGATCAGGTAGTCCTTTAATTGGAAGTCCTTGTCCGTCCTTACCAGGTTCATGTGGTCCTCAACATATATAAAATAATCCTCCGTCTCCACCCCATATCCGTAGTTGTTTGTGTTGTCCACAGTATTTCCAACTTCTCCAGCTCCACCTTCTATAACAGGCTCAATATTTCTCATGGTATGGTTATGGTATCTTATTTTCATGTCCCAGTAGATTCCAGACTCAAATACCACCGGTATTGAGAGCATGATTACCACCAAAACAAAGGCTCCAAACGAAGCTATTCTTCTCATCCATTTACTGGTTTTTCCCTTAAGGTCCTTTGCCAGCTGGTCAACATAGTAGCGGGGACCTTCAAGTTTTGCCTTATCATCTGAATATTTTATTATCACAGTTTCCTTGCTAAGCACATTATATGGAAAATCAAACCTGGGCTTTAGGACCAGTTTGTTCTCAGCACTTTCAACAACTCCCCACCTGGAGTTCTCTTTTAGCTTTTCCAGCCAATCCTTATCCTCCAGGTCTTCCTCTCTGGTCTTTTCTCTATAGCTGCTGATGGTTGCCATGGTCACGATCACAAGGTATGGAACAAGAATCCTCCACAGATTATCCATCTCATAGCCCAGGATTATAACATACAATCCATAAAGGAATAGGACTATTGGCATTGTAAAGAACAGTAGCCTCTTCAAGGCAAGGCCTATCAGGTTATCGGGTAGCTTCATTGTACACCTCCGGTTATGCTTTTGGCTTTCTGCTTTCGTGTCCATTGTACCCTAGTTTTCAGCCATTTTCAACAAGTTAAAAGAGCCACAGGGCAATGGACCCCATGGCTTCTTGTAAGCAATGTCTATTTGTTGATATAGTATTCGTAGCTCACTACTCCCTCTACCTCCATAAATCCGCCTCTGTCATATATGCTTCTTGCTCCCTTGTTGTTTTCGTTTACGGATAGGATGGTCCTTTCAAAGCCTGACTCATGGGCAAACCTTATGGCTTCCCTAAGCATCATGCTTCCAAGGCCCTTATGCTGGTATTCTGGCAAAACAGACAGTGAACCTATGTTCACAACCTCTTTTCCTTCAT
>CALGAG010000231.1 GCA_937951995.1 uncultured Bacillota bacterium
TTCGAGTCCAATATCGCCCACCATGTTTAATTCACAATTCTCAATTCACGATTCACAATTGAAAAGAAGCTGTCATTCTGAACGATAGTGAAGAATCTGGGTTTTTAGGTAATATCTAAGAAGTAAGAAGTAATAGTTAATATCTAAGAGCTAGGAAGTAATAAGTAGGAACCGGAAGGTTCTTTTTTTGATGTCCAAAGACAAGATTCTTCGCGAAGCTCAGAATGACACCTAGCACAAGGAAAGTCCTGATAATTAAGCGAACATATGGAAAGATTAGACTGGATTATCACACGAAGCAAAAAAAATGCCCTGACTTGCGTGATTTCCAGTTATTCAAATGGCCGTTTAATAGCCAAAGAACGAAATAATTTACTGGACTCAACCTACAGCTTAATCGATAGCAAGTCAATTTTTGAAGCAAGTGTGCTAAGCCACTAATCTCGAATCAGTGAGCGGTATTATCATGGCTTTCCAAAGCTTAAACTAGCGTTCCAAAGACAAGATTCTTCGCGAAGCTCAGAATGACACCTAACACAGGGAAAGTCATATTTGAGAAAGCCGATGGGAATATTTTTGAGGACATTACTTGGCCAAGCACTCTCCTCTTGTGCCCAGCGATAGAATTCATTGAAATCTTTGATTTCATTTGAATTCATCGAAAGGGTACGAGCGGTCCGAAAAAAACATTCCCGAGGATTTCAGAACTCAAGGTGCATTAAGTTAAGAAATTAGAAAAGATCCCATCACAAGTGGGATCTTTTCCTATCATTAGGGGGTACTACCATATTTATTTTTTTACAAGAATCTCCCTTGAATCATCAAAGAATTGCTTAACTCCATCCTTGGTTACATAGAAGGATGCATCAACCTCAAAGCCCACATCATCAAGCCAAATACCTGGAATCAGGTGCAAGGCCATGTTCTCCTGAACAACTGTCTTGTCACCAGGTCTCACGCTTATTGTCTGCTCGCCCCAGTCTGGTGGATAGTTGACTCCTATTGAATAGCCGATTCTGGATTCCTTAACAAGACCGGTCTTTTCAATGGTCTTTCTCCAGGTGGCTTCAATATCCTCAACAAGTACTCCAGGCTTGATCATATCAAGTGCTGCATCAAGACCTTCAAGAACGGTCTTTCCAGTGTCGACCATAAGCTTTGGTGGCTCCTCTCCCAGATAAAGGGTTCTCGCTATTGGGACATGGTAGTGTCTGTATACTCCACAAAGCTCCAAAAGTACAGCCTCGTCGTTCTCATACTTCTTCTCGCTCCATGTAAGGTGTGGGGTCTTTGTAGCCTCCCCTGCCATCATTAGAGGTACTATGGCAGGATAATCTCCACTGTACTCTCCAACACCCTTGTACTGGGCTTTGGCAACCTCTGCGGCAACGTCACATTCCCTTACTCCAGGTGCTATGTGCTTTTGTGCTGTCTTCATTACATTTGATGCTATCTGTCCAGCTATTTTCATGAACTCTATCTCATTATCTGACTTGATAACCCTAACCCAGTTCACCAAGGTATTTGCATCCTTGAAGGTTGCGTTTGGAAGGGATTTCTCAAGCTCCACAAAGGCCCTGTGAGTGAAGTAGAACTGATCCATCTCAACTCCGATAACCTTCTTTTCCCATCCGTGCTTCTTGATTATATCTGCCATGTAGTGCATTGGGTGCTTTACCAATGAATGAACGTAATCATCTGCATACTGGTAGATGTTCTCGTCGGAAAGCATGCTGGTTATCCTGGCACCGTTTGCATCCATTCCACGTCCAATCCACACAGGCTCTTCTTTATCAAGGGAAACCAACAGACATTGGTGAACATAGAAGCTCCATCCATCATAGCCTGTAAGATAGTTCATGTTGGCGGGCTGAGAAACGAACAAGAGCTCTATTCCCCACTCCTCCATTTTTTTCTTGGTCTTTGCAATGCGTTCCTGGTATTCCTCTTTCTTGAATACATGCATAAAAATATTTCCCTCCTCATAATTTGTAAGTTGCAACCTACATAAAACCTCTGCCCGACTCCCTTACGACCGCTGAGAACACATAGTTGATCATGGTTACAAAGTCAAACACAGGCAGACCAGTGGCCCTTTGCGCAGCCTCTGCATATGGTGGCAGGACGCTGCACTCAAGAAGGATTGCTCCAATATCAGGATTCTCCTTTTTAAGCTGAATGGCTTTTCCAACCACTTCCCTTTCCACCTCATCGGTGTCAACAAAGCCCTCCTCAGCAAGAAATGCACTGGAAAAATTTGGTTCATCCTCAAGTCCGGCTATGACCAGATTGTCAACATTTTCAATACCGCACATTCTGATCACATCCTCCGTCAGGGATCTACCATTTGCAGTTATAATCCCAATCCTCTTGCCGAGAGGAATGATTTCTCCAATAAAGGGAATCTGTAATAGACTGGAGAGGAAAACAGGGATTTCCAGCTTCTCCCTCATATCCTTTTGATAAAGAGCCATAAAACCGCAGTCGCTGGTTATGGCTCTCACTCCCTCTTTTTTCAGTAGCTCAGCTGCTTCCATTACCTTTTCAAGACTGGACTTGTCATGGTCCATCATTTTCTGGACAGTCAGCCCCTCTACCCTCTGGAACCTTACTGGAAAATCGTATGTTGTTGCATTTGCAACATCTCCAGGGATAAAGGGTGCCTCGCTATCAAGGAGAATAATTCCAATTGCCTCCCCATAGCATACCTGTCCCTTTTTTCGGTGATATTTCATTCGATATACCTCCTATATTTCCAACAGCCCTAGATCAGAGCGGCGTTTGGCAAGAATAGAGCTATCTGTGGGAATGCAACCAGAAGTGCGGTTACAAGCAACAGAATAAATATGAAAGGTGGTGTATGGCTTATTATTTCCAAATATGGCCGCCTGAATATGAGCTGTGCTGTAAATATGTCGCAGCCAAATGGTGGTGTTGCAGATCCTATTGCAGCCTGCAGTACAACAAGCACTCCAAGAAGGATTGGGTCTACACCGGTTTGAAGTACATATGGTGCAAATATTGGACTAAGTACGTATATTGCAACGATTGGGTCAACAAACATACATGCAATGAAGTATGCCGCCACGATTATGAATATTACATACAGCTGTGATGGGTTCTCCCCAAACAGTGGTGGTAGATAGGTCTGCGGTATTCTCAGAAAGCTCAACAGGAATGAGAATGCATTACCCGCTCCAACAAGTACGAATACTACTCCTGTTACTACACCAGTTTGCAGGAAGTGGTCAATCATGTCACTGAACCTGATTGTCTTGTAGATAAGTCCTTCAAGGATCAATGCGTAGGCAACTGAAGCTGCTGCTGCCTCTGTAGGACTGAAGATACCTCCATAGATTCCACCTATTATTATTACAGGAAATCCCATAACAAGTATGCCGCTTTTAACTGAGTCAATCTTCTCTTCTCTGCTAGCCTTTGCAGGACTTACTATGTTGTGTCTTTTTGAATAGATATATGCGTATATGGAAAACAGTAAAAAGATTAGAAGTCCAGGTCCAACTCCTGCAAGGAAAAGCTTTCCAACAGATGTTCCTGTAACAACCCCGTACACTATGAATCCAATACTCGGTGGTATAAGAAATGCTATGTCACTTGCATTGATTATCAGTGCAAGGGTGAAGGGGCTTGAATATCCAGCCTCAAGGAGCATTGGTCTCATGGTTCCACCTATTGCTGCCACCGTTGCCTGAGTTGATCCTGATACCGCTCCAAACATTGTACAGGCGGCGTTTGTTGTTATTGCAAGTCCCCCGGGAATATGTCCAAGAAAGGCCTTTGTCATTCTAATCAGTCTCTTTGCAGCCTGACCTGAAGTGATTATGTTTGCGGCCAGAATAAACATTGGAACTGCAACCAGTGATGGCGGAATAATTCCTGTAACCACCTGCTGGATAATTACGTTCATGCTAAAATTCGGTATATATATCACAAGATATAATATCAGCGATCCCAATAGGACAACCATAAAGGGAAAGCCAAACAGTAATTGAAAAATCATTGATGATACTAATAGTAACATATGGCAACCTCCCCCCTAAGTGTCAAATTCATCTTCGGAATCATCTGAAACATCCTCTCCAGTTTCGTCTTTACCATCATACAGTTTCTTTGACAGCTGTTCTCCTTCGCTGCTGTATTCTTCTGCAATGTGAGCCAGCTCCTCTGCCTCATACTCTCCCTGCTGCTCAGGCGAAAGCCAAACATCATATTCAGATATATTCTTGATTATGGTACGAAGGTACTGTACTCCTGCCAGAAAGAACCCTACAGGAATAATAATCAGAGTATACCAGTACTGCATCCTTAAGGCTGGAGTAACGTGTCCCATTACCCTTGCCTGGTCCATATATGAATATGAGTAGCTGGAGAGCAGGAACATCACAACTGCACTTACACCGCATATTATGAATATCATTACCTTTTGTATCTTGTATGGGACTGCATCGAAAAATGCTCCCATACGAATGTGCCTTGCTTTACGAACAGCATAACTTACTCCTGTAAAGGTTATGAGTATTGTGAATACCTCAGTCAGTTCCTCTGCAAAGTAGATGCTCCTGTAAAAGGTTCTGGCTATAACATTCACTATAACCAGACTGGCCATTGCAAAGACAGATATAGATAATATGAATACCTCAAAGTGCTCTACCAGTCTTTCAAACTTCTCATAGACCAATGAGAGACCGGATGATCCTTTGTCTTTCATGTCCACACCCCTTTCTAAAACCTCTGCAACCACCTGGGTGGTTGCAGAAATCTTACTTCTTCATATGGTTATTCGATCCCTAATTCCGCCTTGGCATTCTCGATATCTGCAAGAAGTACATCAAGAATCTCTTGTCCTTGTGGTCCACC
>CALGAG010000232.1 GCA_937951995.1 uncultured Bacillota bacterium
AGGAGGAATGGGAGATCATCAGAAAGCACCCTGAGATGGGCTACAGGATTGCAATGGCAACCCTGGAGCTTGCTGCTATTTCCGACTACATCCTCTCCCACCATGAAAGGTGGGACGGTACGGGCTATCCTGATGGTTTGAAATACGATGAAATTCCGGTCCTATCAAGAATAGTCAACATCATAGACTCCTATGATGCCATGATAACAGAGCGACCCTACAAGAAGAAGCTGTCCCAGGTAGAAGCATTAAGGGAAATTGAGAGGAATGCCGGAACCCAATTTGACCCGGACCTGGCCCAGGTATTTGTCCAGGTGGTCAGGGAGATGGATTAAATCCCTAGAGAGCCGACCTAATGGAAATCCTTGGTTTGATTATTTTTGATTTATGCAAATAAATGTGTCACTTATATTCCCAGATATTGGATAATATGCTAAAATATTGTTATGAAAACAAAGTTGTAATGAGAGGTGAAAGCATGCCCGTACTCAAAACAGACAGACTACTTATGAGAAGGTTTAGGCTGACTGACCTTAACGATTTCTATGAATATGCTAAAGACCCTGTTGTAGGACCTAACGCAGGATGGGACTACCACAGGACCAGGGATGAATCTCTCTTATTGCTTAAGAAGTTTACCAAGAGCAATGAAATATGGGCAATTGAGCATGTGGAGACCTCCAAGGTAATTGGGTCAATAGGGATACATAGGGACAGAAAAAGGGAGAACAAATCAGCAAGGATGATCGGATACGTAATAAATTCCAAATACTGGGGTAAGGGCTATGCCACAGAGGCAGCAAAAAAAATAATGGAATATGCCTTTGACCAACTGGACATTGACCTGATATCCGCCTACCACTATTCCCACAACGACCGATCCAAGAGGGTGATAAGAAAGTGTGGAATGACCCATGAAGGGGTTCTGAAGTGTGCAACCGTAACCTACGATGGCTTGGTATATGATGAGCACTGTTACTCCATAACAAAAGATGAATTCAATAAGGTGACAATACCCACAGGAGTGTAAAAGCTCCTGTTATTTTTTTGCCTCGCGGCAGCTTCTAAGGTATAATTAAAGCATCACTTTGAAGGGAGCGGTGGGATGAATAATAAGGATGGAAAGATAGATAGGTTGAAGGAATACATCAAGAGACTAAACCGCAAGGAGGATGGGAGAAAGCTCTATCTGGAGTACAAGGACGATATCACAAGTGTCCAACCCCAGGATGCCTTTCAGATTTTTCATGGACTCTTGGAGGAGGGAATGACTGAAAGGGAAATACTCACTTTTCTGGACAAGATTATAAACGTATTCCATGAAAGCCTCACAGGCCATACCTGGAAGAGACCTGAAAACGACAACTTCCTCACGGACCTGGAGCTTGAGAATGAAGCCTTGAGAAAGAAGACAGACCATATAAAGACGATAGTGAAGGAGCCAACCTCCCAGATAAGAAGGGAAAAGCTTATTCCCCTTATTGAGGAGTTGAAGGACTTCTACCCCCACTATGCCAAGAAGGAGAATATACTTTTTCCGTACCTTGAAAAAAACAAGGCAAGATTTGAAGGCCTGACAATAATGTGGGCCCTCCATGACATGGTCAAGGACCAGGTGGACAATGCCTTGAAGTTGCTCAAGGATCCTGAAAGCGACGACCATGAAGTCAATGTTGCAATAGCAGAGCTCTTCTTTGGAATATTGGGTATAGTTAAGAAGGAGGAAATAATACTGTTTCCCTCAGCCTGTGAGGTCCTGACCGAGGAGGAATGGCACCAGATGCACAGACAAAGCTACGATTACAGCTTTCCATTTATAGAAAAGGAATGGGAGGAGGAAATCCTGGAGGCCCAGGAGGCCGTAATGGACAAGGGAAGGTTTAAGACAGAGACAGGAGACCTGTCCTTTGACCAGATTAAGCTGATATTTGATTCCCTTCCTGTGGACATGACCTTTGTGGACCAAGACAACAAGGTCAGGTTCTTTACAAGGCCCAAGGACAGGATATTCCCAAGGTCCCCAGCAATCATCGGGCGGGATGTGAACAAGTGCCATCCACCTGACAGCGTCCATGTTGTTGAGGAGATAGTGGAGGCCTTTAGAAGAGGGGACAGGGACACTGCCACCTTTTGGATAAGGATTAAGGGTAGGATGATCCTGATCCAGTACTTCGCCATGAGAAATGACAAGGGTGAATACAGGGGCGTCCTTGAGGTTAGTCAGGATATTACAGAGATTCAGGCCCTTGAAGGGGAAAGAAGACTTTTGGAGTGGAGCTGACACAATAAATAGCAAAAGAGAGGTGCACAGACATGAATAGATTAATGAAGCTTTTTTCAATTGGTATACTGGCCATGATCCTTACAATGTTTAATGGCTGCAATACAGAGGCCACAGGGATGGAACCCATTAGGCTTGTGGTGGATGGAAAGGACATCACCCATCTTACTGAACCAATAATTGAGAATGGAAGGACCCTTGTGCCAATCAGATTTGTCACAGAGGAGATTGGCGGCCAGGTAAGCTGGGACAATGCCACCAGGACCGTCAAGGCCTGGAAGGGAGAAAGGTCCCTAAGAATGATAATAGGAAGCAGGGTAGTGGAGCTTGGAAATGGTGAGGATGCTGTTGTAAGCGATGTCTCGCCGAGGATAATTGAGGGCAGGACCTTTGTCCCCCTAAGACTCATAAGCAATGGCCTAGGCATAGATGTTAGCTGGGACAATTCCACAAGAACAGTACTTGTGGACTCGGGAAAAAGCGCAGCTGTTGAACCCTTCTACAATGTGAACATCACATCCCACCAGGGAGGAAGCTATATAACAGGGACCTCAAGGATAACCGTGTCTGGAGATTCAAGCCTTCTTAAGGCAGGCAACCAGTTAAGACTGCTGCTTCTGGACAAGAAGGACCATACTGGCTACATCGTTGGGATGGCAGATGCAGCCACAAGGGCTGTGGATTACATTCCTGAGGTTGAAAATACAGGGGACAGGATGCTTGTTGCAGGAGTCTATGACCAGAATGGAACATTCCTGGGAGGAGACAGCATACCTGTAGCGGTCAGGGTAATTCCAGAGGCTGATATGGCAGGTCTTGTTGACAACATGCTGGTAAGCTCAGCTAGGGAGATTAGTCCAAGACTTAACTTTGCACCTTATTCTGTAAAATATGTAATCACAAACCTTTCCAGTGGAAGGGTCAGGGTCGAGGAAAACAGGGATCCATACGGACCCTTCACCTGGAACCCAATGTCCACTGACAACGGGCTGAACACTGTACAGATCATAGCCCTGGACCACAACAAGAAGGAATATCCGGGAAGGACCTATACAGTCAATGTCCAGGTTCCAAAAAGGATTACCCTTTCAGGGGTGACAGAGGGTTCAACCATTAGAAATCCGGTGACCCTCCTGGCAAACAGAAACTTTGATGTTAGGGAAACCACCTTCCTTATGAGGGACCCGTCAACTGGTGTGGAGACAGTCCTTCAGACCATGCCCTACGGATCCTACACCTGGTTCCCAGGTCCGGAAATATCCGGATGGAAAGACCTTATGGTAAGGGTAATTGATTCGCAGGGCAATACAGTAACCAGCGAGCCTGTAAGAGTTAATCTGGAAGGCAAGCCACAGGTCCAGCTTCAGGGAATCGGACCCAAGCAGGTTGTAACAGGGGCTACAGACCTGACCTACAGGACCAATGTTGACCTTGCTGACCTTCGGTTTGTCCTTACAAACAGGGGCACTGGCGAGACCAGAACCATAAATGCCAATCCGGATACAAAGAAGGCCGTCTACACTCCCTTGTCCAAGGATACGGGAAACTGGAGAATTCTTGCGCGGGCAACCTATAACGGCATGATAATAACAAGTGAAACCGTTGATTTTGAGGTCTATGCACAGGAGACCTTCGGTCCATACAGCATAATAGCAAAGGACCAGTTCAAATCCTTTGCAGCCCAGATGGCAGTGGATACCTATAGAAGGACTGGAATGTCAGCGGCAATCCAGACATCCCAGGCAATACTTGAGACAGGCTGGGGTCAATCGGTGCCAAGTGACAAGTACACTGGCAAGAAGTCCAACAACCTCTTTGGAATAAAGGGAAGCGCCAGCAACGGCTCGGTTATCTCAAACACCTGGGAGGTCTACAACGGAGTCACCTATAGGGTAGATGCGGAGTTCAGGGCCTACAATGATCCTGTGGAAAGCTGGAATGACCACAAGGTCCTACTCCAGAAGGATAGGTATGGAATATTCAGGGATGTCATGTACAACAGTTCAATGGGTGCCTGGGCCATCAGAAGGGCAGGCTATGCAACCGACCCCAACTATCCCATCAAGCTTATGGATATAATCAGGGTCAACAACCTAAGGGACTACGACAAGGTAAGCCTGTAAATGAAAAACAAAGGATGAAAATATGAGAATAGGATATGCATGTCTGACAAGGGGGATTCCCTACACGGATTTCAAGGGGGTCACCAGTAAAAATGCCACACCGGAAAGACTCATTGAAGTAACCGGTCACAATTTGAATAGCCTGGAAAATATCCTAAGGTACAATGTTGAGGATGGTCTGAATATGTTCAGGCTGTCCTCTGACCTTATTCCCTTCGGGTCCAGTCCAGTGAATGGGACCAGGTGGTGGGAGATTTTCAAGCCACAATTCCAGGATCTTGGAAGACTTATAAGGGACAATGACATAAGGGTTTCAATGCATCCAGGCCAATACACGGTCCTGAACTCACCTGACTGGGATGTGGTCAGCCGGGCTGTGGAGGACCTGGCCTACCACAATCTCCTTCTGGATAGCCTGTCCCTTGACAGGAGGGCAAAGATAATCATCCATATTGGAGGAGTCTACGGTGACAAGGAAGGGGCCATAAAAAGGTTCAAGGAAGCCTACAAGGAGCTGCCGGACCGCATCAAGGACCGGCTTATCATTGAAAACGACGAAAGACTATACAGCATCCAGGAGGTCCTCCAGGTTGGGACAGACCTTGGAATACCTGTTGTATTTGACAACCTCCACCATCAGGTAAAGATGGGGGATGGAAAGGACCATATGTGGATAAGGGAGGCTGCAAAGACCTGGAAAAGGGAGGATGGGGTCCAGAAGATCCACTACTCCCAGCAGGATCCGGACAAGAATCAGGGAGCCCATTCAGAGACCATAGATGTTAAAGACCTGATACAGTATATTGATACTAATATCCACCATGACCTTGACATCATGCTGGAGGTCAAGGACAAGAACCTGTCGGCGAAAAAGGCCACCAATGCAGTTATCGACACAGGCAGGATAACAAATCTGGAAAGGGAGTGGAGCAGGTACAAGTACAATGTCCTGGAAAGCTCACCGGAAGCCTACCATGAAATCAGGAATCTCTTAAAGGACAAGGATGCCTATCCGGTGGAGGAATTCTACCGCCTGGTTGACAGGGCAATCTACAGGACAGCCCCATCCCAAGGGACCCTAATAAATGGTATAGACCATGTGTGGGGCTATTTCAAGGATGTGGCAACGGAAAAGGACAAGGTCAGGTTCAGAAGGGAACTGAGAAGGTTTGAGGAAGGGAAGCTTTCCCTCAGGGCAATAAAGAACAGCCTTTGGAGGCTCAACGAAAAGTACCGGGACCCATACCTGATGAAGTCCTACTACTTCCACCTATAGGGGTTGAGAATATGAGTAATGGAGTATTTCATACAATAGCACCCATATACGGACTGTTCTACAACAAGCAGGTGGACCATTACAGGGCGATAATTGAGGATAATAGGGACTTCCTGGACCTTGGCAATTACAGGTCAGCCCTTGACATTGGTTTTGGAACAGGAGCCCTATGCAGGGTCCTGGCTGAAAATGGACTCCAAGTAACAGGAGTCGAGCCTGTTGAAAGGATGCTTAAGATAGCAAGGAAGAAGAATGCCGACATTGACGCTGACTGTGTCATGGCGGATGTATTGGAGGGACTCCCCTTTGAGGACGATGCCTTCCAGATTACAATCTCATCCTATGTAGCCCATGGAATGAAAAAGGAAGACAGGCTGAGGATGTACCGTGAGATGGCTAGGGTTACTGAGAAAAAGATGATTATCTATGACTACAATCAGGAGAGAAGGCTTGCCAATGATTTTGTGGAATGGCTTGAGGGAGGAGACTACTTCAATTTCATCAAGGTGGTGGAGGATGAGTTGAGAGGGGAGTTTGGAAACGTCAGTAAGAGGAATGTGGATAAGAGGGCTGCCTGGTATGTGGTTGACCT
>CALGAG010000233.1 GCA_937951995.1 uncultured Bacillota bacterium
CAGCAATTGGATGCTGCTCCATCTCAATCTGCTCGTCTTCTGTCAAGTCACCCTTTTTGGTCAGGATATCATCTGAAAGGACTATTTTGCCAATATCGTGATAATAGGCTGCATCCTTTAGCCTTTTTAATATTTCCGGCCTAAGATTAAGGGATTTACCAATCAAACCGCTGATCCTCGCAGTCTCCTCAGCATGGGTCTTCTCCCTCTTGCTCCTTTCATGAAGGGATGTCATCAGGTTTTCAAGCTGGTCTTTTGAAACTGTAGTGTTGTTTAGTGTCTTGTCAAGATACATCCTTTTGTCAGCCCTGTTCAATACCTCATCTATGCTTTCACCTGCCTCGGTCTTCATAGCACAGCCAATGGAGATGCTTCCCTTGAACATATTGATTTTTTTCGCCTCAATGTTCTCCTTTATCCGTTCACCAATCTTTTTAGCCTCCTGGAGGCTTGTTGATGGCAGTAATACGGTAAATTCATCTCCACCTGTCCTGGCGATGATGTCATCAGCCCTGCAGACCTCCTTCATTGTCTGGGCAGCGGCCCTTATCAGTTCATCCCCTGCTTCGTGGCCAAGAATATCATTGGTAAGCTTAAGACCATTGATGTCCCCTACGATTACAGAAATGGGAAGATTCCTTTCCACATCAAGCCTCTTCAGCTCCTCCTGGAAAAATGTCTTGTTGTAAAGGTCAGTTACAGGGTCATGGAAACTAAGATACTGAATCTCTCTTTCAATTTTCCTCTTTTCAGTAATGTCATTGAAGGTAACAACCGCACCTACAATTTCTCCATTCTCATGCTGGGGATGGGAATCGTACTCAACATCAAAAAAAGACCCATCCTTGCGCCAGAAAACTTCATCATTGACATATGCTGGTTTCCCCTCATTAATGGACTTGAGTATCTTGCATTGATCAACCGGCATGACCTCACCGTTTCTGTGGGAGTGGTGGATCTGAGTATGCATATTTTTGCCTAATAGGTCTTCCTGGCTGGTGTAGCCCAGGATCTTAAGACCGCTTTGGTTTATGAATGTACAAACACCTTCCCTGTCCATTCCGTAGATTCCCTCTACAGTTGAGTCCAGAATCAACTGTAGCTTGTCCTTGCTGCTGTTTAGCTGGGAGTTGATTTCTTCTATATCCTCATTTATCTTTCTTCTGGCTTCCGCTATATACAAAAGAACAGCTATGCTTATCAAGGCTCCGCTGATTATTATGTTCATCTGTTGTCTGTTGCTCTCCTCAAGAATTGTCCTCTGTGTTATATCCTCAAGGATGGAGAAAAGCACTGTTCTTCCTGCATACTCATAGGGGTAGGACTTAACCTCCAGGGATCTGGTACTCCCATCTGCAATTCTATGCTGGACGGTATATGTGTTTTTATCCCTTGAGTTGAGTTCCTTCCAACTTGGAACCTTGTCATAGCTCGTGCCAGTCCTCAAATCATAGACATCCATGGATTCCAAAACATCTTTATCATAACCATAGAAATCAACAGCTGCCTGGTTGACATAGACTATCCTTCCATTGCTGGGGTCAATGAACATCATCATGGATCCGTGGCTATCCACAAGATCATAGAAATCAGGCGCTTCACTTGCCTGGGCAAATGGGGTGGATATAATCAATATCACTATAGTAAAAAGGAAAAATAATCCTCTTCTTTTCATTTCATTCCCACCATTCAAAATTATTTGTCCTTATTGGTACTTTGTAGAAGCTTCAAGGCTTCTTCTGGAGAAACTGGCCTGCTGAAAAGGTAACCCTGCATATAGTCACAATGGTTTCTCCTTAGGTACTCAAGCTGATCCATTGTCTCAACCCCTTCAGCCACAACCTTGAGACCACTCTTGTGGGCCATGGAAATGATGTCATGAGTGAGATGACTGTCCTCAGTGATGTCGTCTATTTTTTTAATGAAGTATCTATCAATCTTTATCAAGCCCACATTCAGTTCCCCTAGTCTTGAAAGAGAGGAATATCCTGTTCCAAAGTCATCCAGGGAAATTTCTATACCAGAGTCCTTTAATATCTTAAGCTTATCATTTATAACATTGAAATTATCAAGTAGGATTGACTCAGTAATCTCAAGCTCCAGCCTTCCAGGCTCAAGGTCATACCTGTCAATTATACCCTTTACACGGTCTACAAAGTCATCCCTCAACAGCTGGATCCCCGAAATATTCACTGCAATTGTCGTATTCCTGCAGATTTCACAATCCATTTCCTTGGCGAACTTTGCAGCCATTTCCAGAAGCCTATATCCTAGTGGGGCTATCATTAGTCTCTTTTCTGCAACATCAATAAACTCCATTGGTGAAATCCTTCCAAGCTCAGCTGAGTTCATTCTTGCTAGGGCCTCGAAGCCAGATATTTTACCTGTTCTTAAATCAACCTTCGGCTGGTAGTCAAGATAAATTGTATTAGAATCAGGTGTCAGGACAAAATCTCTGATTTCATTTTCTATTGCATCCCACCTGTTTACCCGATCACCCATTTCTTCACTGAAGAAGATGTAATTCAACGAGGATTCCCTAGGAAGGTGGTCCAGAGCAATTGATGCCTCCCTTAGAAGATTATCCACATCAAAGTAGCCCTTAATCGAGTCGATTATGGCTATCTGGCTATTTATGTACTGTCTGCTCCTAGAGTTTTCTATAGGCTTGTCCAGGGAAGCTGTTATTGATTCAGTTAGCTTTACAAGCTGTTCCTTACTATGGTAGCCTTCAACAAAAACAACAAACCTGTCTGATGTGAACCTTGAAACCATGTGACTGTCCCCGATTACAGACTTGAGCCTCCTTGCAATCTCCCTTAATATATCGTCTCCAAAATCGTATCCGTAGGTCATGTTGATGTGTCTGAAGTTTTGTGTATTCACAAGGAGTACTGCCTTGTCCTCCACCGCTTTTTCCTTGATGGTTTCCTGGATGTATTCCTTTAGATAGGCCTGGTTTGGTAGTCCGGTAAGCTTGTCGTAATATGCCATTTCCACCAGCTGCTTGTTTTTTCTGATTACATATGATGCAAAGAATCCGATTACTAGAAAAACGCTTGCCAGATTATATATTCCATTCCTAACGGCATCACTAACAACAAGGTCCATGTCCCCAGTAGATTGGGCTACAGCCAGAGTTCCAATCTTGTCATTTTCTATGTGAATTGGAACCATTCCATAGTAGAGCTCCTCGCCATATATCTCCACTGTGGAATTGTATTCCTTGTTCCTTCTTATTGCATCTACAATGTCAGGATTCATGATGGTTGTTCCAATGTATTCATCAATTGTTGCACTGATTATCTCAAGATTTTTATCAATGAAATAGAGGCTGTGGACAAGCTGGATATCCTTTATCTCATCAAGCAGCTGCTGCATTTCGAAGCTTCCGATGAAATCGTTAATTTCTTCAGCATATATCCCCACCTGGACAAAGCTCCCATCATCTCTCTGAAAATATCCGTACTTGTAATATTGGCTACTTTCAGAATCCTGTCTAATTTCCTCAGAGTAGAACTCCAAGGGATTCCTCATGAACTCATACACGGGGTGTCCTTCAGGAGCCTTCCAGCCAATGTATTCACCATCGTTTGAGTAAAGGATCTCCCCATCAGTATTGTAGTAATATATTACATCAACCCTATACCTTTCAGCCATTTCCGCAAGTCTTTCATTGTCAAGCTCTCCCTGTAGCAGAACCGTTGATCTGGAAGCCACCAATAGCCTTTCCTCAAGAAGCTCATTTAAAGTATCCCTTGCCTCTGCAGACTTGCTTATTCCAACCGCATAGCTTTTTGCATACTCTATTGAATCCTCCATAAGATGATTCCTGTAATACTCTATTCTACTATTAACAGAGGAAATGGTAACCAACATGTATGCAATGAAAATCAGGAGAAAAGGAAGGATGACTATTCTCTTTTTTACCCTTGTGGACTTAATCTCTTGTTTCAAAATATCACCAAGTTTCATATTAGCGCTTAAATACCCTGAAGCTTTAAATTCAGGGTATTTAGCAATAGTTTTATGTATTTATTCTATCACAGATTATGTATCCATTCCACAATCAATTTGGGCTATTCTTATGTTTTATCTTCTTTTCCTGGTACATTCTCTCATCAGCAACAGTCAAGAGGTCTACAAGGTTTCCATGTTCCTCAGGATAATATGCATGGCCTGTGCTAAGTCCCAAAAATTCAATTCCCCGTGGATTGTTTAGAAACCTGAAATCATCAAGTTTTTCAATTAAATCTTTGCAATTCTCCCTGCCACATAAAATTACAAACTCATCCCCTGAAATCCTATAGAGCTTATCCCTGGGTCCCAGGTGTTTTCTTGCCGTATTTGCAAATGAAACCAGGTAATCATCACCGGCCTGGTGTCCATGTGTATCATTAACCTCCTTAAACCTGTCCAGGTCTGCAAATATCAGCCCAAACGCCTCATCCCTGGAAATCCTCCCATTGGCATCATCCATCATGGCTTCACGGTTCCCCAACCTGGTCAAGGGGTCTTTTGGATTTTTCTACCCATTGCCTCCACGTTCTTACTTGATCTGACAAATGAGCTTGCCAATTGCAATGATAGGGTTGATATGATTATCAATAGGACCGGTTCGGCCATTTCAGTAAATAGGGAGTGTCCATTAACATAGGAATAGTTCATCAGAAACAAGATATTGACCATAGATATGCTGAGTGTCATTAGGATATTCATCGACACTCTGTCCATGTTCCTTATGGTGTATATGAACTTTTCATTCATGAACCTGTAATATATTCTGTAAGTAGTCAAATACAGGACTGTCTGAATGAGGAAGGAATTGGTCTGGAGGTTTCCTGGATCAATGTAATAGGCAAGCCTGTGCGATATTATATAGATGAAGATTGTGTAGACCCAGGAAGTGGCCATAATGGTAATGGTGTTTCTAACAGGCTGGTCTGTTATCAGCCTGATGGGAATATAATAAATCAATGCAAGAATTAGGTATAAGCCATCACCCTCACGCAGGTTTTCTTCAGATATGTTTGAGCCAAAAGCATATAGAACACCAAAAAATACTATGGATGTAATAAAAAGCATGGCAAATGATGCCCACCTGCCCCTTTTTAATCGCGAGCTCTTTAATGTCATATGAAGATTTGCGGTAAGCATTTGTAAAACCATCAGCATCTTCACAAATAGAATCATTGTATGCCCTCCTAGACTAACATAAAACTGTTTGTCTCCATTATACTTCACTGGAACAAAATTACCAAGAAAAAACACTGATAATCGAAAAAATGATGTCCTCCCTTTAATGGAGAACACCATTTTTTATTCTAAAGTCTACTTCTGTGCCTTGTTCAATTGGCAGCAATCAAGCTTCTTGTTTCCAAACTCACTTTCATTTGCCTTTGCAAGCTTCTCTATGAATTCATTCAACTTTTTCTTAAGCTTCTTCATCTAACCCCTCCCTTTATCTAGTGGCAACTCAACCTTGAACCTACTTCCTTTACCAACCTGAGATTGGACAGTTATTCTTCCCCCAAGCTGTCTCAGATTCTCTGCTGCAACATAGAGTCCGATACCCTCTCCAACCTTTACGCCATCTGCTTCTGCGCTGTAGTAGGCATTGAATATCTTTTCCTTGTCCCTTTCCGGGATTCCAATTCCAGTGTCACTTATTTCAATGCCCAGCATTCCATCCTCTATTCCATAACTGATATCAACCTTGCCACCTTCATCGGTGTACTTATAGGCATTTGTCATTATATTGTAGATAGCCTGACTGAGCATATATCTGTCTGTTGTTAGGGTCACCTTTTCTCCTGTGAGAAGGTTTAGGCTAACTCCTTTTTTTGAATACTGGGGCTTGAGTCCAGCCATGATTTTTCTGATCAGCTGATTTATCTCCACCTCTTCAAGGCTTACTTCACCCTTTGTGGTTTCAGCATCAATCAGTTCGCTCATGTTGGATATTATGGCAGTTATGTTTTGTATCTGATCCTCCAGGATATTGATCTCGTCCTGGTCCACCTCCACCATCCCATCATCTATTGCCTCCAGATGGGTCTTCAGTATGGTCAAGGGTGTTCTGGTCTGGTGGATCAGCTGGTCTGTAAGCTCCTTTCTGCTCTTTTGCCTAAGCTTAAGCCTCACATTCAGGTCATCCAGGGTCTCCCGTATGCTGGTTATCTCCTGGATAAAGGATTTCTCAACAGGTGACGGGTTCCCCTCCTGAATTGCAGTTGCCTGGTTGGCTGTCTTTTTCAGCTCTCCTGCCATGCGCCCACTTATTATAAAGCCAACTACAATCGCAATGGCCAGGGCGATCAGGGCAGAAAGAATACTGTTCCTGATCAGGGCTGACTTAAAAAGCAAAGCACCTGCTGTATTTTCCGTAGCTCCAAATCTGGTAATCTCAAGGTTCCCAATAAGTTCACCATTGGATGTGACCTGATACATGAATTCCTTTGCAGAATTGCTTGTGAACCTTTCATACATTCTGCTGTTCATCATATGTCCGCCCATCATTGGAATATCAGCTCTCACATCAAGGAGCTGTCTTCCATCAGTATCCAAAAGCCTGATCCTGATTATGGGGTCTATGAGGTGGGAACTCAGCTCCCTGCTCATTTGGGTGTAGGACAGGTCCTCTCTCTGGAGGGCCGCCCTTGTGTACTCAATGATCTGATCAGTGTGGTTTTCGTAGCTTGCATCAAGATAGTCCACAAAATACCTGTCCGTAAGGGAGGTGAGAATGGTTGCATTTATTCCAACGGAAAGCACCACCACAAGGACCATCACAATCAGTAGAAGCTTTCTTATGGTCATGC
>CALGAG010000234.1 GCA_937951995.1 uncultured Bacillota bacterium
ATCCCTAAGCGATCCTGATGTGATGGTAGCATACGTAGCAGGAGAGGGCTTCTATACTGAGGGAAACGGAATGGGCTGCAATGCAATGAGAATGAGCTTTGGAGCAGTGCCACCTGAAAAGATATTTGAAGGTATTGAGAAGTTGGGAAGATTAATTAAATCAAAACTATAAAAAGTCTAACCAGATCGGGATGATCTGGTTAGTATTTTTTTTCAGAGCTCCTTAACTTTCTGTAAATTGTATTTCGGGATATTCCCAGCTCTTCCGCAGTTTTTTTCTTGTTGCCGTCGTTTTCCCTAAGTGTTTTCAGGATCAACTCGGTGGTTATTGTGGACAGTTCTTTGTTTCGGGATTTACCACTGAAAAGTGAATCTTCATCAGTTATCAGTCCAGCTCTCATCAGATTGTCCTTTGTCAGGTATTCACCCTCACAATAGAATAATGACAGGGAGATAATATTCTCAAGCTCCCGTATGTTGCCGGGCCAATCATAGCTCATAACCAACTTGGCAGCATCATCGTCCAATCCGTTTATACCTTTTAGGGTATCGTTTGAAAACTTGTGGATAAAGTAATCGCAAAGCTCCAGAACATCCTTTCCTCTGTCCTTAAGGGGTGGAAGAGAAAGGAACAGTACCTTTAGCCTGTAGTAAAGGTCCTCCCTGAATGATTCCCTCAGTATCATATCCTCAAGATTTCTGTTGGTGGCGGCAATGATGCGGACATCAATATCAACCATCTTGTTGCTGCCGATTCTGCTTAGACTCCTGTCCTCTATTATTCTCAATAGCTTTGCCTGGAGATGCATGTGCATTTCACCTATTTCATCAAGAAATATCGTCCCTCCGTTTGCGAGCTCAAACTTACCAATCTTGCCTCCCTTTTTGGCACCTGTGAAGGCTCCTTCGTCATAACCGAACAATTCGCTTTCAAACAAATCTCTCGGATAGCTTGCACAGTTTATGGCTACGAAGGGGCCATCCTTTCTTGAGCTGTGGTTGTGTATTGCCTGAGCCATAAGCTCCTTGCCTGTTCCGCTATCCCCAATGATAAGTACATTTTTGTTACTTTTTGAGAATTTCTTTGCTATATCGATTGTCTCCTTGATCTGCCTGCTTTCCCCGATGAAGTTGCTGAAATCATAATTTGCATAGTGACCCATAAGATCTGAAGCAACCTTTATTGAACGGGTTTTCTTCCTGTAAATATCGATTGCACCGGCTAGGCTGTCATCATCATCGAATACGGGGTAGGCCGAGTTCATAAGGTTTACGGAGTGGGTAGGCAGCTCAATCTGGTACTCAACATCAAGAACGGATTTTCTTGATTTGATGGCCTTTACCAGGATGGAGTTAGGTATGAATGTTTTCAGATCCTGATTGAGTATATCCTTCTTGTCTGATTTAAGCATATTACATGCAGGCTGGTTGATATATGTAACAAAGCCTTTTTCATCACATGCTGAAATACCCTCATCAACTGAATCCAGACAGTCAAGTAGATACTTGTACTTTTTACCTATGATGGTGTAGTCCATGAATAGTTTTTGTAGTGTGTCCTTGGCTTTTGATTGAATACCTTCAAGGCACTCTGAAGAATTGGTTGTGGACACTGCAACAATTTCATATTTCTCACCTGGCAAAGCTTGCAAGGGACCGGATTTGGATTCATTGAAAACAAGCTTCTCCTCCTGGTAAAGGGACCAGATATCCTCTGCTGTAAAATCAGAGGATGATGAAAATCCACAAACTGGAGCATTACCATTCTTACATAAGAATATTGAGATACCCTCCAAGCCGATCATACCAGTAATGCTCACAAATATGTCCTTGATCAAGTCTTCTGGGGATTTTACATCTTCTTGAAGCAGTGTAAAGCTGCCAGATCCTTTTTCTTCTAACACCATAATGTGTACCACCTTTCAAAGTGAGTGACATGTACCAAAATGTAGCACTTGTTCATATTGATTTCTCAAATGCCATGTTAACCTGGTTGTTGGAATTTCAATGCTTCAGAACCTGGGAAATAATGGGAAAACATGGGAAAACGTTGCAAAACCAATATGTAAGATGCTGGAAGTGTTCTTTGTGTTACAATTTGGTACATTTATTTTTGATTATATAGGTCCATAGCCATAAAATCAAGGATTGCTGAAAACTTATACAAAAAAAGAATACAATCCATTATGTTGAAATTTGAATGAATGGAAGGGATTAGCCCAAGAAAAAATAAAAATATTTCAATACTGAACCATACTTGGCCCCTTATTTGCATTTAATAGAATGAGTATGAAAGGAGGTGGAGTATAACAGTGGAGTTTAGAGAAAACATAAGAAACTTGAAAAAGACCAGCTATGCCAAGGAAACCAGCCAAGCGGTCGATACATCTGGGTTCATGGATTGCTCAAATGGGATCAACCCCTTTGGAATATCGGGTAAGGTGCTGAGCTCTCTGAAAAGTTATGATGTGTCCGAGCTGAACACTTATCCAAAACCCGCACTTGGTCTAAAAAAGGTAATAACAGAATATTGGGAGAAGGTAAGCTTGATTGAAGAGGATCAGATTATACTGGGAGATGGCTCAATAGAACTCATTTATAAAATTAATAAGTTGTTTGTTGACAATAATTCTTTGGTTATGGGTTATTCCCCTCAGTTTTCTGATTATGTTGACGATGTCCATGCAAGTGGCGGAAGATATGAGAGCTATGTACTGGAGGAGTCAAATAATTTCAGGATGGATCCAGACAGATTTATCCAGATGATGGATAGAAAGCATACCCTTTTCTATCTGGACAATCCAAACAATCCCACAGGCCAGGTTATAGGCATTAATGATTTGGATAAAATCATCAGGAAGGCTGCCGAATTTGAAAGGCCAATTATTATTGATGAGGCCTATGGAGATTTCATATCCAGGGATATGTCGGCGGTGTCTTTGGTCAACAAATACAAAAACCTTATAGTGGTAAGGTCCCTGTCAAAGGGTCTTGGACTTGCTGGAATCAGGGCAGGATATATGGTTACGTCAAAATGCATAGCAGATCAGTACAGGAAAATATCAAATCCATATGAGATGAACAGTATTGCAAGACACATAGCCGAGGCTGCATTGAGGGATTGTGATTTTATGGAGGAATGCTCTGAAAAGATCGTATCTAGAAAGAGGAAGTTCACCAGATCATTGAAAAGACTACATCTACTTGAGACAAATGAGTCAGTGCCGATAATGACACTAAAGCATCCAGATAAGAACGTTGATTTTGAAGACCTGCTTCTTAAGCAGGAGGTAAAGGCTGTTTCATGCAGAGGATTTGTCGGGCTGGGTCAGAACTACGTAAGAATGATGATTAATCAAGATACTGATAGCTTGATTGATAGAATTCAGAGAATCGAGAATGAAATAAAGTAAATGGTAAGGGGAGAGTTTAATTGAAATATGACAGATGCATGGAGATAGTCGAAAGGGATTCAAAGGTATATTCCGAGTTTGCAAGGATACCATACTACCCACTGGCAATCAAAAGAGGCAGGGGGGCAATGATTGAGGACATGGATGGAAATGAGTATATCGATATGCTTTCCAGTGCATCTTCGCTGAATACTGGACATAGCCATCCCAGAATAACAAAGGCAATCACAGACCAACTTGAAAATTTCATTAGCTACACTGCAGCATATACATATTCAGAACCACTTGTAGCCTTGGGTGAAAAGCTGTGTAGCATAACCCCTGGAAATTTTGAAAAGAGGGTTGTCTACGGTTTGTCGGGATCCGATGCCAATGATGGGATGATAAAAATGGTCAGGGCATACACAGGTAGAAGCAAGATAGTATCTTTTGTTGGCTCCTATCACGGGTCAACATTGGGGTCATTGTCATTGTCGGCCATCAGCCTGAATATGAGAAGAAAAATTGGACCTTTACTTCCTGATATTGCACATATTAAGTACCCGGATTGCTATAGATGCTCCTACGACAAGAAGAGTGATACCTGCAGTCTGGAGTGTATGAAGGATTTCAAGGAGTCCTTAAAGACCTACATGCCCCCTGAGGAGATTGCAGCTGTTGTGATGGAACCCATCGCAGGTGATGCAGGATTGATTGTCCCCCCTGAAAAATATGTCAAGGAGCTTCATGGGATCTGTAAGGAAAATGGCATACTCTTCGTTAGTGAAGAGGTACAGCAGGGATTTGGAAGAACAGGTAAATGGTTCAGCATTGAACATTTTGATGTGGAGCCTGACATCATAGTAATGGGAAAATCAATGGCATCAGGTGTTCCTTTAAGTGCAATAGTCGCAAGGAAGGAGATCACTGAGTCATTGGGACCACCGGCTCATCTGTTCACGATGAGTGGAAATGCTCTCTCCTGTGCAGCTGCTGTCGAAACCATCAATATCATTGAGGAAGAGGGCTTGCTGGATCAATCCAGAGAGTTGGGGGACTATGTAAAGGGAAGATTCAATGAGATGAAGGCAAAGTATGATCTGATAGGAGATGTCAGAGGCAAGGGGTTGTCAATTGGAGTAGATCTGGTGACGGATAGGATCACAAAGGAAGGAAACAAGACCGCTGCTGCAAAGATATGCTACAGGTGTTGGGAAAAGGGTGTAATAGTAATATTTTTGGCATCAGGAGTATTAAGGATTCAGCCTCCTCTGGTCATTGGGAAGGATGAACTGGACAGGGCGCTGGATGTAATCGAGGAGTCTATACAGGAGTACATAAACAACGAAATACCAGATTCTGTTTTGGAGGTAGCAGTTGGCTGGTAATTAAAAGGAGGAGTTATAAATGAATTTTGTAAAGAGTGCTACGTTCAAGAAGTACTTCATACCCGGAATAATATTTCAATCAGTGGTAATAGCTGGGGGATATGGTACGGGCAGAGAAATCGTAGAGTTTTTCCTAAGCTTTGGTACGGTAGGTGGACTGGTAGCTATGCTTGCCATATCTGGAGTCATCTGGGGGATTGTTTGTGCAGCTACCTTCGAATTTGCCAGAGTCTTCAAGGCATATGACTACAGAACCTTCTTCAAGAAGCTTCTTGGCAAGGCATGGTGGCTATACGAGCTTTGCTACGTTGTGCTTCTGCTGATAGTATTGGCCGTAATCGCATCCTCAGCAGGCAGCATATTGAATGAGATGTTTGGCATAAACTACTACATAGGTGTTGTAGCCATGATGATTGGTGTAGGAATACTTGTTTTGAAGGGAACTGAAGCAATAGAGAAGTTCCTGTCATACTGGACCTTCTTATTGTACTCGGTATATATAATATTTCTGGTTATGCTGTTCACAAAATTTGGATCTGAAATAACAGGCGGAATCGCAAATGGAACAATGGAGTCTGGATGGGCACTTGGTGGATTCAAGTATGCATTCTATAATCTTGGAATAATTCCTGCAGTTCTATTTTCAGTCAAGCATGTT
>CALGAG010000235.1 GCA_937951995.1 uncultured Bacillota bacterium
TAAAAAAAACAAAAGAACAAATCAAAAGCATTGAAAAATGCTACTTGATTTAAAGAGGGAGGTGATAAGAATGCAAAAAGTTGAGGAATATAAACTTACTGATAAATACAAAATGATATCTCAATTACAAACAGATATGGAAGAAAATCAGGTGTTAAATACCAGAATAGAATTGTAGTGGCTACGGATTATTAAAAAGTAGTAACTACTTTTGGAAGTTATGAGGTTTAAACACTAGAGAAATTTGAATAAAAAGTGGTAGTGTCTACTTGACACTACCTACAAAGAGAAGGAGGATTTTTAATGAAAGCAATGACTATAACAATTTTGCAGACGGACAACTTTGTATCGGGTGATTATCCTGCGTTAGCTGCATCTGATGCAACAGATTTTGTACTAATACCAGACAACGCTAGTAGTTATGGATCATCTGAAAGTGGCTATAAAACTCAATTAGCGCCTAAAGTTATTAATTTTATTAACACCATGGTGTCTTTACGATCAAATGTAAAAATTTGGATTGGCACACCTGGAATTAGTAGTTCTAACTATTCCATAGCAAGCAGCAGTTTAAATCCATTTTATAACTATATAACTTATATAAAATCTCAGATTGGAACACAAAAATGGTCCAGTTGTTTGTGTTAACTTAAAACTGTACCACCATATTAATTGAAAACTGGTCCACCAATAAAATATAATACCCTTTAAAGAGAACTTTAGGGGGGATGGAGGTTGATTAGATTGGACCAGAAAGCAGAAATTCTAATGAGACATTTTAGAGATGGTGACTCACAGAGAAAAATCAGTGATGACTTGAAGATTTCGCGCACAACTGTAAGAAAATACATAGGTGAAGTGAATGCCAAGTTTAAGGAGTTGGATCAATTAGGCCATAATGAGGAAAAACACAGGGAGCAAATCCTCCTTCTGATAGAAGAAATTGCATCCAAGCCAAAATATGATACCAGTAGCAGAACAAAGCTTAAGCTGACAGAAGACATAATTGAAGAAATTAAAAGCATGCTCCTAAGCAATGAAAATAATCGGGCCCTAGGAAGACATAAGCAGTTGATGAAAAACACCGACATACATGAAAAGCTTCTTGAAAAAGGCTATGACATTGGATATACAACCGTCTGTAACTACATCCGAGACAACCATAATACCAAGGAGGCCTACGTAAGACAGGAGTATCAATTGGGAGAAACCATGGAGTTTGACTGGGGTGAAGTTAAATTAACCATCGGTGGAAAGATGCTAACATTCCAAATGGGACTTATGACCACTGCCAAGGGATCGCACCACAATGCCCATCTATACCATAATCAGAAAATGGAAAACTTCCTTGATTTGCATGTAAAGTCTTTCAATGAGGCAGCAGGAATTCATAGGGAAGTAGTGTATGACAATATGAAGCAAGCAGTGAAGAAATTTGTAGGAAGAAATGAAAAAGAGGCAACTGATGATTTAGTCAAACTATCCATGTACTATGGTTTTAAGTACAGATTTTGCAATGTGGCCAAAGGAAATGAAAAGGGGCATGTGGAACGAGGGATAGAATTTGTAAGGAGAAAGGTATTCTCAGGTAAATCTGAATTCGATACACTGGAAGAAGCAAACCAATATCTAAAGCTACAGCTAAGAAAGCTAAACGGAAGGAAGAGGAATTGGTTAGGCAATGAGAGTCCAAAAGATGTATTAGATAAAGAGAGACCCTATCTGCTACCCCTAAAGCCATCATATGACTCTTCAAGGAGAACAGAGTCAAGAGTTAATAAGTACAGTGTCATAAACATTGACCAGAATAAATACTCAGTTCCCGATTACCTTGTAGGTAAATTTGTAAAGGTGAAAATATACCCTGAAGAGATCAAGATCTACTACAAGGAGTCAAAAATAGCGGAGCACAAAAGAAGCTTTCAAAACCATAAATGGATAATTGATATCAATCATTTTATCCATACATTAAAAAAGAAGCCCGGAGCATTGCATTCCAGTGTTGGCAGACACCAGCTAAGTCCAGAGCTTCAAGAAACATATCAAAGATATTATACCAATAATCCAAGGGATTTCATAGAGCTTTTAGAGCTAATAAAAGAAAAAGACACAAATACAGTGCTATCTGCCATTAAGGAACTCAAGACCATAAAGGAAAGCCTGGTAACCACAGATAACATAAAAAACATAGTCTACAAGCTCCCCAGAGAAGATTTAAGGATAAAGCGTGAAGATGTAGAGATCTTCGAATCATCCACAAAGCAAATACAAGAGTTAAACAATCTTTTCAATCTTGAATCAATGGGGAGGTATGAAAATTGAAAGAGACATTGCAGGAAATAAAGGGATATGTATCAGAATTAAAGATTCCTGGTATAAATCAAGGGTTGAAACAAAAGATAGAGGAAGCATACCGCCAAGACCAGTCATATGAGGACTTTTTGCTAGACATATTTTCAGAAGCCTATGATATGAGGAAAGAAAACGGCAGGAAGAATAGAATCAAAAATGCCAGGTTCCCCTACAAAAAGCATATGGACGAATTGAGGGTAGAGTACTTACCTGAAGATGGCAGGCGAAAGATAAAAGAACTGAAAACCTTAAACTTCATAGAAGAAGGTAGGAACATAATATTGGCAGGAAACCCTGGAACAGGGAAGACGCATATTTCAATAGGTCTAGGAATAGAAGCCTGCAACAAGGGATACAAGGTCTACTTTTCAACAGTGGCCTCATTGATAAATGAACTCAAGGAGACAAGGAGTGAAAAGAAACTATACACCCTTGAGAAGAAATTCGAGAAATACGACTTGATAATAGCAGATGAACTCGGTTATATATCATTTGACAAGGAAGGAAGCGAGCTTTTGTTCACTTTTCTATCCTTAAGGGCAGAAAGAAAATCCACGATAATAACAACGAATTTGTCATTTGATCGCTGGAATGAAGTTTTCAACGATACGGTTCTAACAGCAGCATTGATAGACCGGATGACACACAACTCATATGTGATAAACATGAATGGTGACTCTTACAGAATAAAAGAAACAAAAGAATGGATGAACAGAAGTGATTAAACTACGCTTAAGTGGACCAGTTTTCGATTAAAATATGGTACAGATTTCGATTGACAAATACA
>CALGAG010000236.1 GCA_937951995.1 uncultured Bacillota bacterium
TCAACTGACTTCCATTGGACCACAGGATACGGATACGGAGACGTTGGCAGAGAGAAGGTAGAATCCATATTTGCAGATATCTTCAAAGCAGAGGCTGCCTTGGTAAGGCCTGCAATAGCCTCCGGGACCCATGCCCTTAACCTGGCACTTTCTGGGATACTCAGGCCTGGTGATCAGCTATTGTATATAACAGGAACCCCCTATGACACCCTGCAAAAGGTGATTGGTGTCAAGGGTGATATGGTGGGAAGCCTTATGGACTATGGGGTCCTATATGATGAAGTTCCCCTAAGGGATAACAGCATTGATTTGGAAAGAGCTTTGAGCTCAATCTCTGAAAATACAAAGCTTGTTGCAATTCAAAGGTCTACAGGATACAGTGACAGGAGAGCAATTACTATTGATGAGATAGAGGAAGTCATTGGAAAGATAAAGGACCAGCATCCTGATGTCCTTATAATGGTAGACAACTGCTACGGGGAATTTCTGGATACCAGGGAGCCAATTGAGGTGGGGGCGGATATTATCGCCGGATCCCTTATCAAGAATCCAGGAGGGGGGATTGCACTTTCAGGGGGCTATGTTGCAGGTAGGGAAGACCTGATAAACATGGTCTCAAACAGGCTGACAGCACCTGGCCTTGGCAAGGATACTGGATTGACCTTTGGAACTACCAGGACAACCCTCCAGGGGCTCTTCCTGGCTCCACATGTTGTAACAGAGGCTGTGAAGGGAGCCTTGCTTGTGGCAATGACCTACAAGACACTTGGATTCAATATTGTCCCTGAGCTGGATGACAGGAGAAGCGATATCATTCAAGGGGTGGAGCTTTTGACAGAAGAGAGGGTCAGTGAATTCTGCAAGGGTATCCAGGCTGCCTCCACAGTTGACTCCTACGTGGTTCCCGAAGCATGGGACATGCCAGGATATGCCGATAGGATAATCATGGCTGCAGGAGGCTTTATAGAGGGCTCATCCATAGAGCTAAGTGCAGATGGACCAATGCGAGAGCCATTCTATGCATATTATCAGGGGGGGTTGACCTTTGACCATTGCAAGCTTGGTGTTATGAAGTCATTAAATAACCTTTACAGTAAAAATCTTGTTAGCTTGACATGATAATTAATAGTAGAAAAGTCATTGGCGAAAGTAGACGCCAATGACTTTTTT
>CALGAG010000237.1 GCA_937951995.1 uncultured Bacillota bacterium
CCTTCTCATCTACAATCTCACCATTGAAAAACACAAAACTCTGTTCCATCTAAACATCTCCTCCTTCATATACCATCTCATTTATGGCCTTTCCTGCCGGAACAATTGGGTATACCCACTGGTCATTTGAAAACCTGCATTCCACAAGAAGGGCCTTCCTTTCATCATCTACCCCCCGAAGAGCCCCTTCAAGCTCCTCTGGGCTGTCCGCCCTGACACCCTTGATCCCAAAGGCACCAGCAAGCTTTATGAAGTCAACCTCATCTCCCAGGTCAGTCTCCGAATACCTCTCTTCACAGAACATTCCCTGCCATTGCCTAACCATTCCAAGTGAATTGTTGTTAAATAGTAAAATTATAATTGGCAGGTTGTATTTTGCAACTGTACCAAGCTCATTGAAGTTCATCCTAAAGCTTCCATCCCCCGTGACCAGGACCACCCTCTTGTCAGGGTTGGCAACCTGTGCTCCAATTGCTGCACCCATTCCATATCCCATTGTTCCAAGACCTCCCGATGACAGGAATGTCCTTGGCCTCTTGAATACCCAGTGCTGGCCTGTCCACATCTGGTGCTGACCAACATCCGTCGCAACTATGGCATCCGGAAATGCTCTGTTTGCAAGCTTAAGGGCTGCCACTCCGCTCCAGTCCTCAACATATGAATTCTCTTCCTTCATCTCTTCTATCTCCTGGAGCCACTTTTCTCTGTGGGACTCATCTATTTTCTCCTGGAGTGCTGTAAGGATCTTTTTCATGGGTCCTGTAAGGTTTGCATCCACAGCCTTGTTCTTGCCTATTTCAGATGCATCAATATCAAGCTGGACCACCCTGGCCTTTGGTCCGAACTCCTCAGCCTTTCCGATCACCCTGTCGCTAAACCTTGCTCCAACTGCTATTATCAGGTCGCTATGGCAAACTGCCAGGTTGTTTTCCTTGAAGCCGTGCATTCCTACAAGTCCAAGGGAAAGTCTGTGGTCCCTTGGAAAACCTCCCATGCCCATAAGGCTTGAAACAACTGGTATATCCCCCTTTTCTGCAAAACCTACAAGGTCACTTGTGGTACCGGAGGAAATGACTCCTCCACCGGCATAAATCACAGGTCTTTTGGCGGAGTTTATCATTTGAACCACCATGTCCAGACTGTCCAGGTTCTCATTTGTTGCCTCCTCCTGATCACCCTCCAGCTGGGTCCTTTCAAAGTCGACCATTGCCATAAGGATATCCTTTGGGATGTCCACAAGAACCGGTCCCTTTCTTCCCGAGCTGGCGATCCTGAAGGCCTCCCTTATTGTCTCCTCAATTTCATCCACACTGTGCACCAGGAAATTGTGCTTTGTTATGGTCATGGTTATGGATGTTATATCTACCTCCTGGAAGGAATCCCTACCCAGAAGGGATGATGCCACCTGTCCTGTTATTACAACCATGGGAACTGAATCCGAATATGCTGTTGCTATTCCAGTGACGGTATTTGTGGCACCTGGCCCTGAGGTTGCGAAGCACACCCCTGTCTTTCCGCTTGACCTGGCATATCCGTCTGCCCCGTGGGATGCTCCCTGCTCGTGGCTTGTTAGGATATGTCTGAAATGCTCCCTATACCTTGTCAAGGAATCGTAAAGGGGAATCACAGCACCTCCTGGATATCCGAATATGGTGTCCACGCCTTCCCTAAGGAGGCACTCCATCACTACATCTGCACCTGTCAACTTCATTTCCTCACCCCTGTATTCTAGTCATTACAGCCCTCATAAAACAAATGATTCATCCTATTTCTTTAACCAACTCATCATCTTTCTAAGGTCCCTTCCAACAACCTCCATCTGGTGGTCCTGCTCCATCCTTCTTCTGGCTGTGAAGGAAGGTCTGTTTGCCTTGTTCTCAAGTATCCAATTCTTGGCAAAGGTCCCGTCCTGGACCTCTCCAAGGACCTTTCTCATTTCATTTCTGGTATCCTCGGTTATGATTCTTCTGCCTACTGAATAGTCTCCATACTCTGCAGTATCACTTACTGAATACCTCATGTAGCTTAGTCCTCCCTGGTTTATCAGGTCGACAATCAGCTTCATCTCGTGCAGACATTCAAAGTATGCGCTTTCAGGCTCATAGCCCGCCTCCACAAGTACTTCAAAACCTGCCTTCATCAGTTCTGTAACCCCACCGCAAAGTACTGCCTGCTCTCCGAAAAGGTCTGTTTCAGTCTCCTCCTTGAAGGTGGTCTGAAGTACACCGGCTCTGGCTCCCCCAATTCCTGCTGCATATGCAAGGGCAACATCCATGGTATCCCCGCTTGGGTCCTGGTGGGTTGTAACCAGACAAGGCACCCCTTTTCCCTCCTGATACTGGCTTCTAACAGTGTGTCCAGGCCCCTTGGGAGCTACCATAAACACATTCACATCCTCCGGTGGTACAATCTGTCCGTAATGGATGTTGAAGCCGTGGGCAAAGGCCAGGTAGTTTCCAGGTGACAGGTTCTTCTTCACACTGTTTTCATAAAGGTCAACCTGCTTTTCATCGTTTACAAGCAGCATTACCACATCGGCCCACTCCGTTGCCTCTCCAGAGGTCATAACCTTAAGTCCTGCCTCCTGTGCCCTTTCCCAGGACTTGCTGCCCTCGTAAAGGCCAACCCTTACATCCACACCGGATTCCATAAGGTTAAGTGCATGTGCATGACCCTGGCTACCATAGCCTATTACAGCCACCTTCTTATCTTTAAGCAAATTCAAATCACAGTCGTTTTCGTAGAACATCTTCGCCATTTTTCCATCTCTCCCCTGTTATGTAATTTATTCTGTAACCTCGTAAACATCCTGGAATCTTTTCATCTGAAGGATCATATTGTTCATAAGGTCCTCGCTTTCAGCTCCAACGGTCAGTGTAAGCTTTGACAGTGCATCATTAAGACCCACCTCATATACGATTCCCTCCAGCTGACAGCCTCTTTTTCTCATAAGTCCTGTAATTCTCATTAGGGTCTCCGGTCCATTCTTCACCATAGCATTTAAAGTTCTTTTCATTTTCATTTCCTCCCTTTATTTTTTGTTTTTGGGTATAAAAAAATCTCGCCTCTGAAATACTTATATGTATTTCAGGGACGAGATAATATTCGCGGTACCACCCTGGTTTACAATCTGCTCACGCAGACTGACTCTTCAGGTCCAAGGACAAGCCTTTAACCATAGCCATGTAACGGTGGCGCATCTTCCATTTGGAAGATTCCCGGTCGCAGCTACTTTTTCCATTTCGCCTTGACAGCTCCGGAGTGATCATTCCTGCGTCCTCTGATCCTGACTCTCACCATCCATCAGTTCTCTGTTATCAGACTCTCTACAGTTTTGTCTCCGTCATTGCTCTTGTTTGTGATTTAAATTAAACCCATTCTATAACTTAAAATCAAAGGTGTCAACACCTTTTTTTAAATAATTTAAATTATTTTGAATATTTTCAATTGGCACCATTTTCAATGTTCTGGGCTATAAGCCTTGTAATCTCCTTTGTTCCCACGGTTTTTCCACCTTCCATGAAAACGTCTTCAGTGTGGTATTTTTCATCAAAAACTTTTTTTATTGCATCCTCAATGGACCTTGCGGCATCTGGCAGTCCAAAGGAATGGTCAAGCATCATTGCTGCTGAAAGGATTGTCCCTATTGGGTTGACCCTGTCCAGTCCTGCCAGGTCTGGCGCAGACCCGTGTATAGGTTCGTATATGCCCTCTTTCCCATCACCCATGCTGGCTGAGGGAAGCAGGCCTATGGACCCTGTCAGCATGCTTATTTCATCTGAGAGGATGTCCCCAAAGATATTTGATGTCAGGATCACATCAAACTGGTATGGGTCCCTAACAGCCTGCATACATGCATTGTCTATATACATGTGGTTCAGGTCCACTTCAGGATAATCAAGATGGACCTCATCAACAACCCTTCTCCACAGCCTTGATGTGTGAAGGACATTTGCCTTGTCGACACTGGTTACCTTCCTTCTCCTCCCCATGGCAGTCTGGAAGGCCTTCCTGGCTATCCGCTCAATTTCCATGCGGCTGTACTCCTCAACATCCTCTGCCCTTTCACCGCCTTCATCCTCCCAGGTTTTTTTCCTCCCAAAGTATATCCCCCCAGTAAGCTCCCTTACCACGCATATGTCAAATCCATTTTCCACAATGTGGTTCTTAAGAGGTGAAGCCTCCTTCAGCTGGGGGTAGAGGATCCCGGGTCTAAGGTTTGAATAGGCCTTAAGGGCCTTCCTCAGTCCAAGGATTGCCGCCTCAGGCCTCATTTCATGGGGAAGACCATCCCATCTGTCTCCACCAACCGCACCGAAGAGCACACTGTCACAGTTTTTTATGGTATTAAGACTTTCTTCAGGCAGGGGGCTTCCTGTGGCCTCATAGGCTGCCCCTCCCACAAGGACCTCCTGGAACTCAAATCCAATCTCAAAAACCTCTGAAACCCTTTCAAGGACCTGGATTGCACTTTCAACAACCTCCGGGCCCACACCATCACCTCTTGCCACCGCTATCCTATATGTCATGTCCCTCTGCTCCTCCCGCTTTTACGTATCCTACCAATCCTCCATTTTCAATTATCCTTCTGATAAATGGGGGGTAGGCTTCACCACTGTATTTTTTACCTGTAGTTATATTTGTGATTTCACCTGTTTCATAGTCAACCTTGATCTGGTCACCATCCTCAATGTCCCTGGACGCCTCTGGACTTTCAATTATTGGCAGACCTATGTTAAAGGAATTCCTGTAGAATATCCTTGCAAAGCTTTCCGCGATCACACAGCTAACTCCGGCGCCCTTTATGGCTATGGGTGCGTGCTCCCTGGATGATCCGCAGCCAAAGTTCCTGCCTGCCACAACAATATCACCCTCCTTGACCCTCTTGCTTATTTCAGGATCAAGGTCCTCCATAAAGTGTTGGGCCAGGTCTTTGGGATCCGCCGTTGACAGGTATCTTGCGGCAATTATAAGGTCTGTGTCGATGTTGTCTCCAAATTTAATGACCCTTCCCTGGGATTTCAACTAGACCACCTCCAAATCTTCTGGATTTTGAATAAAGCCGCTTACGGCAGAGGCTGCCGCTACAGCGGGGCTTGCCAGGTAGACCTCTGATGTATGATGGCCCATCCTGCCGATAAAGTTCCTGTTGGTCGTGGATACGGCCCTTTCACCTTCTGCCAGTATCCCCATGTGTCCTCCCAGACAGGGTCCACAGGTTGGAGTGCTTACAATGGCTCCAGCCTCTATGAATATCTCGATCAAGCCTTCCCTCACAGACTGGAGGTAGATTTCCTGGGTTGCGGGAAATATTATGGTCCTGACACCCCTTGCAACCTTCCGACCCTTCAGGATCCTTGCCGCCATCCTCATGTCATCCAGCCTTCCATTTGTGCAGGACCCGATCACGACCTGGTCAATCCCCACCCTTGGAACATTGTCAATGGTATGGGTGTTGTCCGGGCTGTGTGGAAATGAGACCGTTGGCCTTACCTTTGACAGGTCGATTTCAATGACCTGGTCATAGTCCGCATCCTCGTCTGGCCCGTAGACCTTCCACTCCCTTTTTGCCCGGCCACCCATATAGGCTTCAGTGACCTTGTCCACCGGGAATATCCCGTTCTTTGCACCTGCCTCAATCGCCATATTGGCCATGGTGAACCTGTCATCCATTGAAAGGTGTCCGACTCCCTCACCTGAGTACTCCATGGACTTGTACCTGGCTCCATCAACCCCTATCATACCGATGATATGAAGGATTATATCCTTGCCGGTAACCCACTCACCTGGCTTGTTTCTAAGAACTATGGAAATTGCTGATGGGACCTTGAACCAGGCCTTGCCTGTGGACATGCCAGCTGCCATATCGGTGCTGCCAACCCCTGTGGAAAAGGCTCCAAGGGCCCCATAGGTACAGGTATGGGAATCAGCCCCTATGACTGCATCCCCTGCGACCACAATCCCCTTTTCAGGCAGAAGTGCATGCTCAATTCCCATTTCCCCGATTTCAAAGTAGTTTGTTATCTCCTGACTGTGGGCAAATTCCCTCATGATCTTGCACTGCTGGGCAGCCTTGATATCCTTGTTTGGAGCAAAATGGTCAGGTACCAGGGCAACCTTGTCCCTGTGAAATACCCTCTCCGACCCCATCCTCCCAAACTCTGCTATTGCCGGAGGTGCTGTTATGTCATTGCCAAGGACCATATCAAGGTCTGCCTCTATGAAATCTCCCGCAGCCACCCTTTCCCTTCCTGAATGTGCTGCCATTATCTTCTGTGTCATTGTCATTCCCATCCAAATCACCCTTTCTATACAGCCATTTCCTGGTGTGTCTCCTCTTCCTGCATCAGCTTGTTCACTGCGTTTATATAGGCACTTATGCTTGCCTCCACCACATCTATGCTGGCATCCCTGCCCACAAAGTGCTTGTCCTTGTATCTTAGCTTCACCACAGCATACCCCAATGCATCAGTTCCCTCTGTAATGGACTGGAGGGAATAGTCCTCAAGGGTTATGTCCTTGTGGACGCACTGCTCAATTGCCTTGAATGAGGCATCCACAGGCCCTTGTGCAAATGAGATTCCCTCCCTGATTCCCTCTGGGGTATCCAAGACCACGGAGGCTGTGGTTGTTATTGTGTTTCCACTGTTTACAACAAACCTCTCAAGCTTGTAGTAGTCCCTTGTCTCCTTTATCCCTCTGGTTAGGAGTATCTCAATGTCCCTGTCAAAAATCTGCTTTTTCTTGTCTGCCAGGTCCTTGAACTGGGCGAAGATAATGTTGATCTGGTCATCGTCTATTTCATATCCAAGTGAAACCACCTTGTCCTTGAATGCATGTCTGCCTGAATGCTTGCCAAGGACCAGATTGTTGTTGCTCAATCCAACGGATTCCGGAGTCATTATCTCGTAGGTTTCCCTGTTGCTAAGGACCCCATGCTGGTGGATTCCCGACTCATGGGCAAATGCATTGGCTCCCACAATTGCCTTGTTGGGCTGGACGTTTACACCGGTGATGCTGCTTAGCATATTGCTTGTCCTGGTGATCTCGACGGTATTGATATTGGAGTTTGCACCGTACTTGTCCCCTCTTACTGAAAGGACCATTGCTATTTCCTCAAGGGCTGCGTTGCCGGCCCTTTCACCTATCCCATTAACTGTGCACTCTATTTGTGTCGCCCCTGCCTTTATGGCTGCAAGGCTGTTTGCAACTCCCAGACCCAAATCATTGTGGCAGTGGACTGATATTTCCACCCCGTCCAGATACTTGGATTTTCTTCTGATGTCCATGATAAACTGGTAGAACTCATCCGGTGTTGTGTAGCCCACGGTGTCTGGTATGTTGATGATTTTAGCTCCCGCCTGGATCACCCTGTCAAATATTTCAGCAAGAAAGTCAGTGTCGCTTCTCGTGGCATCCTCAGCAGAAAATTCAACCTCCGGGCAAAGGCTGGCTGCATATGCCACCATCTCTTCAGCCCTGTCAGCAACCTGCTGTGGAGTCATCTTCAGCTTGTATTCCATATGTATTGGTGATGTGGCAATAAAGGTGTGAATCCTAGGCTTTGCCGCCCCCTTTACAGCCTCCCAGGCCTTGTCGATGTCCTCCTTGACTGTCCTTGAAAGGACCGCCACCGTTGATTCAGTTATCTGGTCCGCTATGGCCTTTACAGATTGAAAGTCACCAGGTGATGCAGCTGCAAAGCCTGCCTCAATGACATCCACTCCCAGCTTCTCCAATTGCCTTGCCATCATAAGCTTTTCCCTGTGATTCATGCTGCACCCTGGGGACTGCTCCCCGTCCCTTAATGTAGTGTCAAAAAACCTGATCCTCTTTGTCATTTGAATCCCCCTTTTCTGAATAAAAAAAGCATCTGAATTGCTCTAATGTAGCTTTTTATGATACTCATGAACGAAAATTTCTAGAATTTATGTAGTAGAAATTTTCTATTCGTAATAAAAAAAATCCCCCGTCCCTATAGATATTAATCTATAGGGACGAAGGATAAATCTTTCGTGTTACCACCCTAATTCGCAGCAAGCTGCCTCATTCCCGGACTATCATCCGGTATCCATATAACGGTGGCACCGTCACAGACTACTTGCCGAAGCTTTCGCCCATGCTGCTTTGAAGCTAGTATTACATACCCTTTTACTGCTGATTCTCACCAACCATCAGCTCTCTTGAAGTAAAACCCCGGTATCTTTCTCTTCATCTTGGCATTTATAATATTGAGACCTATTATATATCCATGGGGATTCATAAGTCAACACAAAATTTATACTTTTCTAAAAATTCTTTTTAATCTGTAGAATATCCCTTATTATGGCTGCAGCAGCACCCCTTACATCTGAGGCTCCTCCAAGGATTGCAATCTCTCCCAGATTGTCGGTGATATACTCCACGCCCTTGTTCTTTCCCTGTACCCCGTAGAATATATCCTCCTGGGACACCATGATGGGCCTTACCAAAGCCCTTGGGTTCTCATCCTGAAGGTCCAGTTCACCAAGAAGCCTGTACCTTTTTCCTTCCCTTTTGGCGGCCCCTATATCCTCCAAGGTCAGGTGGCTTATACCGGTAACCTGGGCATCCTCCAGGGTAAGGTCTGTTCCTGCAAGGGCATTGGCAATTATGGTCATCTTTATTGCTGTATCCCAGCCTTCAACATCCTGTGATGGATCCGTCTCTGCAATCCCTTCCTCCTGTGCTTTTCTCAGGGCATCCCCGTAGGACATCCCTTCAGTTTCCATCAGGTGGAGTATGTAGTTTGTGGTCCCATTCAAGACCCCCCTGATTCCCAGCAGCCTTGAACCCAGAAGGTCGTTCTCGCCGGCGCTGATGGTGGGAAGGGCAGCCCCTGCTGTTGCCCCTATTCCAAGGCCAAGTCCATTTTCTTGGGCCAGGTCCCCAAGCTCCTTGAAATGCAGCATAACCGGTCCCTTGTTGGCCGTCACAACGTGAATGCCCTCTTGAAGGGCAAGCCTGATTGTTGTGGCAGCAGGCTCCCCTGTCCCCTTATTGGTGGGGGTTGCTTCAACCAAAAGGTCAACCTTGTAGCTCTTTAGGACATCGCCAAGCTCCCAGGTTCCAAAGCCCCCTTCACCATATTCTGAAAGGTCACTGTTCTCTTGGAGATATTCAGCCAGACCTTCACAATCCAGGCCTGAAGGGTCCCCAGCTCCCGATCTGGAATTAAGCGCAAATACAAGGTCCATGTCATCCCGCTTGCCAATAAGACCAATAAGTGCCCTTCCAACACCACCTGTACCCACTAAACCTATTTTCACAATACCCCTCCTAATCCCTGTCAAATGCTGTAATAATAACGACCGCAGCCAAGATTGAAGCAAAACCGGCGATTGTTCTCCCGCTTATCAACTCATTAAAGAGCAAGGCTCCGATGATTATGCTTGTCACAGGCTCAAATGTGCTAAGTATGGATGTCTTTTGGGGCCCGATAAGTGCCACTCCTATCTGGAAAAAGCTTACTCCAAGAAAGGCCACAAGTATGGACAGAAGGGTGGATATTCCCCATCCAAGGGGTGTCATGTTGAAATCCAAGGTCCCTGTAAACAAACCAAAGAGAAATATCATCCCGCTTGCCATTATGCAAAGATAAAGGGTGAGCTTCAGGGAGTTCATGGACTTCAGACCACTTCTGTCAAGGTAGACTATGTAGAAGGCATAGGCCACAGATGAGCCAAATGCCAGAAGAAATCCCATTAGATTCATGTTTGCTTCAGAGTCATTGAGAAACATTATCCCCACAATCGTCAGGCTCACTGATAGCATCTTGATACTGCTGGCCCTTTCCTTAAAAAGGATCACATACACCAGGATCACAAGGACCGGGTATGCAAAGTGGAGTGTGGTGGCTATTCCAGATGCTATGTAGTCATATGACATGTACAGGGTCAGGGCTGTTGTCCCATAGCCAAGGGTTCCCACCAGAAATAGCTTCTTGGCCTCTTCCCTCGTTAGCCCAAGTCCCACCTTCTTGTTCCTGTTTACAAAGTATGCCAGGACTGGAAGAACCAGAAAAAACCTCAAAAAAGATAGAGTTACAGGATTCCCTCCCTCCTGGTAGACGGTCTTTGCCATAAGCGGCATGCTTCCAAACACAATTGCCGATATAATTACTGCAATATATCCCTTCAGCTTTTCAAACATCTTGTCCTCCACAATTAAGTCATTAAATAGATTATAACCCTTATGTCGAAATATTGCATGGGATTTAAGGTCAAAACAAAAAAAAGAAAATCCCCAGGGTTAAATCCCGGGGACCTGACATGGGCATCTCTCCTAAGTATCTCTTCTAAGCCTTCTGTGGTAAACAAGGGTTGTCATTACCTTGCCCTCATGCCACTCATACCTTACACTGGCCAGCTTGAACTTACGCTTTGTCTTGAAAAGAACCGATGGTAGATTTGGTATGGGTGCAATTATAACCTCCTCGAAGATGTCAAACATTCCATCAGCCTTGATGTCCCTGATTAGCCTTCTGGAAAGCAAGCCACCTATTCCCTGCCTTTTGAACCTGTCAAGGACTGCTATCTTGTCAAGCATGATAAAGTTGTCCAGGCTCTCCCGGTCAAAGTCCGGCCTGAAGTAGCAGTCATCAAGCCACCCCGGGTTTTCACCCAGCCACACGTCCTTTGGAAGTCCGAAGGTAAATCCAAGAACAGACCTGTAGTCGTCCTCTATGTATTCCGCCACATAGAAGTAATCGCTGATTTCCAGGGCTCTCTTCAGTTTGTTCTTGTGCCCCTCCGGATCAGAACCATAATCATCCATAAGAAATCCCTGCATTGGGTCCTGGCTCTTCTTCCCCACAGATGCTGCTACGTGGAATATTCCCTCAATATCCTTTTCAACGGCCTTTCTGACCACAACATTTTCCAGATTAATTTTCTTGATGCCACTTGGTAACTTGACCCTACTCTTTAACTGACTCAAAAAATCCCTCCCCCT
>CALGAG010000238.1 GCA_937951995.1 uncultured Bacillota bacterium
GTGACAGAAGGCTCTATGTAATGGGGGAATACCACAAGAGCTTTACTGGAAGCCATATAAGAATATATTATGGTTCATTCAAAAGGGTTTTTAGAAATATTTCCGAGGAAGAACTTAGGAAACACCTTGAGCACACCCTACTGCATGAATTCACCCACCACCTGGAAACACTTGCAGGTGAAAGAGGACTGATAATAAAAGACCAGGAAGCACTGAGAAAATATCTTCAGGAATGATCCAAATTAAAAAGGATGAAACCGTCAAAATGGTTTCATCCTTTCTTTGTACTACTCCATTATTTCCTTTACTGCAGACTTGACTGCACCCATGAGAAAACCTGCATCCATGTTAACTGCAACGCCCTGATAACCCATCTCAAACATGCTTTTGGCTGATTTTGAATCAGGAGAAAAGATAAAGGCATACTTGTTGTTGTCCTTGGCTGCCTTTAGAATCCTACCAAGAGCAGCCTTGAAACTTGGATCATCAAACTGGGCAGGGATACCCAGACCGATGGAAAGGTCAAAAGGCCCAACAAAAATCCCATCTACCCCATCCATTGCCATTATATCTTCAATACTTTCTAGGCAACCGATTGTCTCACATTGGGGTATAAGTAGTGTTTCCCTGTTACAGGTGGCAAAATACTCATCAAGATTCCTTGCAAAATCCTTTTCTCCGTAGCCTGCTGACCTGGCCTTGAAGTAGCCCCTCTTACCCACTGGGGTGTACTTGGCCCATTCGACAAGCTTCCTGACCTCATCAACTGTCTCCACACAAGGGACGATAAGTCCCTTTGCACCAATATCAAGGTTCCTTAAGATCGAAGGCCTGGAAATATCACTGACCCTTACCATGGTGGTCAAGCCAACAACCTCAGCGGCCCTTGTGAATCTTGCAGTACTCTCAACACTGTATGGTCCGTGCTCTGTATCAACAATTATAAAGTCCAGACCCGTATATCCAAGGGATTCCACAACCTCTTCGCTTCCAAGCTCAAAAAAAGTGCCAAGAACATTCTTGCCCTCATCAAGCTTTTTCTTCACATTATTTAACAAAAATACCACCGTCCTTTCATATAATTACTTTACTGTTATCTAGTGTAAAAGTCAATATATGGGAGACTAATGAAACTAACTGGTGATTTTGGGTAAATGTTTGTATGAAGGGAGTGAGGAAATTGATAGTAAAGACTTTGCTTGAAAATCGATCTGTAAAAGAGAGATATGAAACAGAGCATGGACTCAGTTTGTACATTGAAGCAGGAGAAAGAAAAATACTGTTTGATGCCGGTGAAACTGATGCCTTCATCAGGAATGCCAAGCGGATGGGGGTAGACCTGGCTGAAGTGGATATGATGATTCTTTCCCATGGCCATTACGACCATGGAGGAGGGATAAAATACTTTATGGACCTTAACAAGAAGGCTCTCATATATATACACAAGGAGGCTTTCAGACCACACGCCTCAATAAAGGAAGGAGAGAGGAAGGATGCGGGAATAGACGATAGCCTTCTCCATAATAACAGGGTAAGATTGGTGGATGAGGATCTGTATTTTGGGGATGAATTGGTTTTGTTTTCCCATATCAAGGGAAAGGAGATGGTCCCTCGAGGAAACTCCAGACTGTTGATGAAAAAGGATTCGGAATGGATTTGGGATGACTTCCACCATGAACAAAGCCTTATTCTTAAGGAAGGGAACAAGAGGGTTCTAGTGGTTGGCTGTTCACACCGGGGAATAGTAAACATTCTGGACCAATGTGAAAAGCATCTTGACAGGCCATTGACTGCAGTCTTAGGTGGATTTCACCTGTACGACCTGGATAAGAATAAAGAGGAGGACCT
>CALGAG010000239.1 GCA_937951995.1 uncultured Bacillota bacterium
CGCTATATTGCACAAAAGCTGCCAAAAGTATATAATTACAAAAGAAACCCATAAGGAGAGAGATAATGGAATTCAAGGATAAAATAACTAGAATGATGCAGATACTAAAAATCACAAACTCCCAATTGTCCGAGAGACTGGATGTTGACATGTCACTTGTCAGTCGGTGGAGAACGGGAAACAGGCTCCCCTCCCAAAGGGGTGACCATATGGAACAGATTGCAGATTACCTGATGGAATGTGCCTTTCAAAAGGATTTGTTGGATGAGTTCACAGAGCTCTTGGGTCTTTCTGCAGATGCACACAGAAATGACCACGCTTATCTAAGGTCCCACCTGCTCAACTGGCTGCAGGATGAAAAGTTTCAGGATAATTCTCCCTATATCAGGAACTTTATCGACAAGGTTGAGTTTTTTACCGAAAACTCCAACAATACTAGCCATGAGAAGTTGCATAGTGTTCCCAAATATTCAGCAAAGGACATTTACCTTGGTACAGAGGGTAAACGTGAGGCAATGATAAGATTCCTTCACCAGATTATCCTATCCGATGAGATTCTTGACATATACTTCTATAGTGATGAATCCCAGGAGTGGATCAGTGATGATATAGATTTCTACTTTACCTTTAACGGCATGCTGTCAGATATTTTGGCCAAGGGACACAGATTGAAGATCATCCAACCTTATTACAGGGACTTCAGGTCTATGATGGAATCCATTGAAAGGTGGCTTCCAATATATATTTCAGGCCAGATTCAGACCTACTACTATCCCCAGGAGATGAAGAGTATTTTTGGAAATACAGTGGCCTTGGCTGGAGACAGGGCTGCCATCAAATCAGCGTCCATAAAGTCAAACTCCCATAACAGCATAAACTTCTATGTGGATAAAAAGGATGTTGTCCTCTCAATGAAGGACAATCTATTGAGCTTTATCGGGGAATGTGATTCCCTTATGAGTATATTTGGCTTTCATAATCTTAAGGAGCTAATTGCCTACCTCCTGGACCAGGGGGACAGTCCAGGGGATCTGATAGCCCTCCACCAGACCTTGAGCACAATGACAATACCAATGGAATTTCTTTATATGCTCTCAGATTCCAAGGACCTTCATAAGGCCCATATTAAGAGGACCGATCTACTTAAAGACAATCTAAAAAAATACAAGTACATTGAGATATTCTCCCTCCCCAGCCTGGATGAACTGGATGCTGGAAAAGAGCAGGTTGAGCTGTCAAATCACCTGTCCTCAGACCCTATCTACTATGATAGAAACACATTCAGGATCCACCTGGAGAATGTAATAGACTGGCTGGAGACCTACCCCAACTACAATGTAATAATACTTGACAAGCTCTTTCTCAAGGATGTACGGATCACTGTCAAAAAGGACAGGACAGCCATTCTGTACAAATTGACACCCTCACCAATAGCAATAGCCTTTGACAACAAGGAAATCATTGAAGCCTTCTACTCCTATATTGTCTCTGTTATCAATGAATCCAACGAAAAGACCTTGGACAGGAGACTTTCCATTGAAAGACTCAAGGATTATATGAGTAAGCTTTAGGAAGCAAAGACCTGCAAGGCATTTGGGGTTTAAACTAACCCATTTGCCACTTGCAGGTCTTTCTATAAATGAGCATCACTTGACATGCTATACCCCCGGGGTGTATAATTGCTTTTAGAAGAAACTTATGGAGGTGCATTAGAAAATGGAAGTCAATCTAAATTTAGGAAGCAATCCAGGAAAGGACAAGCCAAAAATGAACCCGGAGACAACCTATGACCTTATTGTTCTGGGAGGAGGTCCCGCAGGTCTTAATACGGCACTTTATGCCAAGAGAAAGGGTCTCCAGGTAGGGGTTATCGCTAGGGATATCGGTGGACAGGTTATGGACACATCCTCAGTTGAGAACTATTTAGGCTTCACTTCCCTTTCGGGAGAAGAGCTTATGAAGAAGTTTGTTGGTCATGTAAATGAGCTGGAGGTACCTGTTCTGGAGTATGAGGAGCTGGAATCAGTCAATGTAAAAGACAATTCAAATATCAGGGAAGTGGTCCTGAAAAATGGCCAAAGGTTCAATACTTATTCAGTTGTCATCGCAACTGGAAGTAAGCCTAGAAAGCTTGGAGTACCTGGAGAAAAGGAATATTCCGGCAAGGGTGTTTGCTACTGTGCCATATGTGATGGTCCCCTTTTTGCAGGTGAAGAAGTAATTGTGGCTGGCGGTGGAAACTCAGCTGTTGAGGCCGCAATAGACCTGGCCAAGATTGCCAAGAAGGTTACAATAGTCCACAGATCTCAGTTCAGGGCAGACCAAATACTGATCGATCAGCTTTCAAGGCTGGATAATGTTGAAGTCAAGCTTCAGACCCAGATCCTGGAAGTGGAAGGGGACAAGTTCATGACCGGTGTAAGGGTTGCGGACAGGGAATCAGGCGAGGAATACATTGTGGAGGGCGCAGGGCTATTTGTTGAAATAGGCTATCTTCCAAACAGCGAAATGTTCTCCAATCTGTTGAGCCTAAATGAAAGAAATGAAATTGTAGTTGATAGGTATGGCAAAACCAGCGTAGATGGAATCTATGCAGCCGGTGATGTCACCGACACTCCATACAAGCAGATAATCATGTCTGCAGGTGATGGTGCAAAGTGCGCACTTGCTGTAAACGACTATTTAAACACTATAAACAAGTAAACCACAGGAGGTAATTATGAAATTTTTAAACGAGGAAGTAGCAAAGCAGCTTGAAGGTATCTTTAACGGAATGAAGGATGATGTAACGGTGGCCCTTTTCACCAGGGCCCAGGACTGTGAAACCTGTGAGGATACCAAAGATTTCCTTACGGAGCTTACATCAGTTGCACCAAGGCTAAGCTTGGAAATCCTGGATCTTGACAAGGATTCAGACAAGGCTGAAGAGTTTGGGGTTACAATGGCACCTAGTCTTGTACTCCTTGACAAGGACAAGACCTACCAGAGAATCAAGTTCAACGGGGTTCCGTCAGGTCATGAAATCAACTCCTTTATTTCCAGTGTTATGGAGGTCTCAGGTAATGCCCAGGAACTTCCAAAGGAGATAATGGAAAGGATTGAAAAGATACAAAAACCAGTAAATATAAAGGTATTTGTCACCCTGGCATGTCCCCACTGTCCAGGAGCTGTTGAGAAGGCCCACAAGCTGGCACTTGAGAATCCGAACATTCAGGCAGATATGATCGAGGCCCAGACCTTCTATGACATGTCTGAAGAATACAATGTATCAAGTGTACCAAAGATTGTAATAAACGATGAGTTTGAGTTTGTAGGAAACCAGCCACTTGAGGTATTCCTAGATGAAATTGAAAAAACACAAGTAGCATAGAAGGGCAAAAAAAATCATGTTTCCCAAGTGGGAAACATGATTTTTTATTTTTATTGTTATAGTTTCTTTGAAAACATTGCCAATACAACTATGATACCAAGACCTAAGAACATAAGTCCTTTTTGTGCTATTGATGTAATTCCTGCAAAAGCAACTATTGCGATAGCTACTGGAATCACATATTTAATTAGGTTGTACCAAATATTGAATAGACCAAACTTGATTGTTCCTCCGTTTGTAAGCTCATCCTCAAGGTCTTGCTTGTTCATGAACCAACCAACGAATATTGCAAGAAGCAATCCACCGATAGCAAGGAATATCTTGTCAGTAAGAATGTCGAAGAAGTCGAAGATTCCTACTCCAAGGATTGTAAATCCTGACATTAATCCCATTGAAAGTGATGAAAGGATTCCAGTTACAACCATTATTCCACCAGCTGTATAAACAGATTTCTTTCTTTCCCAGCCTCTTTGGTCAATTAGGTAAGCAACAACAACCTCAAGTAGAGAAACTGATGAAGTAAGTGCAGCTACTGAAAGTGCAACAAAGAATATTGCTGAGAATAGGGTTCCTATTCCTCCCATTGCAGCAAAGATTTGTGGAACAACTACGAATACTAGTCCGGCTCCAACAGCTGGCTCCATTCCAAATGCAAAAAGCGCTGGGAATATTGCCAATCCTGCTAGAAGTGCAACACCTGTGTCAAGCATAGAAATTATTAGTGCATTTTGTGGTAGGTTTTCCGATTTTCCAAGATAACTACCGTAGGTGATCATACAGCCCATACCAAGTGATAGTGAGAAGAATGCCTGGCCCAAGGCTGCAAGGAATGTTGCTCCTGAAACTGCACTAAAATCAGGCTTAAATAGGAAATCAATTCCTGCTCCAGCTCCTGGTAACGTCATACTTCTTGCTGCTACAAGTACCAACAAAATAAACAGTGTTGGCATAAGAATCTTACCAGCTTTTTCAATACCGCCTGCAATACCCTTTGCAACGATAGCAATGTTCATTGCTAGGAATATCAGCATCCAGATAACCGGCTCCATAGGATTACCAATAAATGCTCCGAAAGCATCGCCTATGACTGCAGCATTTGAAAGAAGTCCTGTAAATGACTTAAGTACATAAGCCAATGCCCATCCACCAACTACTGGATAAAAGCCCATTATAAAGAATGCACTTAATACTCCAAGAACACCAGCAAATGTCCAGTTCTTGTTAATGGATTTGTATGCTCCTACCGCTGCAAGTTCAGTTCTTCGTCCAACTGCCAACTCGGATA
>CALGAG010000240.1 GCA_937951995.1 uncultured Bacillota bacterium
AATCTCGACAAGGATGAGGAATCCAACAATCACCTTCACAATCTAATAGGCAGATATTGCGAAAAGGTTATTAGAAACAAAATATTTAGCCTAACAGATATCTGGACAAGCAGTTGACAATTGATTATGAGTCATCCTCTGCAAATATAACCGAGGATGAGAGTCTTCTGACAATGGATGATCTTACAAATGTATACAATGAAGTTATAAAAATCATGTCCAGAAATGGAATGAGACTGTATAAGGACGCCTACTGGAACGGCTTGAATGACAGGGTCCTTAAAAGATATCGATAGAGCAATCATTAATAATGCATAATACCACCCTCTGACTTTTATGGTCAGAGGGTTTTAAATTCAAGTTTAGATTTACATGGATTATATGGTACAATAGATAAAGGATTGATGCTGAAAGAGGTGACGTATGGTAATTTTAGGAGTGGACCCGGGAATAGCCACAGTGGGTTATGGCGTGGTGGAATTGATTGGAAACAAGTACAGGGTTATGGATTATGGAGCTATTCTGACTCCTTCTGATCAAATATTTCCCCTAAGGTTGAAAGCTGTATATGACCAGCTCAATGATATAATAGAAAAGCACAGACCAGATGATCTGGCTATTGAGGAGCTCTTTTTCAATAAAAATGTTAAGACTGCCATAAAGGTTGGTCATGCAAGAGGTGTCCAAATCCTTGCTGCTGTCAATCACGACCTGGAGGTATACGAGTACACACCTCTTCAGGTTAAACAAGCCGTTGTGGGATATGGAAGGGCTGAGAAGAGGCAGGTCCAGGAAATGGTAAAGATTCTTCTAAATCTGGATAAAATACCTAAACCGGATGATGTTGCAGATGCCTTAGCAGTTGCAATTTGTCACGGAAGTTCCTTGAAATTCAAGGAATCATTCAAAATGAGATAAGTAGGTGGAATAATGATTGATTATATAATTGGGAAAATCAGTTACATAGGTGAAGATTATTTCCTCCTTGAAAACCAGGGGATAGGCTATCGAATAAACACATCCAACAATACGTTGATCCAGCTGATTAAGGGTGAGGATAAACAGCACATATTCACTGACCTTATTGTTAGGGAGGATTCAATGAGCCTATATGGTTTTGTCAGTGAGGATGAGATGAAGATGTTCAAGCTCTTGCTGACTGTATCAAAAATCGGACCCAAGGTTGCCTGTGGAATACTATCCACCCTAAGACCTGTTCAAATTCAGAAGGCAATCATGCTTAAGGATGTTACAACCCTTTGCAAGGGACCTGGTGTGGGGAAAAAGACTGCTGAAAGGATTGTTCTTGAGCTTAAGGACAAGGTAAAGGGAGGCTTCAGTGAGGAGGAATCCTTTGATGAAGTTGTTGAAGTCATGGATAATGAAGCAGTCGAGGCTCTTGTCGCCTTGGGATATAGCAGATATGAGGCACAGAAGGCATTTTATGGTACTGACTTAAATGGAATGACGGTTGAGGATATGATAAAGCTGGGATTGAGAAAGCTGTCCAGATAGCGATTGGGACCTGCAAGCTCTTATAAATTTAAATTACAATGGGAGATATACTTATGGATGAAGGAAGAGATAGAATCGTTGCCAGGAATATGAATATGGAGGACAATGAGACCGAGGCCACACTTAGACCCAAGTGGCTTAGAGAATATATCGGTCAGGACAAGGCCAAGGAAAAACTGAAGATTTTTATTCAGGCAGCAAGAGGTAGAAGCGAGTCACTGGATCATGTTCTTCTTTATGGACCTCCAGGACTTGGTAAGACAACACTGGCAAACATAATTGCAAATGAGATGGGAGTCAACATTAGGGTAACATCAGGACCGGCTATCGAAAGACCGGGAGACTTGGCAAGCATACTCACCAACCTCTCAGATGATGATGTTCTTTTTATTGATGAAATCCATCGGATCAACAGAACCGTTGAGGAGGTCCTTTATCCTGCCATGGAGGATTTTGCCCTGGATATCATAATAGGGAAGGGACCCTCTGCAAGATCTGTCAGACTGGACTTGTCAAAGTTTACCCTCATAGGAGCCACTACAAGGGCAGGCCTATTAACATCACCATTAAGGGATAGGTTTGGTGTCATGCTGAATCTGGATCTTTACAATCCAGATAACCTAACAGAGATTGTAACAAGATCGGCCAGGATACTAAATATTGAAATTGAACCCATGGGTGCCTATGAAATTGCCAAGAGGTCAAGAGGTACCCCAAGGATTGCGAACAGGCTGCTAAAAAGAGTCAGGGACTATGCTCAGGTGGTTGAAAATGGTATTATTACAGAGGAAATAGCCAAGAAGGGCCTAATGGTTCTTGAGGTGGATAAACTCGGGCTTGATGCAGTTGATAGAAAGCTTATCCTGACACTGATTGAGAATTTCAAGGGAGGCCCTGTTGGGGTGGATACACTGGCAGCTGCCACAGGTGAAGAAAGAGGAACAATTGAAGATGTATACGAACCCTACCTTTTACAGATGGGATTCCTAAGCAGGACACCAAGGGGAAGAATGGTAACTGAAAAGGCCTACAGGCATTTCAACAAACCTCTTCCTTCAGAAAAATAATAACATAAGGCTGGTGTGAGACATGAAAAGAACCATAATCGTTTTTATTGTTTTAATGATGATAATCCTACCATCCACTTCACTTGGAAGACTTGAGGAGGATCTGGTCTATTTTGACGTTAAGGTAGGCAAGACCTACGGAGCTCTTGAAAGGGTGAGGATTTCAACGGATGGTGGCATGGCAATATATCAGAAGAATGACAAGCTAGATAGTTTGATGGAGCTTCCCGGCGAGATAATGTACATAAGCTTGAGCTTGGGGAGAAATGATGAAATTGATGTGTATGATAATTCAAACACCTATGTTGCGACCCTGCCGGCAAATGGTACAGTCCTATTTGGACCAGAGGGCAGAGGGGATGGCCTGATGAGCATTGATGGTAAAAAATACAGGGGCTATGTTTCCTTTTTGGGGAATAGAAACGGGCTTTCTGTAATAAACCATGTTGATATTGAAAGCTATCTTTATGGTGTTGTCCCAAAGGAGATCCCATCCCTAAGCAGTGAGGAGGCCTTGAAGGCCCAGGCTGTTGCAGCCAGGAGCTATGCCTACTCGACCATGGACAAGCACCTTAACGAGGGTTACAACGTCTGTGACACCACCCATTGTCAGGTATACGGTGGCTACGATGCTGAACAGGCAACCACAAACAGGGCAGTTGACCACACAAGGGGATTGATTGCTAAGTATAATGGTGTTGTTGCAAATACAGTATTCCATTCATCCTCTGGGGGACATACTGAAAGCAGTGAAAATGTATGGGGAGGAAGGGTTCCCTATCTGGTGGCTGTTGAGGACCCTTATTCCTTGAATACAATAAATAGCAGTTGGGAAGTGGCGATTGACTCTTCCAGGATGAATCAGATGCTTTTGGAAGGCGGAATTGACATAGGAGAGGTAAGAGGCATAGATATTTCGGAGAAAACTGTTTCCGGTAGGGTCGTGGAGCTAGTCCTGAACGGGTCAAGGGGAACTGCCCAGGTTTCAGGAGAAAGGTTTAGAAGTCTGATGGGAAATACAACAATAAAGAGTACCCTTTTTTCCATTCAAGGCGATGTAGCCCCTGGTAATGTGGATAATTCACTTATCTATGCGGCCTCTGGGAGAAGGGTTCAGCTTTTGGAAGGAGACAGGGGGAAAATAAGCATAATATCTGGTGACGGCAGGGTTAGGTCCTACAGCGATGAATCCATGACGGTAATTGGTGATGGGGGTGTATTCACCTATAAAACACCGGAAACTGTTGACATATCAAGAGGAAGTGTTGTAATATCTGGAAGGGGTTTCGGACACGGCATAGGAATGAGTCAATATGGAGCAATTGAAATGGCAAAGCAAGGCTTCAGTTTTGAAGAAATTCTAGAGCACTATTATACCGGTATTGAAATCACCAAATACTAAATTAAGGAAGTTGAAAATGAAAACAAGTGAATTTTATTATGACCTTCCACAGGACCTGATAGCCCAGCATCCATTGGAGGATAGGTCAAGCTCAAGACTTCTGGTCTTGAGTAGGGAAAATGAGAGCATCGAGCATAAAGGCTTTGTAGATATAATGGATTACCTTAATCCAGGAGATGGGATAGTGTTGAACGATTCCAGAGTATTGCCTGCAAGGCTATTTGGCAATAGACCAGGCAAGGAAGAAAAACTGGAAGTGCTTCTTTTAAAGAGGACTGAAAGGAACATCTGGGAATGCCTTGTAAGACCGGGCAAAAAGATGAAGGCTGGTGGAAAGATAGAGTTTGGTGGTGGAATCCTCAAGGGAACGGTCCTTAGGATTGGTGATGATGGAACCAGATTCGTAGAATTTTTCTTTGATGGAATTTTTGAGGAAATCCTCGACCAACTTGGAGAAATGCCATTGCCACCCTATATAACAGAAAAACTTGAGGATGGGGAAAGATACCAGACGGTTTATTCTAAAACTCCAGGATCAGCAGCTGCTCCAACAGCAGGCTTACACTTTGACAAGGACCTTATGAATAGGATAAGCGGCAAGGGGATTGAAATCATATACCTCACCCTGCATGTGGGGCTTGGAACCTTTAGGCCGGTTAAGGTAGATGATATAAATGATCACATCATGCATTCGGAATTTTATCAGATAAGTAGTGAGGCTGCAGAAAGCATCAATAGAATAAAGGAAGCTGGAGGAAGGATAATATCCGTTGGAACCACTTCGACCAGGACCCTTGAAACCATTGCCGACAATGAAGGAAGGGCAAGGGAAGGGTCTGGTTGGACAGATATTTTCATTTATCCAGGCTACAGATTCAAGCTGGTGGATGGACTTATAACTAACTTTCATCTGCCTGAATCCACACTAATGATGCTTGTTAGTGCATTTGCAGGAAGGGAATTGATAATGGATGCCTATAGGGAAGCGATTGAGAAGAGATATAGGTTCTTTAGCTTTGGGGATTCAATGTTCATAAAATAATCGGGAGGTAAAAATGGCAATTAAGTACGAATTGATAAAGAAGTCCACACAGACCAAGGCTAGACTTGGGAAAATCACAACTCCTCATGGTGAAATAGAGACACCAATATTTATGCCGGTTGGGACAAGGGCAACAGTTAAGACCATGACTCCTGAAGAGGTCAAGGATCTGGGTGCCCAGATAATACTGTCCAACACCTACCATCTTTATCTAAAGCCAGGTCACGAGCTTATAGAGGAAGCCGGAGGACTTCATAAATTTATGAACTGGGATGGGCCAATTCTAACTGATAGCGGAGGGTTCCAGGTTTTCAGCCTGGGTGACCTTAGAAAAATCAAGGAGGAGGGAGTTGAATTTCGCTCCCATATTGACGGTTCAAAACATTTCATTAGCCCTGAAACAGCTATTGATATACAGAATGCACTAGGTTCGGATATTATGATGTGTTTTGACGAATGTGTCTCCTATCCAGCTGATTATGAATATACAAAACAATCCATGGAAAGGACCACTAGATGGGCTCAAAGATGCAAGGACCATCATCAAAACTGGGATGCCCAGGGTCTTTTTGGAATAGTCCAGGGTGGAATGTACAGAGACCTTAGGGAACAAAGTGCAAGGGACCTTTTGGAAATGGATTTTAGCGGCTATGCTATAGGAGGATTGAGTGTGGGTGAACCAATGGAGACAATGTGCGAGGTTCTGGACTATACGACACCCCTCTTGCCTGAGGATAAGCCAAGGTACCTGATGGGTGTAGGAACTCCTGACTACCTGTTTGAAGCTGTAATTAGGGGCATAGACATGGCTGACTGCGTTCTGCCCACCAGGATAGCCAGAAACGGAACTGCCATGACCACAAGGGGCAAGGTGGTCATTAGAAATGCCAAGTACGCCAAGGATTTCACGCCTTTGGACCCTGATTGCGATTGCTATACCTGCAGGAACTATTCGCGGGCATATATTAGACATCTTTTCAATGTTAATGAAATACTGGCTTTGAGACTGACTACAATCCATAATCTAAGATTCCTGATAAGAACCATGGAAAAGATTAGAGAGGCCATAAGAAAGGACAATCTATTGGAGTATAGGGAGGAATTTTACAAAAATTATGGCTATTCAGTAGATTAAGGGGTGATTTTTTCGCCATTTCATGTATAATATATATAAGTAAAGGAGTGATTGTTTAATGGAGCAACTGCAAGCGTTTATTCTTCCAATTGGACTTTTGGTTATTTTCTATTTCTTTGCCATCAGACCACAGAAGAAAAAAGAGAAAGAAATCAAGGAAATGAGAAGCGGACTTAGAGTAGGTGACGAGGTTGTAACAATCGGTGGAATTTATGGAAAAATCGTAAAGGCCAAAGAAGACGTCTTGACCCTGGAGTCAGGTTCTGCAAAAACAAGATTAGAGATCACAAGATGGGCGGTTGGTTCTGTACTTAATGAAAGCGGTGACAGAAACGACGAAACAGCAGAGTAAGCTGAATATAAAGAATAAAACTTCCTTCGCCGGAAGTTTTTCTTTTTTCCACCAGGTGAGTTTGCTCAAACAAAAACTGCTTTATAATACACACCCCTTGTGGTATAATTGTTCCATAAAAACCTGTTGACCAGGGATAGGAGGAAGAATATGAAGTACATAAAGACATTGACAAAGAGCAGACTGAAGGATACTCTTTCCTATGCCGGTTGTGGCGAGTGTCAGACATCCTGCCAATCAGCGTGTAAGACATCCTGTACAGTTGGCAATCAAAAGTGCGAAAATAAGTAGCATAATGAAGAGTAGTGGGTTCTCCACTGCTTTTTATTTGAAAAAAATGAGGAGGAAATAAGTTGAAACAAGACTTGATACATAAGTTCTATTTAAATGAAAAGCACATGGTACTTGATGTTAATAGCGGTTCAGTCCATGTGGTGGATGAACTGGTTTACAATCTGCTGGACCATTACCTGGATAGTGATCTGGAAGATATCGTTAAGAAAATGGAATATAAATATGAAGAAAATGAAGTACGCCAAGCCTATGAGGAAGTTGGATTCCTTGAAGAAAATGGGATGCTGTATTCAGATTCCGAGGATATCTCAAACCTAACCTACAATCAGGACAACATAGTTAAGGCCATGTGTCTCCACGTAGCCCATGATTGCAATCTGAAGTGTGAGTATTGCTTCGCATCCCAGGGTAATTTCAAGGGCGAAAGGTCCATGATGGATCTTGAGACGGGAAAGAAGGCCTTGCTATATCTAGCACAAAACTCAGGCAACAGAAGAAATCTGGAGGTTGACTTCTTTGGTGGTGAACCACTGATGAATTTTGGGACCGTCAAGGATCTTGTTGACTACGGAAGAAGCATTGAGCAGGAGTACAACAAGCATTTCAGATTTACAATAACAACAAACGGTGTCCTTTTGGATGATGATAAGATTCAGTATATCAATGAAAATATGGATAATGTAGTTCTGAGCCTGGATGGAAGAAAGACAGTAAACGATGCCATGAGGCTTACTGTTGGCGGAGAGGGAAGCTACGATGTGATCTTACCCAAAATCAAGAAAATGGTTCAGGCAAGAGGAGAAAAGGACTATTATGTCAGGGGGACCTTCACAAGCAAGAACCTGGATTTTGGAAAGGATGCAATAAACTTCCACAGGGAGGGGTTCAAGAAGATATCTATTGAGCCAGTTGTTGCACCAGAGGAAATGGACTATGCCATCAGAGAGGACCATCTGGGTAGAATCCTACAGGAATACGAGGATTTTTCCAAAGAGTACATCAGATTGACCCAGGAGGACAAGGATTTCATGTTTTTCCACTTTATGATTGACTTGGACCAGGGTCCGTGTGTGGTCAAAAGGGCAGTGGGTTGTGGTGCTGGAAGTGAATACCTAGCGGTAACACCTGAAGGGGAATTATACCCTTGCCACCAGTTTGTCGGTGAAAAGGAGTTTCTTCTGGGCACACTGGAAACGGGCATTCAAAACCGTGAACTTAGGGACAAGTTTAAGTTGGCCAATGTATACAACAAAGAAGAGTGCCGCAACTGTTGGGCTAGGTTCTATTGCAGCGGTGGTTGCCATGCGAACGCACATTATGCCCACAATGATATTATGAAACCCTATGAAATAGGGTGTGAGATGGAAAAAAAGAGGATAGAGTGTGCTCTTTCTGTTTTGGCAAACGGAGAGTCTTAGGAGGTAGGGGATGAAATCAAGAAGCATGGCCATACTGGCTGTAATAATTGCAATTGTAATAGGTTTAGCATTCTTTGCCGTAAATGGGGCCACATTTGGGGATACCCAGTACAAAAATGTCAAGGAATCGATAGAATTGGGGCTTGATTTGGCAGGCGGTGTGTATGTGGTGCTTGAAGCAAACACAGATGCAACAGGGGAAGAGCTGCGCAGGATGATGGAGGAGACCAAGGCAATCATCGGACACCGTGTAGATGGACTGGGGGTATCTGAGCCGAATATTGCCATTGAGGACGAAGATAGAATAAGAATTGAGTTGGCAGGGCTGAGTGATCCCCAAGAGGCCATTGAATTGATAGGAAAGACAGCAATGCTTGAATTTAAAACCCCTGTGGGGGAAACAGTCATCACAGGAAAGCAGGTTAAGAGTGCAGGTGTTGTGATGAACCCATCTCAATTTGGAGGAGAGGAGCCAGTAGTTAGCTTAGAGTTCAATGATGAGGGAATAGACCTTTTCAGAGCAGCAACTGCAGCTCTTGCTGCTGAAGAAAATGACATGGACAAGATTCTCTACATTGTCCTTGATGGAGTGGTCATATCAAGTCCAATAGTGGATGAAGCTATCAATGACGGTAGGGCAATCATCACAGGTGGGTTTACAATAGAAAGTGCAGGAAACCTTGCCACATTAATAAGTGCAGGAGCCTTGCCGGTTGAAATGATTGAGCTTCAGACATCTGTAATTGGACCAACACTTGGCTTGGAAGCCTATGAAAGGAGCATATTGGCAGCTGGTGTTGCATTGTTGCTGATATTTGCCTTTATGATAATAGTTTACAGGGTACCTGGTCTGGTTGCATCACTTGCCTTGATTGTCTATGTGCTTCTTGTGGTAGGGTCAATGATGGGAGTAGGTGTAAAACTCACCCTCCCCGGAATTGCTGGTTTGGTTCTTTCAATAGGTATGGCCGTTGATGCCAATGTATTGATTTACGAAAGAATTCGGGAAGAGATTCAAGTTGGAAAAAGCGTAAGGGTATCGATCGACTCGGGATTTAAGAGAGCATTAACATCAATTCTGGATGCCAACATTACCACACTCATTGCAGGCATAGTCTTGTATAGCTTTGGAACAGGACCGATCAAGGGCTTTGGAGTCACCTTGATAATTGGTATTGGTGCGTCTATGATTACAGCAGTGTTTTTTACAAAGTATGTATTGAGATTGATGGCACACATAACCGGCGGGAAAAATATAAAGCTTTATGGAGCATAGGAGGGAAAGAATGAATATTATAAAGAATAGAAAATACTCATATATGGTTTCCCTGGCCATAATTCTAGCCGGCTTGATCATGTTTTTCATCAATGGATTAAACTATGGTATAGATTTTACAGGTGGAACAATGATACAACTAAATATCGGATCCTTTGTGGAGGTTGAGGATGCAAGGGAAATATTGGATGCATTTGACGAAAATGCAAGCATCATTCACGCAGGATCAAACAGGGAAGAGATTATCATAAGAAGTTCCCTTGACTTGGAGAACAATCAAATTTCTAATATTGTAGACCAGTTTGTTCTCAAGTTTCAGATGGACCCTGAAAATTATCAAGCTCAAAAGTTTGGGGCATTCATGGGGAAGGAAATTCGGGATAGGGCAATACTATCCATCGGAATAACTTCCATACTAATGCTTGGGTATATCACCTTCAGATTTCAGTTCAAGTTTGGAGTCGCTGCAATTGTGGCCCTGATCCATGATATCCTGATAGCACTGTCAATATATTCATTACTCAGACTTCCAGTAAACAGCTCCTTCATAGCTGCCATGCTGACGATAGTTGGATACTCAATAAACGATACCATTGTAATATTTGATCGAATCAGGGAAGAGTTGAGTTTCAATCAAAAGAAGGGTTTGGAAGAGACAATTGAGGACAGCGTAAAACTTTCATTGAGAAGAACCATAAACACAACAATAACAACGGTGATTGCCGTTGGATCCCTATATGTATTGGGAGTGGAGGATGTAAAGGTACTTGCTTTGCCGCTACTGCTGGGAATGCTCTCTGGAACCTATTCCTCCCTATTTATTGCAACACCTGTATGGTTTAGCCTAAAAAAGGGTAAAACAGTATAGAGAGATCAAACAAGGGGGTATTGAGATGCAGAAAAGCTTTATACTTATACTGGTTCTGGCAATTATCATTGGCATTTTCGCTTTAAGTAACAGTGATGTGGTGGAGATTGATTTTGTATTCGCAAGGATAATGCTTTCCCAAGCTATAGTGATTTTTATTTCGGTTCTGCTTGGAGCTGCAGTTGCTACACTATTTGGTGTATTAAGGGAAATGAAGCTCAAGAAACAGATAAAGGAAAATAAGAATGGAATGGAAGCTCTCAAATCAGAGAACAAGTCTCTACTTATGAGAGTTGAGGAAAAGGAAGAACAATTGAAACTATTATATGGAAGAAAAGAGGAGTCTCCTGATCAAGTTGACATGGAGAATGATTTTTCTGGAAATTAGACTGACAAAGTGGTAGAATTTAGATAATATTATCTAAATTCTATTTTTTTATTGGAGTGATTTTTTGGAAAAGTGGTTTATTAGAAACAATCCTGGTGATGTAAACAAAATATCAATGGAAAACAATATTTCCAAGCCTCTGGCTAAGATTTTAATAAATAGAGGATTAACTGATAGAGTTGACATAGAGTCATTTCTGAATCCAGATATAAAAAAGCTACACAAGCCCTTGCTAATGGAGGACATGGATGCAGCTGGCAGGCTCATACTCGATAAAATCAGAAAAGGGAAGAAGATTCTCATTGTTGGAGATTTTGACGTTGATGGCATAATGTCAACATATATACTATACAGTACCTTGAAGGAACTTGGAGCAGATGTAGACTATACAATACCCGATAGAATTCAGGATGGCTATGGCATAAATACCCATATTGTTCTGAATGCCAAGGCATCAGGAGTTGATACAATCATCACCTGTGACAATGGAATTGCGGCCATTGAACCCATTGAAACGGGAAAGAATATGGATATGACCATTATTGTTACTGACCACCACGATATTCCCCAAAGCGGGATGCCCAAGGCAGACTGCATACTTAATCCAAAGAAGCCAGGCTGCACTTATCCCGAGAAGAACCTGTGCGGTGCGGGAGTGGCATTTAAGCTGGCGAGTCATTTGGCAAAATCAGCCAAGGAGAAGGTTGACCTGAAACCACTCCTGGAAATGGTGGCAATAGCAACCATATGTGATGTTGTTGACCTTGTGGGAGAAAACAGAATTTTTGTTAAGGAAGGCCTGGAATTGCTGAATAAGACCTCCAATTTGGGACTAAGAGCCCTTTTGAAGGAATCTGGTCTAGAGGGTAAGACCGTGTCAGTATACCATGTTGGGTTTGTAATCGGACCCAGTCTAAACGCCTCAGGTAGGTTGGATAGCGCACTACTGGGCTTGCAGCTGCTCTTGACTGAAGATGAGACAGAGGCTGAAGAAATTGCAATAAAGCTTAGGAAATTAAATGAACATAGAAAGGACCTAACAGAAACTGGAACCCAGGAAATTGAAAGGATGGTTGAAGAAAACTACCTTGATGACAAGATCTTGGTTGCATTCAATTCAGATATACATGAAAGTGTTGCAGGGATCATTGCAGGGCGGATAAAAGAAAAGTATAATAGACCTACAATAGTCTTAACAAGGGGCAGGGAAGGCATCAAAGGATCAGGAAGGTCCATAGAAGCTTATCATCTATTTGAAGAGCTAACCAGGTGCAAGGACCTGCTGGGTAGGTTTGGTGGGCACCCAATGGCAGCAGGCCTGTCCTTAGATGAAGAAAACATTGATGAATTGCGAAAATGTCTCAATAACAACACTAACTTAGAGGATGAAGACCTTGTAAAAAGGGTATATATAGATATGGCCTTGCCGCTTGATAGGGTGAGTTATGAGTTCATTGATGACATATTCAAGCTGGAACCATTTGGAAAGGCCAATCCAAAACCTCTTTTCGGATTCAAGGGTTTGGACCTGGCTAAGGCGGTTGTACTTGGCAACAAGAGAAATGTTGTGAAATTTAACTTCAACAATCCAATCCAGGGGCAAATGGAAGCAATTATGTTCTGTGACGGAGATGGGTGGCTGGAGGAAGTTGAAGATCACTATGGTAGAAGGGAACGGGAGAAACTAACATCAGGAATTGCAAATGATATTGTCATGGATATAGTATATTATCCATCAATAAATGAGTATTTGGGACGAACATCCATCCAGATCATAATAAACAACTATCGATTCGATAGAACCAGACCAAGAGGGTGAGACTATGCTAGAGAATTTATTAATGAGAATTGAACAATACAATCCGCAGGCTGATATGGAGCTGATTATTAAAGCCTACAACTTTGCTGAGTCCGCTCATGAAGGTCAGGTAAGAAATTCAGGGGAGAAGTATTTTGTCCATCCTGTTCATGTAGCAATGCTACTTGCTGATCTAAGCATGGATACCGCAACCATCATTGCTGGATTACTGCACGATGTCATCGAAGACACTGATGTTGGCTATGACAAGATAAAGGAAGAGTTTGGCGAAGAGGTTGCTGACATGGTGGACGGAGTAACAAAATTGAAGAAGCTCCACTACAAGACCAAGCAGGAGAACCAGGCTGAAAATCTCAGAAAAATGGTCGTTGCCATGGCAAAGGACATACGAGTAATCATTGTTAAACTGGCTGACAGATTGCATAACATGAGAACACTTGAGTATATGACTGATGAAAAGAAAAAGGAAAAGGCCATTGAAACATTGGAAATATATGCACCAATTGCCCATAGACTTGGAATTTCCAAGATAAAATGGGAGCTGGAGGACTTATCCCTTAGATATTTGGACCCGGACAATTACTATGACCTGGTTGACAAGGTTTCTAAACGTAGGCTGGAGAGAGAGGCCTACATTGACCAGATAATTGAAACCCTCCACGAAAAGTTGGGAGAAATGGGGATAAAGTCCGATATCAATGGAAGGCCAAAAAACTTTTACAGTATCTATAAGAAAATGATGTATCAGGGCAAGGCTTTTGAACAGATTTATGACCTTACAGCAGTTCGGATTCTGGTGGATAACATAAAGGATTGCTATGGTGCCCTGGGCATTGTACACACCCTTTGGAAGCCACTTCCAGGAAGGTTCAAGGACTACGTGGCCATGCCCAAACCGAACATGTATCAGTCCCTTCACACCACAGTAATGGGAAACAAGGGTGAAATATTTGAGGTCCAGATAAGGACCTATGAAATGCACAGAACAGCTGAATATGGTATCGCGGCCCATTGGAAGTACAAGGAAGGTAGTCCCAAGGCCGATAATTTTGATGAAAAGCTGACCTGGCTGAGACAGCTTATGGAATGGCAAAGCGACCTTAATGATCCAAAGGAGTTTATGGAGGCCCTTAAGATTGATTTCTTTACAGACGAGGTTTTTGTTTTCACCCCCAGGGGAGATGTCATCAACCTGCCTGAGGGCTCCACACCAATAGATTTTGCCTACAGGGTCCATACTGACGTTGGAAACAAGTGTGTTGGTGCCAAAGTAGACAACAGAATAGTGCCTTTGAATCACAAGCTTAGAAATGGGAATATTGTAGAGGTAATTACCAGCGCAAACAGTAGCGGTCCAAGTAGAGACTGGCTGAAGATAGTTAAAAGCAATCAAGCCAAGACAAAAATAAAGCAGTACTTCAAATTGAAGGAAAGGGACAGGAACGTTGCAAAGGGCAAGGAATACCTTGAAAAGGAAATAAAGCGTCTTGGGTACAAGCCATCGGATATTCTAAGAGATGAATGGCTTAGGAATATTGCTACCAAGGTTAGCATCAATTCCATCGAGGACCTTTATGCATCAATAGGATATGGAAGCATAACCCTAAATCAGGTGATTAACAAGCTCAAGGAGATTTACAGTGAGCACTTCAAGCCTGAGGAAAAGGAAATCATAGAAAGCAATATCCAGAAAACAGCAAGAAAGCCAAAGCCAAAGCACACTCAAGGAATCAAGGTCAAGGGAATTGACAACATCAAGGTTAGGTTTTCAAAGTGCTGCAATCCAGTGCCAGGAGACGACATTGTAGGCTTTATTACCAGAGGTAGGGGTGTCTCTATACACAGGACAGACTGCCCAAACATTAAATCTGATCTTGCAGAGGAGGAAAGACTGATTGAAGTGTCATGGGACTTCGAAAAGAAGGCCTCCTACAATGCAGAAATTCAGGTTAGGGCAGCTGACAGGCCAGGACTACTGGCTGAAATCGCCTTAAGGATAAATGATGCCAATGTTGGCCTGATAACCCTAAATGCAAGGACCAGTAAGGATAAGACTGTTCTCATAACAATGATACTGGAAATACATGATAAGGAACAGCTAAATGATCTAATGAAAAAAGTGAGAAAGATAGGAAATGTATTTGATGTCTACAGAGTGACAGCATAAAGGAGGGCAATTTATGAGAGCAGTTGTACAGCGGATTACCACTGGAAAGGTTCTTGTGGACGATGAGATAGTAGGCCAGATTGACAAGGGACTTTTAGTTTACCTTGGTGTTGGAGAAAATGATACCGAGGTTGA
>CALGAG010000241.1 GCA_937951995.1 uncultured Bacillota bacterium
GGATTGATGCTACCTAAATTAGCTGAAAATATTTAGAATATATCCTGCAAATACTGGGTAACTGTAAGAGAGGATAAAATGTGATACATACAAGAGAATGGGAGGAACCCATATGGGAATATTTGATAGATGGAACAGGGGAGGTCTCCAGATTCCAAAGAACAAGGAGGCCACAAGAGACCTTGAGACCGTTGAGGCAACGGCACCAAAGCTTTTGTACTTTCCCATGTCCATGCACATCGGGTCACCGGCCAAGGTGGAGGTTCAGGTTGGAGACAGGGTAAAAATAGGTACCCTTCTTGGATCCAGAGACAAGGGAATATCAACGGACATACACTCTTCAGTTTCAGGAAGGGTTGTTGCCATAGAGGAAAAGAGGGTTTTCAGGGGAGAGAGCCTGTGTGTGGTAGTGGAGAATGACTTTCTTGACGAATGTGAAACCCTCGAGAGCATAGTGGACCACCTGGAGTCAGAGGAGTTCAGCCAGAGGATACAAAAGGCTGGAATAACAGGAAAGGGCGGAGCAGGCTTTCCAACGGCAATAAAATACAACAAGGAGCATAAGGATGTGGAGTACCTTGTTGTGAACGGATCTGAATGTGAGCCATATTCAACATCAGACTACAGGTGCATGGTAGAATACAGCCATGAGATTGTGAGGATAATAAAAGCCATTGCAAGGATTTACAGGATAGACGATACATACATAGCAGTGGAGGACCACATGGAGGAGGCAATAGAAAAGCTACAGGAAGCAATAGACAAGGCAGGGGCAAAGCATATCATGCTCCACATCCTTCCATCCCAGTATCCCCAGGGCCATGCGGGACTCCAGATCCGGGAGGTCCTTGGAATAGAGATAATGGAGGGACAAAGGTCAGGGGACATTGGAGTCCTTCAATCAAATGTATCCACCATAAAGGCAATCCATGATGCAGTCTTTTTGAACACGCCCCTGGTAAAAAGGATAATTACAGTCACAGGACCCATGATTAAGGAACCCAAAAACCTTATGGTAAGGATCGGGACACCCGTAAGCCATCTAATTGAGGAATGCGGAGGCCTGCTCCATGGAGAGGTGGACATGATAAATGGAGGCCCCATGATGGGGAGGCTATTTGAGGATACTGACA
>CALGAG010000242.1 GCA_937951995.1 uncultured Bacillota bacterium
TCTGAACCAGTGGACTGTGACGTCTCTTGTTGCTGGCTCTCTAGCGGTCACATATGATATGTTATGCTGCATAAAAAGCTTCCACAATACAAGCTCTGCATATTTCCTGGGCCTTGCCTCCCCGTGGAGCTCCCTCCAGTGAAGTCTGTAAAATTCCTGGTAAGCCTCCCTTGGCACGTTCAAAACATTATGGATATCATATTCCTTAACCTGATTAGGCTGTATGTCGGCATCAAAATATCTGTTGGCTGCCTTGAGCCAGTAGTATGCTTCAGTAATTGTTCCGTCGATATCGATACATAGATTTAAACTCATCTGATCACTCCAATCTCTTACTATGATTACATCATACACCTTTAATATAAAGCCTCAATGAAGATAATGTAATGCTTTGGTAAACTTTTACCTTAAACAAAAAAACAACCCTGGAATTTTCCAGAGTTGTTTTCATTATGTAGCCGTGCACCCAGCTTCGTCAATCCTGCTCCGAGCGTTACCCGAACAGTTAACTCGGGCCAGGCTGACCCACGGCACACGAAAAGTTTCACTTATCGCTGCTTCCTTCCGGACCTGACGAGGTTCATGAGTTTCCGTTGCGTGGGACCCAACCGTCAACGCCACTTTTTCGAGGCAGACCTCACAGCAGAGAAGCCTAAGCCGGGAATTCAATCCTGCTGTAGCGGATTGCAGGTAACAGGGCACCGCTACCTCCCCATCTAGCACGGCAAAATGTTCTAATGGCGGAGAGAGAGGGATTCGAACCCTCGAGACGAGTAAACGCCTACACGATTTCCAGTCGTGCGCCTTCGACCAGACTCAGCCATCTCTCCTTGGTTTCCACAGAATTATATTATAGACCATAAATTAAGGAATGTCAACCAGGTTCAGGTTTAGATAATCCAAATCCGGGTATATGGATAAGGAAATAAAATTGAAGGAGGAAATGCCATGAAGAATAAAATATCAATTGAATACTGTACTTCCTGAGGGTATCTTAGCAGGGCAGTTGCTCTGTCGGAAAGTATCCTGAATAAACACAAGAACCAGGTTTCAGAGCTCACAATAATTCCATCCGGTGGTGGAGTATTTGAAATCAAGGTAAATGACAAGCTTTTGTTTTCCAAGGCAGAGCTTGGCAGGTTCCCTGAAGAGGGCGAAGCTGAGGATCTTGTAAAGGAAGCTATTTAATAGGGGCCCAAGTGGGCCCTTTGCTTTTCCTAGTGTAAACAGGGAGCTTTTTTGATATAATGGGAGGTAGTAAGATTTCAAAACAAGTAAGGGTGATTCCATGTATCAGGCATTATATAGACAATACAGGCCTAAGACATTTGATGAGATATTGGGCCAGACACATATAACCACAATTTTAAAGAACCAGATTAAAAAGGATAACATAGGACATGCCTATCTTTTTTCTGGAACCAGGGGAACTGGAAAGACCTCTGCAGCCAAGGTTTTCGCAAGGGCTGTAAATTGTCTACAACCCCAGAATGGCAATCCCTGTAATGAATGCGCAATATGTAAGGGGATTCTTGATGAAAGCCTAATGGATGTAATCGAGATGGATGCAGCCAGTAACAGGAAAATCGAGGACATTCGGGAGCTGAAGGAAAAGGTGATCTATCCTCCTTCAAAGGCAAGGTTCAAAGTCTACATAATAGATGAGGTTCACATGCTCACCAATGAGGCCTTCAATGCCCTGTTAAAGACCCTGGAGGAGCCACCAAAGCATCTTATGTTCCTTTTGGCTACAACTGAACCGGAGAGATTACCACAGACAATACTATCCAGATGTCAGCGGTTTGATTTCAAGAGACTTTCAGCAAATGACATGGTAGGTGGTATGAAAAAAATAACGGATAAGCTTGGAATAGATGTTGAGGACAAGGTTCTTCAGCTTATTGCCAAAAATTCCGACGGTGCCATGAGGGACGCACTGAGTCTATTGGATCAATGTATTGCTTTCGAAGGCGATTCAGTATCCTATGATGATGCAATAAATATTTTGGGCATCGCCAATGTGGATCTGATTTTTGATCTGGTGAATGCCATTGGAGATGAAAGCACTGAAAAGTCCTTGGTCATGGTGGACCATATGATCCAGGAGGGCAAGGATATCCCTCAATTTCTGAAGGATATGATTCATCACTACAGAAACCTGGTTATTGCCAAGACCTCGAAAAATCCTGAAGCCCTTATTGAATGGGGAGAGGTTGAGGAGTACAAGGAACAGTCTTCAAAAATGGACCTTCATTATCTCATGTCCAGCCTTCAGGCATTGACATCAGCTGAGACTTCCATGAAGTGGTCAATGCAGCCAAGAATCATACTTGAGATGGCGGTTATAAAACTTGCCAATCTGAAGAATGAGCTGTCCCTTGAGGAAAGGGTAAGAAGGCTTGAGGAAGGAATTGCAACCGCTCCAACAAATGAAACCAAAGTCACATACAAATCAGCTCCCAAACAGGAACCTATAAAGCCTCGGGCGAAAGCTTCCGAGAATCTTGTGAAGAAAGAAAAGAGCATCCCAGAGGAAAAGGAAAAGCCTGGAGTAGAGAAGAAAGAGGCTACAGGCCCAAGTGGAGAACTGACCCTTGATAACATAAGAAGCTCCTGGCCAAAGGTCATGCAGTTGATAAAATCAAGAAAAATAAACATATATGCCCTGGTTATGGAGGGAGAGGTTTCACAGCTTCAGGGAAATCGAATAACCCTTTCCTACAAGGATGGCTTCGAGTTCCACAAGGATGCTGTAAACTCCAATCAGAACAAGACATTTTTAGAGGAAATTCTTACGGAATTTTTTGGACAAAAAATAGAACTTCTTGTTATAATGAAAGGGTGTGAAATGCCTGCTGCCGGAGGCGGAAAGCAGGAGGATGAAAAATCCGCCAGGGAGGAGACAGTCAACAAGGTACTGGACTTCTTTGGTGAGGATATAGTGGAGATTAAATAAGGAGGAGATAATGATGGCAAGAGGAGGATACCCAGGAATGGGTGGAAATATGAACAACATGATGAAGCAGATGCAGAAGATGCAGAAGAAGATGGAGGAGGTTCAGGCCCAGGTTGATGCTACAGAGCTTGAGGCAACTTCAGGGGGAGGAGCAGTGAAGGTTGTTGTAAATGGCAAGAGAGAGGTTCTAGACATAGAGATTGATCCTTCAGTTGTTGATCCGGAGGATGTAGAAATGCTTCAGGATCTTGTTATGGCAGCTGTTAACGAGGCATTGAGAAAAGCTGAAGAATTTGCATCAAAGGAAATGGGCAAGGTGACAGGAGGACTAAATATTCCTGGAATGTAGGAATAACTGGAGGATAAGAGATGGATTATTATGCATTGCCAATCGCAAATTTAGTGGACCAGTTCTCAAAGCTACCGGGAATTGGAAGAAAGACCGCCCAGAGATTGGCATTCCACGTACTGGAAATGGACCAGCAGGATGCCGAGAAGCTTGCAGCTGCAATACTTGAGGCCAAGGAGAAGATTGGTTTCTGCCAGGTATGTGGGAATCTTACGGACAAGCCAACCTGTAACATCTGCAGCAGCCACAACAGGGACAAGTCTGTCATATGTGCCGTGGAGGGACCAAGGGATATTGTGGCCATGGAGCGGAGCAAGGAGTACAAGGGCTTGTACCACGTTCTCCATGGAACCATATCGCCCATGGAGAATATCGGACCACAGGACATCAAGATAAAGGAGCTTTTGCACAGGCTGGAAGATGATGAGGTCAAGGAGGTTGTAATAGCAACCAACCCAACTGTGGAGGGAGAGGCAACCGCCATGTACATCTCCAAGCTTATCAAGCCCTTGGGAGTCAAGGTTACAAGGATAGCCCATGGAATTCCGGTGGGCGGAGATCTGGAATACTTTGATGAGGTAACCCTGGCACGTGCAATGGACAATCGAAGAGAGATGTAGGGATAATATTTTTATCAGATACAATTGGAGTAGGCGCACAAAACAGCGCCTACTCCTTTCTTATAGTCTTTTTTCCATAGTTATTTTGCTGGAGATTGATTAATTGCTCCCATAAAAATGGTAGAGTTAAATTGATTTAGTGTTATAATGTTGTAAACAGGAATTAAAATGTGTTGTTCTCTAAAATGGTTTGATATAAGTGAAAACGACCTCAATAAACCGGATAGGGGAGGAGAGGAGGACTTATGATAACAATTTTCAATCGCAAGGAGCTTTGCAGCGTCTATTCAATGAAGGAACAGAGCAATATCCGCATAGCCTTAACAAGAAGCAATATCGACTACCATATAAGAACCATTAACAGGATGTCCTCATCACCATTTTCAGGTGGTACCAGAAGCAGGACTGGATCATATGGACAAAAACAGGAATTGAATTATCAATACATATTCTATGTGCACAGGAAGGACTTCAAAAAGGCTTCAATGCTGGTTGGCAAGACAAGGGCATAAGACAATTTTTTAGTTAGAGATGGAGGGATACCATTGAACAATGATATGAAATGCTTGAGATGTGGAAGTGAAATGGAGATGGTGAAAGACCTTGTACTGAGGATTGGTGAACCTGAGATGCTTATGATGAGAAGGGTTCCAAATGGTATACAGGTTGATGTTCACCAGTGCCTTGGATGTGGGAAACTTGAGTTTTACCATCATAAGGACGAGTTGATTACTAAGATCAAGTGTCCCAGCTGTGGGAAAGTTCATGATAAAGACTATCCAAAATGTCCATACTGCAAATATGACTATGGAGGAAAGTAGCATACCTGGTGTTTATTGTGTTATCAAGTTCAGTATAAATGAATTAAGAGAGAGGAGAAATGGAACCTTGTCTTACTCTGAGAAAGCCAGATAGCGTATAATGAAGTGTTTTATAGATAGTAAAATCGAATCTGAAATTTATAGCTTAGGAGGTATTAAAATGATTAGTTTTCTGATGTTGGGAAGTCTTGTTCTTGGATTGATTGCCTGGATACTACCCGGTGTGAGTATAGGCAGGTATAAGATGAGACATAATATAAACGGAGCATTTTATTCCATTGCAAGCATCAGTGCATGTGCAATAGCAATTAGTTTTCAGGTTATGTACAGCAATCATATCGTACAAGCAGGAGATTGGTCTGCACTTTTGGATACAAGTGGCACAAGTACTATACTCTCGATAATTTTGCTAATGATCACCTTGGTGCTTAATGGCATATCTTTAAGCCTGTATTATGCTAAGAAGTAATTGAGTCAATACAAATTATTCGTACAAATGTCGAAATTGCAAATTATTGCATAATTTTACAAACTACCTTTGAAGGGAGCATGACTTATGGAGTTTTTGATGGCATTGCTTGTTTTCCCAATGGCATCATTCTTATTTGGAATAATAGGTCAACTTTTGATAAGAAAGATATATGTGGTTGTTGGAACAACCTTTTGTGTTTGGTTGGTTGCCACTTTTACTATATTCAATGAAAGCTTTCTAATTTGGGTTTTTATTTATTCATTATTTTCTTTAATAGGGGCCCTGACGGTCAATTTTGTTGGAAAATCTAAATACGAGTAGGAGGCATTGTTCATAACCTGTGTCACATTAGTGGAAACTGGTGAAATATAATAGTTTGAACATGGAGGTGTTAGTCATTAAGAGGTTTGAATATAAATTTGTTAAGAAAGAGCAGAAGTTAGGATTCTCAATTAACAAGAAAGTAGAAGATGCTGAAAAGGAATGGAATGAGCTTGGTAGAGATGGTTGGAAGTTTTGCAAAGAAGGTGATGGAGTAATTATTTTTGTTCGAGAAATTATCGAATAAAATGTGCATATAAGTAGA
>CALGAG010000243.1 GCA_937951995.1 uncultured Bacillota bacterium
CTATATCGGCCTTAAGGAATGCAACGACTCCTGCACCGGTACCTCCACCGGCTCCAGTTCCCTTTATTTTTTCAACATCAACCCCAGTGGACTTTTCAACCTCCATTGCATAGTTCCTCAGGCCCCTGTCCAGTGATTGAATCATCAAGGGACTTGCTCCCTTTAGGGGACCATACCCGTAGGCAATACCCCTGACTCCTGAATAAAGGTCAGTGTAGTCAGTCACAAGGGTAAATCTGGACTCCCTTATTCTCTCATCTATGTTCGTATCGTCTATCTCCCTGATTGCATACAATCCACTACCATTCAGGGTTATTGATTCCCCTTCCCTGTTAAGGAATCTGTAGCCAAGGGCAGACAAAAGACCCACTCCACCATCATTTGTTGCTGAGCCGTGGGTGAAGATGTAAAAGTCCCTCAAACCTCTGTCAAGTGCATCCTTTATCAACAGTCCCGTCCCGTAGGTGGTTGTAAGTAATGGGTTCCTCTCATCCTCCTGGAGTCTTTCAAGGCCGGATGCCTCCTTAAGGTCTATAACAACCTGGTCCCCTCCCATGATGCCGTATTTGGCATTTATCCTTCTGTAAAGGGGGTCTGTTGTTTCAGCTGTAACTATTTCCCCTCCAAAAGCAGACACCTGAGCCAGGGGATTATCTCCCCTAAGCAATGGAAATCCGCTAATTTGGGCCAAGGGAATCGAATCCCTTACTCCCTTTTCAATGTGGGTGACCGTCTTCTCAGGAGTTAAAACCTCCCCAAGGCCGCAATGTGCAATAACAATCTTCATATCTCTCCCTGCTTTCTTCTCACTATTAATAATTTAAGTAGGTGGCAACTATATGAGTAATGTTACCCTGAATATTAACTTTTACACGGGTAAAAAAAAAAGCGGGGTCTCCCCCGCCATAAGTCTACTTGAAGCTTTCCGCAAATCTCTTTCCAAAGTCTCTGCATTCATCCATGGCTTCGTCATCAGGATTCCACAGTGCCTTGATTCCGTCCTGGACGATCTCAAAGTTTGCTTCCTTGAGCTTGCCTTCAAGAATCTCTATGGATTCTCCGCTCCATCCGTATGAACCGAAGGCTGCCCCTTTCTTGTTCTGGAATCCAAGGCCCTTGACCATTTCCATCAGCCCTCCAACAGCATGCTGTATGCTCTTGTTGACAGTTGATGATCCTAAGAGAACTCCCTTGGATTTGAAGATTTCAGTTATTATATCGTTCTTGTCTGTTATGGCTGCGTTTATGAGCTTGACAGTAACCTCTGGGTCGGTCTTTCTTATTCCCTCCATGATTCCCTCTGCCATCCTTCTGGTTCCATGCCACATTGAATCATAGATTATGGAAATCTGATTTTCCTGGTAGCTGTCAGCCCACTCCAGATACTTCTCAACAATCTGTGCGGGGTTGTCCCTCCAGATTACACCATGGGATGTTGCAATCATGCTCAGTGGAAGCTCAAATCCCAGCACTTCCTTGATTTTCATAGTAACAAGCTTGCTGAATGGTGTAAGGATGTTGGCATAATATTTTATGCATTCTTCCCACAACTCACACTGGTCTACCTTGTCATTGAAGAAGAATTCAGAGGCATAGTGCTGACCGAATGCGTCGTTGCTGAACAGGATGTTCTCACCGCTCATGTAAGTGAACATGCTGTCTGGCCAGTGAAGCATCCTTGCCTCCACAAAGGTTAAGGTTGATTCACCTATATCCAATGTATCCCCTGTCTTTACCTCTACAAAATTCCAGTCCTCATGATAGTGTCCCTGGAGTATCTTCTTGCCATTTTTTGTACAATACACAGGAGTATCAGGTATTTCCTTAAGCAGCAATGGAAGCGCTCCACTGTGGTCAACCTCGCCGTGTTGAGCGATTATGTAGTCAATCTCATTAAGGTCGATTTCCTTCTTGAGGTTGTCCACAAATTCCTTGGCATAGGGAGCCCACACGGTGTCTATCAAGACAGTCTTCTCGTCTCTTACCAGGTATGAGTTGTAGGAAGAACCCTTGTTTGTTGAGTACTCGTCACCATGGAACTTTCTCAGCTCCCAGTCTATCTTTCCTACCCACTTCACCTTGTCAGTAATTTTAAAACTCATTGAAAAACCCTCCTTTTTATTGTGTATATGTTAAACCCCACTTATTTGGGGTAAAAACCCAACTACAAATAACTAATTGAGGTGATAACTTGAAATCTATTGAAATAATGGTCAAGGAACACGAACACATCCGCAGGATGCTCAAGGTCCTTAGGGAAGTCTCCTACAGGATAATGACCGGTGGGGAATACGACCTGGATGACCTTCCTGAAATGATTGATTTTGTAAGAAACTATGCTGACAAGCTCCATCACGGCAAGGAGGAGGACATCCTCTTTGAAGCAATGAACGCACAAATCGAAAAGCTTGCAAAATCAGGTGCAATCACAGGGATGTATATTGAGCACGACCAGGGTCGATTGTTCATAGCAAATCTTGAGTCAGGCTACAAGGCCTTCAAGGAAGGCAATGACCGTGCCAGACTCGATATCATAGGAAATGCGATTGCCTACACAGACCTTCTGGACAGGCATATTGAAAAGGAAAATACAGCCCTTTACAAATTTGCCGAAAACATGCTTCCAGATGAAATCAAAACAAAGGTTGACTCCGAATGCGACAAGGTCGAAAACGAAGCTCTCGATGCTGGTACACAGGCAAGGTATCTTAACTTGATCCAACTTATGGAGGACAAATACAGACCCGAATAGAGCCCGAAAGGGCTTTATTCTATTTCTTCAAGTCTTTCACTGTCCAATACATGAATCTTCCTGTGCCCCTCAAGTCTTATGATCCCTGCATCCTGAAGCTGTCCCAGCTTCCTGCTCAAGGATTCCTGGCTCATTCCAAGATGTGAAGCCCAGTCACCCTTTGTCATATGGAGCTGAACAAGTCCATCCTTTTCCATATCAACAATACTCTTGGCAATCCTTTTTTCCACCGATGAAAGACTTATATCCTCAACAAGGGTCTCTGCCTTTTCCAGCCTCTGGCTAAGCTCCTCTAAAATCTTCAGGGCAATTGAAGGAAATCTTGACATAAGCCCCTTAAGATCCTGGCTGTCTATTTTACACATTATTGTCTTTTCCATGGCCACTGCATTATCCTTTGTCAATTCCTTGGAGAAGAGAGTAAGCTCTCCCATGAACTGTCCCGGTCCAAGAATCCGAAGGATCTGTTCCTTTCCTGATTCGCTGAATCTGGTGATCTTGACCCTTCCCTTGTGGATCACATAAAGGCTGTCATGTCTGTCACCTGCATGATAGATTGATTCACCTTTTTCAAGGCTTTTCTCTGATGTGATCATGGCGATCTCAAACATTTCTTCCTTTGTCAGGTTGCTGAATATTGGCACAAGCTCTATGCAGTTTTGGTTTTCCCTTTCATGGCAATTGCATTTCATAACAAATCTCCAGTCTGTAGCACTTTTTTTCCTGTCCCTGACCTTTGCTTCATATTGAGATGATACCCATTATATTCTTGTCAAATCCAACCAGAATGCCAACCTAGCCGTTATTACTTTTCCTTTAACACTTCAAATCCAAGCCTTGCAATATTATTCTTTATGGTCTCCGAATCCACAAGATTTTCATCGTACTCCAGCTTTATCTTGGATGAGTTGAAAAGCACCTGGTAGTCCTTGACTCCCTTGGTCTGCTTAAGCATTCCCTCAAGCTTCATGGTACAGGATGGACAAGTAAGTGTTTCCAGTTGATATGTTTTCTTCATTACATTACCTCCTCATGTTTTCTTATTGATTCAATTATAGGATATATTACCCAAAAAAGCTTTGACCTAGGTCAAATTTCATTGAAAACATATGACCACACCCCCTTCCATGGGAAGGTCCGTGGTCAGCTGGTTTACATTTTTATTTAAGTTATTTGTTGTTGTACTCAATTATATTGTCAACAAAGAGGTCCACATCCTCCTTGGTGATGTCATAGGAGGTTACAAACCTTACCTGGCCCTGTGATGGATCAGTAACGTAAAACTTGAACTTCTTTGAAAGGTAATCTATGAGACCCTTGTCCATAAAGGCAAATACCATGTTTGTGCTTACGGGAGCATAAAGCTGGACCCCATCCTGGATGGAAATCCTCTCTGCAAGATACTTGCCCATCTGGTTGGCATTCCTTGCGTTATGGATCCATAGGTCATCCTGAAGGTATGCAATAAACTGGGCGCTTATGTAACGCATCTTTGATACCAACTGCATACCCTGCTTCCTGTGGAAGGGGTAGCCTCTTCCAAATTCCCTGTTCAGTGATACGATGGCCTCACCCATCATCATTCCGTTTTTTGTTCCTCCAAAGCTTAGAAGGTCAACACCAGTATCAGTGATCATCTCCTTCAATGTTGTACCCAGGGCCTCCACAGCATTTGCAATTCTGGCCCCGTCAACATGAAGCAACATATTGTTCCTGTGGGCAAAATCAGCAAGTTCCCTTATCTCTTCAACCGTGTAAAGGGTCCCCATCTCTGTTGTCTGGGAAATAGAAATCACCTTGGGTTGGACAGAGTGCTCATCTCCTATCACTTCAAGAAGTGGCTCTATGTCCTCAATATAAATCTTGCCTTCCCTGTTTGGCACCTGGATGATCTTGTTTCCTGCAAACTTCTCCATGGCTCCGCATTCATCCACATTTATGTGTGCAGTCTCTGCAGCCAAGATTCCCTCATAGGTTCTTAAGAGTCCCATAAGTCCGATTACATTTGCAGCTGTTCCCGTTGTTACAAAGAATACATCAGCATCACAGCCTAAAAGTTCACCTATTTTTTCTTCAGCCCTCTTTGTGGTATCGTCCTCTCCATATGCATGGGCATAGCCTTGGTTTTCATTTATGATAGCTTCCATTATTTTTGGATGAACACCTGAAGTGTTATCGCTCTTGAACATTTTCATCATTATTCCCCCCATCGTTTCTTCCATTATACAACAAATGTTTTATTTTCTCTATTTTACCTTATTATAATATAGTATAATTCTAGATGAAAGAGGTGATATTCAATGCTTTCCTACATGGCCATAATAATCATAGGCTATCTGTTTGGTTGTCTGCAGTTTGCATATATCTATGGGAAAGTGGTTAAAAAGGTTGACATCAGGACCATTGGCAACAGAAATGCCGGAGCAACAAATGCTGCCCAATCCCTGGGGATGAAGGTTGGAGTAGTGGTGGCCCTTTTGGATATTCTAAAGGCCATTGCAGCCGCTGCTCTTGTAAGTTATCTGTTCCCCCAGCTTCTTTCAAGGGATGGAATGCTTCCACTCTATGTAAGCGGGGCGGCTGTTGTTTTAGGACACAACTATCCGTTCTTCATGGGATTTAAAGGCGGCAAGGGAACCGCTTCCACCGTGGGAATGCTCTTTTCAATCAACATTGTGCTGGGTTTTCTAAGCATTCTTATAATACTGGTTCTTACAATCATAACTGACTACATCATCTATGGGACCTTGGGACTCCTGATTCTTCTTGTTTGGGCGACAGTCTACTTTGATTTTGGTCTGGCCTGCCTGATAATTTCCCTTTTACTGTCAGCACAATCCATATACAAGCATATCCCGAATTTCAAGAGAGTTTTTCGCAAAGAAGAGAAGGGACTACGTGAAACCATCAAAAAACAGCCATAGGACTTGTCCTGTGGCTGTTTTTTATGGATTATTTTCTTTTCTTCTTCTTTTCGCTGGCTCTTTCAACCCTTATTTTGTGGCCTTTTATTGTCTTACCGTTAAGTCCGTTCATGACCACATCTGCATAGTTTCCCTCTATCTCCATAAAGGTGAACTTGTCATACACATCAATGTTTCCAATTAGCTTCTTGCTCAATCCAGTCTCCTGGAATATTGTAGACAAGAGATGTCTTGGGCTTATTCCCTGTTGCTTTCCAACGTTTACGTGTACCCTTGTGCTTGTACCCTTTGACTTGTACTTCTTGCCTGTGTCAACCATATCAAGCTCCTGGTGGTTTTCCATAAGCTTGTTTTCCTCAAGGTACATCTTCAACAGGGCACTTGCTATATCAAAGGAATTGTATTCCTCTTGAAGCAGGGTATCTATCATTGAGGAGTGCTTTGCAAGATCCTCTGACTCGATGGCTTCCCTTATCTTCCCAAGAATTGTATCAGTATGCTGCTCCTTGATATCCTTCAGGGTTGGAAGGTCCCTTCTCTCTATTTTGGTCTTTGTGTACTTTTGGATGTCCTTAAGCTTGTAGATCTCCCTGCCTGAAACAAAGCTAAAGGCTGCTCCGTCCCTACCGGCCCTTGCGGTCCTGCCGATCCGGTGTACATAGTACTCCTCATCCTGGGGTATATCGTAGTTTATTACCATGTCAACATCGTCAACATCCAATCCCCTTGCGGCAACATCAGTTGCAACCAGAATATCTATTGTTCCTTTTCTGAACTTGCCCATTACATTGTCACGCTGATTCTGCTTCAGGTCACCGTGAAGTGCATCAACGGAATATCCCCTGGATTGAAGCTCTCCTGCCAGCTCGTCAACCTTTCTTTTGGTGTTGCAGAAAACAATTGTGAGCTTTGGATTGTTTATATCTATAAGTCTACTTAGTATTTCAGTCTTCATGTGCTGCTTTAGCTCAAAGTATGCCTGCTCCACTCTGGGAACAGTCATTTCCTTGTGAACCACCTTTATGAATTCCGGGTTAGTCTGGTATTTTTCAGCAAACCTCCTGATTTCCGGTGGCATTGTGGCTGAAAAGAATATTGTCTGTCTCTCCTCAGGTATCTTGTTTATGACAAGCTCAATGTCATCCCTGAATCCCATGTCAAACATCTCATCCGCCTCGTCAAGTATCATCATACTCAATCCGCCCAGCTTCAATGTTCTCCTGTTTATGTGGTCAATAACCCTTCCAGGGGTACCCACCACTATCTGAACTCCCTTTTTCAGAGCCTTTATCTGTCTGTCAATAGGCTGGCCTCCGTAGACCGGCAGGATATTCATGCCCTTCTTGAATTTTCCCAGCTTGCTGATTTCCTGGGACACCTGTATTGATAACTCCCTTGTGGGACACAGTATCAGTGCCTGCACTGACTTATCATCTGTATTGACCTTCTCCAATATGGGAATGCCAAAGGCAGCCGTTTTACCCGTTCCTGTCTGTGCCTGCCCGATTATGTCCTTGCCCTCCATAAGCAATGGAATGGCCTGTGACTGTATCGGTGAGGCTTCCTCGAAACCCATGGTCTTTACAGCCTTCTTGATTTCCTCTGACAATTGCATTTCTTCGAATCTTAGTTTTTCCATTAAAATAATTTTCCTCCTTGTTGTTAACCTTATTAAGTATATATGCTATATATGAAAAAAGCAAATTGTTTTTTAAGTTTTTTTAATATTTCTTTTTGTTCCCTTTGTTTTTCCACGCTGCTACACTTTGTCGAATTGCATTGATTATCATTATTGGTTAATTATTTGACAATTCCGAAAATGACTTGTAATTAATTTACCAGTGTGTTAGACTGTTCCTTAAACATGGTTTTTTAGGGGATAAGCTTAAGCAACACTACATAATAAATCTGACTGACCTGCTTGAGCATACCCACTTTTATTTTAAAGATCAACCGCAGGGAGGTGTGTTCTGAAAACGTTTGCAACATTCGCTATCATTTAGTTACTAACTATTATTTAGGAGGGATTTTATGGAACAGAAAAGAGAAAATTGGGGTTCGCGCCTTGGCTTTATAATGGCCGCGGCAGGATCAGCAGTAGGTCTGGGGAATATCTGGAGATTCCCATATACTGCAGGCGAAAACGGTGGAGGAGCATTTATTCTAATCTACCTTGCATTTGTATTTGTTATTGGTATCAGTGTCATGATAGCAGAGCTTTCACTTGGTAGAAGTGCCAATACTGCAGCAGTGGGAGCCTTCAAGAAGTATGACAACAGGTGGACCTTTGTAGGTGTTATGGGCGTCCTGTCAGCTTTCTTGATAATGGGTTTCTATCCTGTTGTTGGAGGATGGTCACTTGCCTACATATTCAAATCTTTTACAGGTTTGATGAGCGACCCATCTGCAGTACCAGCAATCTTTGATGCTTTTATTGCTAACCCTATTGAGCCTATAGGATGGATGCTGGTATTCCTATTTGCCAATGTCGCCATTGTGGCAAAGGGTATTTCTGGTGGTATAGAAAAAGCCGGCAAGGTGCTTATGCCTATGTTGTTCGGTCTTTTGGTGCTGCTTTCAATCCGTAGTGTAACTCTTCCAGGAGCGGGCGCGGGAATGGAGTTTTTGCTTAAGCCAGATTTTACAAAGGTTACAGGGGAGACTTTCCTTGCAGCATTGGGGCAGGCATTCTTCTCACTAAGCCTTGGTATGGGGGCTATCATCACATATGGTTCCTATCTTGGAAGTAAGGAAAACCTACCTCAGAATGCATTTATAATAACTGCTTTGGATACAGTAGTAGCATTGCTTGCAGGTGTTGCAATATTCCCAGCATTGTTTGCATTTGGACTTGAGCCAGCTGCTGGCCCAGGACTTGTATTTGTTGTTGTTCCAACGATATTTGCTCAGATGGGCGGCCTTGGAGTGATATTCTCAGCACTGTTCTTTGTGGCGCTTTCAGTTGCAGCCCTTACTTCATCTGTGTCATTGCTGGAGACCGTAACAGCATACTTGATTGACCAACGTGGCATGAACAGGAAGAAGGCAGTTTACTCAACTGGAGCTGTAATGGTGGTAACCAACCTCCTATCTTCATTGTCAATGGGAGTATTGGCCGGAGTGACAGTATTGGGTGCAGGATTCTTTGACTTCTTCGACATCCTTACAGACAAGATATTCCTTGCAATAGGAGGAATGCTTCTATCAATATTTGTAGGTTGGTTCATGAATAAGGAAGACCTTAAGAGTGAACTTACCAGTGGAGGATTATTTAAATTCGGCCTCTTCAACATTTGGTATGCACTTGTCAAGTTCGTAATTCCAGTTGCAATTTTACTTGTAGCAATTGGGGGAATCATTTCAATCACACAAACCAGCCTTATGATTTTCGGTTTGTTGATAATACTTGTACTTGCAATTTTCTCAAAGAAGCTTGCATAATATGTCTTTAACAAGAAAGCTACTGGAGAGATCACCTCCCCGGTAGCTTTTTAATTTTCTGACCTATATGAGCCATTCTCCCAGGAGTGATCCCATGAGGGTAACAGCAGCCTGAGCAGTTTGGTTCTTGTTGTCAATCAATGGGTTGACTTCCACAAACTCGGCACTTACCATCTTACCAGTCTGGGCAATCAACTCAAGTCCCAGGTTGCTTTCCCTGAAGGTCAAACCCCCGGGGACCCTGGTCCCGGTTCCCTGAATATAAGCGGGATCCAAGCTATCCACATCAAAGCTTACATGGAAACCATCCGTACCGTCAGTGGCTATCTCAATTGCCTTTTCCATTACGATAGTCATGCCCCATTTATCTATCTCATGCATTGTGAACACAGTTATACCCAGTTTCTTTAGTACCTCCCTTTCCCCTGCATCAAGGTCCCTGCACCCTATCAGAGCCACATTTCTTGGGTCTACCTTGCTCTCTTTTCCCCCGATTGCAGTAAGCTTTTCGTGACCCATTCCAAGACTTACCGCCAGAGGCATCCCATGTATGTTTCCTGATGGCGAGGTTTCTGGTGTGTTCATATCTCCATGAGCGTCAATCCAGATTATCCCAAGGTTTTTCTTGTGCTGGAGTACACCTGCTATTGTTCCTATTGCAATGCTGTGATCTCCTCCTATGACAAGCGGAAACCTTCCTGCGGCCATCTCCTGGTCTACACTCCTGCATAGTTCAGTGTTTACCCTGACAACCTCGTCCAGGTTCTTAAGGTTTGTATCCGGTGTTGTAGAAACAGCCTTTCTATCAGCTACAATATCACCTTTGTCTTCTACCTGATAGCCAATCTTTTCAAGCCTTTTCACTACACCAGCATACCTCAGTGCAGCTGGACCAAGGCTGACCCCTGGGGTTCCTGCCCCCAAATCCATTGAAACTCCTATCAGCGAAAGTTTTTCCCTTATTGACGGTTTCATCTTTCCATTCCTCCTCTTTCCAATGTAATAGACCCTTTATTGATAATAATTCCATGTTTATTGTACGGCATCTTCATGGGGATGTAAACGTTATCCATGAAAAAACAGGGCTTGCCTGCAATAATTTCAGTCAACCTAACTATACCCTCGCCTCACTTTCAGTAAACCTTGAGGATAGGGGGGCAATCACATGAAATTTTCACTTAAACAATTTTAATTTTCCACCAATCATGTTATAATCGTCAGAGTATTAATTGAAAGGAGCACACAATGAGTATTTTAACTGTAAAGAATCTCAATCACAGCTTTGGTGGTCGCGAGATACTAAAGGATGTTAATTTTCGACTCCTGAAGGGAGAGCACGTTGGACTTGTTGGAGCCAATGGCGAAGGAAAGTCGTCCTTTATGAATATAATTACCGGAAAACTTGAATCCGACGAAGGTCAGATAGAGTGGGCAAAGAGGGTAAGGGTTGGTTATCTGGACCAGCATGCGGCTCTACAAAAAGGCATGACCATAAAAGATGTTCTAAAGACAGCATTCAAGTATCTTTTCGACCTGGAGGCAGAGATGCAGGACATGTACATGAAAATGGGCGATGTGGATGGGGACCAGCTCTCTGAAATGCTGGAGGATGTTGGAACCATCCAGGATATTCTTGACCACAATGACTTCTATATCATAGATGCCAAAATCGATGAAACCTCAAGGGGGCTTGGACTCACCGACATAGGACTGGACAAGGAGGTTAACCAGCTCAGTGGTGGGCAGAGGACAAAGGTTCTGCTGGCCAAGCTACTCCTGGAGAAGCCTGACATCCTAATGCTGGATGAGCCCACCAACTACCTTGATGAAGACCATATTGAATGGCTTAAGAGATATTTGAAGGAATATGAGAATGCATTCTTGCTTATCTCCCATGATATCCCATTCCTAAATAGTGTTATCAACCTGGTATATCATATTGAGGACCAGGAATTGAGTCGATATGTTGGAGACTACGATGACTTCCAAAAGGTATACGAGGCCAAGAAGGCACAGCTGGAGTCAGCTTACAAGAGACAGCAGCAGGAAATAGCAGACTTGGAGGATTTTATCCAAAGGAACAAGGCAAGGGTTGCCACAAGGAACATGGCAATGTCCAGGCAGAAAAAGCTGGATAAGATTGATGTGATTGAGCTTTCAAAAGAGAAGCCAAAGCCTAAGTTCAATTTCAAGGAAGGCAGGACTGCAGGAAAGGAAATCTTCAAGACCAGTGAGCTTGTGATCGGGTATGATGAACCACTTACAAAGGCACTTAATCTTGTCATGGAGAGGGGACAGAAGATAGCACTTACTGGAGCCAATGGCCTTGGCAAGACCACCCTGTTAAAGTCCATTCTTGGACTTATCCCTTCCTATTCAGGCAATGTTGAGCTTGGACAGAATCTGGAGATAGGATACTTCCAGCAGGAATCTTCAAGCGATAACAACAATACCTGCATTGAGGAAATGTGGAAGGAATACCCTGGCTGGACCCAGTTTGAAATCAGGGCGGCACTGGCCCAGTGCGGGCTTATGACCAAGCACATAGAATCCAAGGTCATGGTCCTTAGCGGCGGTGAACAGGCCAAAGTAAGACTTTGCAAGATCATGAACAGGGAAACAAACATACTCCTTCTTGATGAGCCCACAAACCACCTTGATGTGGATGCCAAGGAGGAGCTTAAGAGAGCTCTTAAGGCCTACAGAGGTGGAATCCTCCTGATTTCCCATGAACCTGACTTTTATAGGGACGTGGCGACTGATGTATGGAACTGTGAAGGCTGGAGCACAAAAATAGTATAAGGGGATAGTGTGAAATAGTTAGTATTTTTATCCTCTGAATTTAAGTATTAATTAGTTGTTTTGATGATCAATGGAGGGTTGTAGGATCTTCCAATGATCTTCTGATTACAAGTTCATTGAGCACTACGCTAAATAGGCTATCAAGAGACTTCATTCTTGATAGCCTATTTAGCGTCAACCTTTAAAGTTATCTCCCTACCATCTGCAATTCCCTCACCATACTTGTCCTGTAATCCCACTTGACTTCAAGTCTCAAACGTCTTATTGGAATTCTCCAGTTTAGTCTTGGCATCCTCATGCCATATTTCCCTAAAGAAAACGTATTCTTTCTAAAGTATCGAATATTTAAAAAATTATTTTCAATGCAAACATTTGCAAGGGTTGCATTGTAATTCTATTCATGTTAGAGTCATTCTTAAATGTATCGCCGCAAAGCAGTATAGTGAAAAATGAACAGGATTCGGAGGTTTAATGATGGATAAGATAATAGTTTTGGTAAAGCAGGTTCCAGATATGGAAAAAGTAAAGTTCGACAGCGAAAAAGGTGTCATCGATAGAAAATCAGCGGGTACAGAGATAAACCCTTTTGACCTAAACGCCTTGGAAACCGCAGTTCAAATATCTGAAAAGACAGGTGCAGAAGTACATGTAATCAGCATGGGTCCTCC
>CALGAG010000244.1 GCA_937951995.1 uncultured Bacillota bacterium
ATGGATAATCACATCCACATGCTTATACAGGAATTGGAAGATGATATTTCCAATGCAATTAAGAGAATCTGCTCAAGTTATGTATTGTGGTACAACAAGAAGTATGAAAGATCCGGTCATCTTTTTCAGGAAAGGTTCAAGAGTCAACCTGTAGAGAATGATAATCATTTTTTGATGGCTCTAAGATACATTCATCAGAATCCTATCAGTGCTGGGCTTTGCAAGGATTTGTTGGAGTATAAATGGACAAGCTACAGGGAGTACATAACAGAGCCAATAATCATTGACACAGAAATGTGCTTAAGTATATTTTCTCCCAACAAGGAAAGAGCTGTAGATTTACTTATTGAGTATATGACTGAGAGCAATGAGGATAGTTTTCCAGCATTTGAAGATAATATTAGCTTAACTGACACTGAAGTACTAAAGAAACTATATGATATGGGTATAAGTAATACCAGTGAACTGCAGAAATTAGAGAAAAGTAGAAGAAATGACCATATTAGAGCCTTGAAAAAGACAAGAGGAATAAGTATAAGGCAAATATCCAGGGTAACGGGTATTTCTAAAAGTATTATAGAGCGATTGTGATAATTGATGCAATAAAATATAGATCCATAATAAGCATCTCAATAGAAAATTGTTTAAAGTTTATATCTAGTCAATTCCTATACTATTTGGAATTGACTTTAATTTTAGTCAAATTGACAAAATAGTTGAAAAATACTAATAAAAACACCAAAAAAGTGTGACAAAGACCTATTTCTGCGGTATAATTACACTATGTATGCTAGTGAATTAAAGGCCTGAAGACTTGCGAGGAATATGATGATTCTACTGACAATGATAATTGGAATATACGGACTGATAATAGGTTCCTTTTTAAATGTACTTATCTACAGGATTCCCAGGGATGAAAACATTGCCTGGCCTGGATCCCACTGCACATCCTGTGGGCACAAGCTTAGTTGGTATGACAACATCCCCTTGTTTTCATATATATTTCTAAGAGGAAGATGTCGCTATTGCGGAGACAAGATAAGCATCCAGTATCCTGTGGTGGAGGCTGCAAATGCAATTGTTTATGTTCTATTATTCCTATCCTTCTACTCAGGATCAAAGCTTGATTTTGTATTTTATGCAATGATTTCATCAGTACTCCTTACCATTGCCTTTATTGACCTTAAGGAACAGATTATACCAGATTCACTTGTTCTTACGGTTCTTGGCCTATCCATAATCCAAAAGGCACTGGTCCACCATTTGGATGGTGTTAGCTTTCAACTTATGGACAGTATCCTTGGACTTGTCGTAGCAGGAGGGATTTTTCTTCTGATAGTCTTCTTCTCAGGTGGTGGAATGGGTGGAGGGGATGTGACCCTGATCGGAGCCCTTGGATTTATTCTTGGGGTCAGGTTGATATTCCTGAACATTTTCCTGTCATTTATCCTGGGTGCGGTAATATCAATCTTTCTTCTGGCAACCAAAATAAAGACCAGAAAGGACCCAATTCCCTTTGGCCCATTTATAATACTGGGATTTTTCATCACACTTTTTATGGGGAATGACCTTTTAACCTGGTATTTCAACATTTTAATCTAGTAAATTATTCCATTTTAGTTTATTATATACTTAAGCAAACACGAGAGGGGAGAGGCTTATGGGAATCCTTGGCAACAGCAAAATCCTTAGTCTGGACTTCGGTTCCGACAGCGTAAAGGGAATAGAAGGCAAATATTCTGGTAAGGGAATTCAGGTTGACAACTGCTTCAAGATCGACCTGCCAAAGGGGCTCTATGTTGATGGGGAGATAACTGACCTTGACCAGATGACCTATCTTTTGAGAACCGGATTATCTGAGAACAAGATTGGACAGCTGGAGACACATGGCGTATTCAATGCGTCCTCTGTTGTCATGCGTGAAATCAGCCTGCCCAAGGCCACACACGAGGAAATTGAAGCAATCATCAACTATCAGCTTGAGGATTACATACCCATCAATCCTGAAGACTATATCGTCAAATACCTTGATCTTGGAAGCATAGTGGAGGATGGTATCGAAAAGGTTACCCTGCTCCTGATTGGAATTCCAAGGACCACCATTCAAGCCCACCTTACCCTGCTTAAGAATGTAAACCTTAAGCCTACCGTATTGGATTACCATGGAAATGCAATTGCAAAGCTTATTCAACAGGGCGGGGAAATCAACGGTTCCTATAAGGAACTCCAGAACATAGCCTGTGTTGATATTGGAGCCAACCACACAAGTGTATCAATTGTTGAGGATGGTGTCATAAAGGTTGCCAGGGTTGTTGAGAGAGGGATGGATTTTGTAATCGAAGAGATAAAAAGAAAGCTGCCACACCTTGTAGATGAACAGGTACTTGAATACATGGATAAAATAGATGATATTTCACAGAAAAAGACTGGACTTGATGACGAGGTTGTCCTTACGGAATCCCTAAGGGACAGCCTGTATGGAATGCTTGATATGATTGAAATGATATTCAGGTACTACAAGACAAGGGAAGTGAGCAATGAAATTGACCTGGTGCTGCTCCAGGGAGGACTTTCCAAGATAAATGGCATAGACAGACTCTTCCACGACTTTTTCGAGATGGAGGTATCGAGGCTCAGGTCCATGGAAAAGGTAAAGACAAACTGTGACCTTAGCCAATATGCCAATGCAATTGGAGGTCTCATAAGGCTGAAAGAGGTGAAGAAGAAATGAGAGATTTAAACTTTTTTGATCCCTTCATAGAAAAGAAACAATTCGCCTTTAATAAGATGCTGCTTTTATATGGACTATTATTTATTGTAATTATCGGACTGGGAGTCATGGTCGCCATGAACCAGTTGCAGATCAATGCCCTCCAGAAGGAGGTCAACAGCCTTAGACAGGTTGCAGAAGACCCTAAGACAGTTGCAAGGGTTGCAGAAATTCAGGCCTTTGAGGACGAGACTGCTCAGTTCAGACAGGAAGTGGAAAGGATCAGGACCCTTGACAAGAACATCCAGGCTAGGGATGTAATAGGGGAGAGACTCCTTGATGATATAAATTCAAAGCTTCCTGAGGGAGTATTTCTTGGGAACCTGAGTGTAAGTGGAAGAGAAATAAGGATTGCTGGCTTTGCAGAGGACAGGTACTCAATTGCCGAGTTTTCCAAGGGTCTTGAAAGTATTCCTGAAGCATCAAAGTCATTTGTATCAAATATTTCCGCAGTGGAAAGCTACTACCGATTCAATCTGGATCTTACACTGGAGGAGGTGCTGGTAGATGTCAACTAAGTTAAAATCAATCTTTAGCAGCATCAAAACCAGACCCCTTACAAAAAGTGAGAAAATCCTTCTTACACTTTTGACCATTGTAGGCATAGCGTTCCTTGGAAACCAGTATGTACTGGTACCCCAGGATGAGAAGATACAGGCCCTGCAGGTGGACAAGTACGAGTTGGAAACAAAAATTATGGAAATGAATGCCACTCTCAGGAGAGAGGATGACATCAAGAAGGAATGGGAGATGCTACACAGGGAGAGAAACCAGATCCTTTCTTACTATTTCCCAACCCTTGACCAGGCACAGATAATTTATCTTCTCAACGACCTGCTTCCTGAAGACCAGGTTGAAATTGCTGACCTTAACTTTTCAAGGCCATCATCGGAGAAGCTCTCTGAGATGGATGTGTACAATATGGGTATTTCAGTACCCTTCAGCGGTGAATATTCAGGGATAGAGGAAATGGTAAGGTCCATAGAAACCAGTCCAAGGAGGATGATGGTGGATAGCCTATCACTGGACAGGAGTGCTGATAACCAGCTTTCAGGATCAATGAGCCTAAAGGTATATTCCCTGGAAGGACTTGCTGAGATGGAGGAAGAAGATGTAATCTTTGTTGACATTGCAGACAATACAAGTCAGGGAACCCTCTTCTCAAGCTTTGATGGATTTGTTGGATCAACAGGAAGTGGAGGCACAGGTGGTAGCGGTGGAACAGGCGGAACCGATGGCGGTACTGCTGGAGGAGGAACATCAGGTGGAGGAACCGGTGTTGACGGCGGAACTGACGTGAAGGGTGATGTCCTTCACAGCTTTGAATGGAGAAACTACGACTTTGTTCCAAGTCATCCTCTGGTAAGGGGACAGGCAGAGCCAACTACCATAGCCCTTGATGGAAGATATGCAATGAGGCTTGAATACAATATAGTTGGAACCGAGGAAGAAAACAGGGCAATGGTGGATATAACAAGCCAGGATATTGAGCTTAAGTTCCCACCAACAGACCTTAGCATCCATACCTATTCCTTTACCTACGCTCCTGGCACTGTTGGTGTTAGGATAATAAACCAGGATGGGGATGAAGCATTCATTCCAGTCAATGAAGGGATTTCATGGCTTGGATGGGGAAGGACCAGGATCAACCTTCCTGGAAGCGTTGCCGAGTACCCAATAAAGATCACCCATATATACTATGAAATGGACAAGGGAAGGGACGATTTTGGAGTGCTTGTATTTGACAAGCTTGAGGCAATCTATCCCCACCATGTGGAAACTGCCTATGAGGGGACTGCAAATGAACCTGACACCATATTCTACGAGGTCAAGCCTGGAGAATCCGTCTCAACCATTTCCAGGGATGTTTATGGAACCATGGAATACAAGAATGAGATTATGAGAAACAACGGTATACAAGCTGGAGATGTACTCCCAGTTGGCAAGATACTGGTACTGGTGAAGAGATAGGGGGAGAGATATCATGAACAGGATAAGACTTACATTAGTGATGACTATAGTTTTGACTCTCCTTCTTTCAGGGGGAGTATTGGCAGCACAGGCTGACTATGATTTTGGATATGATGAGGGTAAACGGTTCTTTGGAATAGACTCGTCCTTTGATGATGGAGACGATGCATTTGACGAGTACCTTGACTATATTGAGGATGACGATCCGGAACTGTACGATGAGATTGATAGCCTTGGACGTAGCTCCTACAATGATTTTCAGGAAGGCTTTATTGAAGGCTACAATGATGCCATGGAAGCTGGCATAAGTGTTGCTGATGCAAGCAGTCTAGGTGAGAGTCTTGGAAGGACTGCCGCCTTAACCGACTATTATGATGGCAATGATTCGGATTGGCGAGATGCCCTTCCCAGCGACAGGAACATCAGCAGGATGTTTGATTTGGACAGGATGAGCACCAGCTATGAAAAGAGCTTTATCTCTGACTTTAAATCTGGATTCCAGAAGGGCTACGAGGACGAGTTCCAGCAGGCACTCCTAAGTCCCCCAATGGAAAGCATGAGCCAGGGGCTTGATGATGGAGAGGCTGCAGGTGAAGCCATGGGGGCATCCTTCGCGGAGAAGGACTACCTGCTTGGAAGCTCTATGAACTATGAAAGAGACCTGCCAAGGGATTCAGAGATCATTGAGAGATACAGGCTGAGACTTGGTACAAATGAATACAGGGATGCCTTTGTTGAGGGCTTCAAGAAGCAATACCAGATAACCTACAATGAGACCTTCAGGTCTCTTCACCAGGACAGGTCAATGGCAGCATTGGAGTCAACCCAGATACCGGCTTCAGGTGGAGAAATCATTGCAGCAGATGGAATCGGACTTCTGGTGGAGCCAGGAACCTTCTACATGCCTGTGTATGTAACTATCAACCAGCAGAATACAGGCTATTACAGGTTTGGGTCCTATATCAGGGCATCTGAGATTTACTCAATAAAGCTGGATAATCCAGCTGCTACCCTAGATGATAACAAGAAGATAACAATTGCCTTTCCATACTATGGAGAAGAGTACAAGGCTGGTATCTACAAGCTGATTGATGAGAGGTGGCAGTACATCCCGTCAAAGGTTGAAGGAGATGCCATAACAGCCCAGGTCCTTCCAAGCACAATGTCAAACAGGGAAGGCACCTATGCGGTATTTATGGATGAAAACATAAGGATTCTCACCGATGTAAGGGACCACTGGGCAAAGCCTGAAATCGAGACAATGGTAAGAAGAAGCATAATAACAGGCTATCCAGGCTATACACACCTTGATGGAACCTTCAAGCCGTCACAGAGCATAACAAGGGCAGAGTTCCTGATCCTTTTGAGCAGGATAGAAAACTGGACACTGCCAAACTACATTGTGAATGCAACCCATTTCAAGGACCATGCACAGTTCGCACAGTACGACAGGATCATTAGCTATGCCCTTTCAAGGGGCTATGTAATAGGCTACACTGATGGAACCTTCAGGCCTAACAATCCAATTTCATATTACGAGGTACAGCTTATTATGGGAAGAGTGCAGGGAAGCTACGGCTTCAACTGGAATTCATTGGCAACACAGATGATGTATGAGAAGGCCTTTAGGTCACCGAGCTTTGACAATATAAACAATAAGATCACCAGGGCAGAGGTGGCTTACATGCTATATGTTCTCAATCAATGGCGGTACTGATAGGTAGGGAAGGATTTAGAAAGGGCTTCACCCTGATCGAATTGATTGTGGTGATAGCTCTTTTTTCTTTGCTCATTTCCATCACTCTGCCCAATTCTTCAATGATCAGAAGTTTAAATGAAAGACAGGAGTTGCGAATGGTTGAAAAGGATATGAGGCAGTCCAGGACCAGGGCAATCCTTGAAAACAGGACTGTAATGGTGACTTTCAATCCTGAGAGGAACCGTTACTCCATCAAGTACAATGAAGGCAATGATATAAAGATCCAGGACCTGACCTCAGGAGTTCAAATATTAGATACGGAGGCCAAGATCTTTTATTTCAATGGGACAGGGAGGGTTGGAAATTCAAATACCATCACATTGAAAAGAGCCGATAACAGGACCTACCATCTTGCAATTGGGGTCAACACAACAGAAATCACCCTCAGGGAGGTAGAGTAATTTGAAAAGAAAGGGATTCTCACTTGTTGAGATTGTGATTGGCCTTGGCCTATTGGGACTGCTGTCCCTGGTTATCCTAAACGCAGTTACTACATCCTCTGTAGGTATAGTAAGGATTGAAAGGCGTTCAATCATCCTTGACCAATGTCAAAGGGTTGTGGAAACCTTGAAGCTGGATTCAGAGGAGAACAATGATTTTTTTGATTCCTGCATTGAGGGGGATGACTATGTTCCCTATCCATGTGGATACCTTAGTGACGGGGCCACAGCCTATGTCAAACTGGACCACGATGGTGAAAGGCTACAAACCTACTCTGTAAAGATTCTATGGGAGGATGATCATGTTGAACTCAAGGCGTCTAGAATCATCCCATAAACCAGGTTTTACAGTTATTGAGATAATCCTTGTAATTGGATTCCTTGGGGTTGTTATTTCCATGCTATTTTCCCTACTGCACACGACTGAGACCTTTGCTGGAAGGATACTAAAAAGGGATGACTCAATGCTCAACGGAAGGTATGCTGTAGAGTACATAATTGAGGATGTTATGCTGGCCGATGAGATTGTATCCATGGAAGAATATTACCCAGGCAATATTCAACAGGAGGGAACCCTTGGCTTTATCCTGATAAATGAGAACCTGGATGTAAATGTGGAGGGAAAGGACATAGAAGAAGGCTTCAGATACAAGTACATCTACTACAGGCTGACAGGTGATGTCATATATAGATCTACCTACAGCCACAATACCTACAGACCACAAAATGCCCCATCAAATGGGGGGCACAATTTTCTCATAGAGGATGTCACATCCATTTATGGGACCAGGTATTCATCTCATGAAAAGACCCTCTATATTGACATTGAAACAATTGAGCAAAATACAGGCAAGAAACATATCTTTATGGAAACAAAATATCTGGGAAATTACTGACAGGAGACCTTGATGAAAAGAGATGGAGGCATAATAATACTTGTTTTGATCATAAGCACCCTTTGCATGGCAACAATAGTATTTGTTCTGGAAACAGTAGTGATCCAGAGCAGGCTGGTCCAGAACAGAAGGGACAATATCCAGGCTGACCTCCTTCTTGAGAGCAGGGTCAAGGAAATGGTAATAGCTGACAAGGAAGTATTGTATCTCTTGGCTGACCATCTTGACAATGCAATCTTTAACTCAGACCCAAGTAAGAACTCAACATGGACAATACCCATTGATCCAAGCGGGATGGACAAGACCACCGGGACACTCAGGTTTGTTGAATGTGAGGAAGGAAGGGTCAAGTACAGCATTGAAGTAAGTGGTGACAAAAATTCAGTCCAGGGCAAAAAGATTGCAACAGGTCACATGTATAGTCCGATCATTGACCACTGCAGGGATGGCTTGGTGAACCTGCAGGACAAACCTCTTGAGTTTTCGGACGACATTTCAGACCTCTTGGACCATATGAAAAGTGACTTTGATGCTGATAAGCTTCCCAGCGACTACTACCTTGCATACAATTATCCAGAAAATGATGTTTCCATCGGTGCAAGGGCTAGTGGAGGAAGCAACAGCAAGATATCATACAGGATTGGAGAAGCTGTCTACGATAACTTCTATAATAACAACAGGATCATACTCTACAAGGAGTTTGACGGAAGTAACCCAGACACTGTTAGCATCTACAGAAGGTCAGGTGTGTCAGGAAAGGGAGTTGTCAAGGGTATAATATACTTGGAAAAGGGAGACCTCATTATTTCTGGAAACTTGACCATATATGGAATAATAGTAGTGGAAGATGGAAGGATAATCAAGGATGGGGAAGGTGATGTAAACATCTATGGGAAGGTGATTGCCAACAACTACCAAGACATCCATGAATCCATCAATATCAAATACAACTCCAAGGAATTCAGAAACTTCGCCAAGTATCTCCCCGGCTTTATAAGCCCCACAGTGGATTCCATACGCTAGGAAGCCCACATGTCCATAAAGTATGCATATGGACTAATTTTAGCTTGTTACAGTGCCCTTATACTGGTATAATATTTACTATACGGGGGATTTTGATCTTTCAATTTTGAAATATTGAACAGGAGGGAATAGATTGATTCAAGCGGGAGATTTTAGAAATGGAATAACATTTGTTATGGATGGTCAGGTTTTTCAGATAGTTGATTTCCAGCATGTAAAGCCTGGAAAAGGGGCGGCATTTGTAAGAACCAAGCTTAGAAACGTTATAAATGGTGGATTCAAGGAGGTTACCTTCAATCCATCTGAGAAATTTGAGAAGGCTGTCATTGAAACAAAGGAAATGCAGTACCTTTATTCAGATGGTGAGCTGTACTACTTTATGGACAATGAAACATACGAGCAGATTCCTTTGGAAAGGGATTCAGTCGAGGATGCGATTATGTACCTTAGGGAGAATGACATTGCCACAATAAGATTCTACCAGGGCAAGGCATTTGATGTGTCTCCACCTAACTTTGTGGAGCTTGAGGTAACTGAAACCGAGCCTGGAGTCAAGGGAGACACTGCACAGGGAGCAACAAAGGCAGCTGTATGTGAAACTGGTGTTACCATCTATGTTCCTCTTTTTGTGAACACAGGTGATGTTATAAAAATTGACACAAGGACCGGAGAGTATCTGTCCAGAGTTTAAAGGAGGGGTTAAAATGGAATATTTATTTCAAAAGGTATCTTATCTAAAGGGTCTTGCAGACGGCCTGGGAATTGATGAGTCGACCAAGGAAGGCAAGCTTCTGATGGCTATCGTTGAAACGCTTGAGGAATTTGCTGAGGTTATGGAGGAAGTAGTTGAGGACCAGATCGATCTTGAGGAGTACGTTAACTTTATCGATGAGGACCTGGCAGACGTAGAGGATGACGTCTACGGCGATGAGGAAGACTTCTACTTTGACGAGGATTTTGATTTCGACGATTTCGATGACTGTTGTGACGACGAAGGCTGCAATTGCTACAAGGGTCATGACGAGGATGAGGATTTGTTCGAGGATGAAGACAGTGATGAGGACAGTGACGAGTAGCAATCAGATGCCTAAAGCTTAGCTTTAGGCTTTTTCTCTGGATAAGGCTGTATTGTAATGGGCAAGCCGCTTTGTTATAATATGGTATACGTACTATTGAATAGGGGTGTTGATATGTCTGAAAAGGACCACATGGAGTATATTGAGAACGGAAGCATACAAATATCAAATGAAGTCATTGCAACCATAGCAGGAACAGCTGCCATGGAGGTGGAGGGTGTGGTTGGAATGACCAGCAATCTGGCAGGAGGCATTTCAGAGCTCCTTGGCAAGAAGAATCCTGGCAAGGGAGTCAAGGTGGAAATACGGGACAAGGAAGTGACAATTGAGATGCATCTGACCCTTGAATACGGAGCCAAGCTAAATGATGTTGGCATCAAGGTCCAGGAGGCAACAAAAAGTGCAATTGAGACCATGACTGACCTTACGGTCAAATCAGTAAATGTTCACATTGAAGGAATCAGCCGCAGCAGAAGTGACGAGTCAGATTCTAAAATATAGTTGAAATATATATACTAAGGAGTAAAAAATGGGAAGAAAACAAGCAAGAGAAGGCGCCATGCAGCTGCTTTTCCAGATGTCAAGCAATGAGGATTTCACCAAGGAGACCCTCCAGACCTTTCTGGACAACTTTTCCTATGACAAAGGGGAAAGTGAATATATCAGAACTGTAATAGAGGGTGTTATGGACAATCGTGAAGAGATAGACCGGTCAATAGAGGAAAACCTTCAGGGATGGTCCCTGGACAGGATTGCGAGGGTAGACCTTGCGACCCTTAGACTGGCCATATTTGAGATTCAGCATATGGCTGACATACCTGTGGAGGTTTCAATAAATGAAGCAATTGAAATTGCCAAGAAATACAGCACAGACGAATCATACAAATATGTAAACGGAGTACTGGGTGGATTTGTAAGGTCCATGAATAAGGATGAATGATCTTTACCTTGGGATTGATACCAGCAACTACACCACCTCCATTGCAATAGTCGACCAATATGGTGAGATTATTGAGGACATAAGAAGGCCTCTTGAAGTGGAAAGGGGAAGCAAGGGGCTCCGTCAGCAGGAGGCCCTCTTTCAGCATATTAAGAACCTTCCTCTGCTGATTGAAGAACTTTCAACGGACCTGTCCCACATAAGGGCAATTGGGGTGAGTACAAGACCAAGAAATGTCCAGGGCTCCTATATGCCAGTATTTCTTGCTGGAGAGAACGCCGGAAGGATCCTTTCCAGATCACTTAATGTACCCATGAGAAGATTCTCCCACCAGGAGGGTCACATTGGAACCTGTCTGCTGGGAAGTCTTGATGATGAGAGTTTTCTATCCATTCATCTTTCAGGAGGTACAACAGAGCTTGTCCATACACTTAACAACCGGGACAACCTTATGACCAAGGTTGTTGGAGGCAGTCTTGATATCAGCATGGGTCAGCTTATAGACAGGATTGGGGTCCATTTGGGCTTGGATTTTCCTTGTGGCAGGGAACTTGACAGGATGTCAGAGGGAGGCAAGCCTATAGATAGAAGGATTCGGTCCAATATGAATGATGGCTGGGTAAACCTGTCCGGATATGAGAATCTTTTCACAAGGCTTCTTGATGAAAAAGGCCACTCCAGGGAGGATATTATCTACACCTTGTTCCACCAGCTAGGTGAGATTATCGTGGACCTCATAAAACATGCCAAGGGACGTAACCTGGTCAACAAGGTATACCTTGTGGGTGGAGTGTCTGCAAACACCATAATCAGAAGGAGATTGGCCCATGAAGAAATTGATGTTGAGATAGGTTTTCCAAGGATGGACCTGTCCACAGACAATGCAGTTGGAGTTGCATACCTTGCAGCCTGGAAAAAAGGATGGGAGGAATAGTATGAGACCATTGATGGTAAGTGAAGTTAATCAGTACATAAAGAAGCTTATTGGGAGCGATATGCTCCTTAATTCAATCCAGATCGAGGGCGAGATTTCAAACTACACCCACCACTACAGTGGACACATGTATTTCAGTCTAAAGGATGAAAAGAGCAGGATCAGATGTGTCATGTTCAAGGGTGACAATGCAAGTGTTGACTTCAGGCCCAAGGATGGATCCAAGGTCACAGTGACTGGGAGCATTTCCGTATATGAGAAGGACGGAAGCTACCAGGTCTATGTAAGGAAGATGGAGAAGCAGGGAATAGGGGACCTTTACAAGGCTTTTAACATCTTGAAGGACAAGCTCCAGGAGGAGGGCCTCTTCGATTCCCAGTACAAGCTGGACCTGCCGGCCTTTCCCAAGAAAATTGGAGTTGTAACTTCATCAACTGGGGCTGCCGTTAGGGATATTGTCAGTATTCTGAAAAGAAGGTACCCACCTGTAAAGATTGTGGTCTATCCTGCCCTGGTACAGGGAGACGGGGCACCCTCAAGCATCATCAGGGGCCTTGAAACCCTTGACAGGATGGATGATGTTGACCTTATCATCACAGGTCGTGGAGGCGGATCAATGGAGGAGCTTTTTGCCTTCAATGATGAAAAGCTGGCAAGGTGCATCTTCAACCTCAAGACTCCTGTTATATCAGCTGTAGGCCACGAATCAGACTTTACAATAGCTGACCTGGTTGCAGATGTTAGGGCTTCGACCCCTTCGGCTGCAGCGGAGCTTGCTGTCCCGGACAGGGAGACCCTTCTTGAAGACCTTAGGAATATTGGCTGGACACTTGAGAGAACAATCCAAGGTACCATAGGCAATGAAAGGGCAAGACTCATGTCCTGTAACAGGACACTGTTCTTCCTAAATCCCGAGCAGAGGATCATGGACAGGAAGCTTGAGCTTGACAACACCTTCAGGATTCTGCATCATACAATGGAAAAGAGGCTGATGAAGGAAGAAAGGAAACTTTCCAGCCTGGGAAACAGATTGCAGCTTGCAAATCCTGAGGCCATACTTGAAAAAGGATACAGTATTGTCACCGACCACCTGGGAAGGGTCAGAAGGGGTGTATCTGAAATTGAAAAGGATGAACGGCTATATATCAGTATGAAAGATGGAAGGCTTGATATTTTGGTTGTTGATAAGGAGGATAAGGATGGATACCAATAAACTGTCATATGAAGAGGGAATGAAACTTTTGGAAGACCTGCTTGAGGACCTTGAAAAGGATGAAATGAAGCTGGACCAGACGATTGCGAAATTCAAGGAGGCCATGAAGGTTTATGACCACTGCAATAATATACTCACCAAGGCTGAGGGAGAGGTGAGGATGATTCTTGACAAGGGTGACTCCATTAAGGAAATCGAGTTTCCTGAATTGAACACGGAGGAAAATGATGACGAATTCTAAGGACATAAAGGAATACCTTGAGCTGATAGACCATTGTCTAAGGGAGGCTGTAAAGGCCGGCAACCCTTATGAAAAGGACCTGGAAGAGACAATGGAATACAGCTTGTTTACAGGTGGTAAGAGACTTAGGCCACTGATGACACTAAAGGCATACGAGATGTACGATAGCTATATACACAATGCCATGCCATATGCTCTGGCAATTGAGATGATACATACCTACTCACTGATCCATGATGACTTACCGGCAATGGATGACGATGACTTCAGGAGGGGGAAAGAGACATGCCACAAGAAATTTGGGGAGGCAATGGCAATCCTTACAGGGGATTCACTGTTAAACCTTGCCTATCAGACATTACTTAAGACAGCCTTGTCCTGCAAGGACAACAGGGCAGTCAGGGCAGGCTATGAGATCGCCAAGGCATCCGGACATTCAGGGATGATAGGGGGTCAGGTCCTGGATATAAAGGGCGAGGATGAAAAAATGTCAGAGGAGGACCTCTTCCAGATGTACAGGGGGAAAACAGCTGCCCTAATACAGGCAAGCATCCTTTCAGGTGCAATTGCAGGTGGCGGTTCGGATGGGGATATTGAAGCCTTGAGAGCCTTCGGCGAGAAGCTTGGAATCGCCTACCAGTTGCAGGATGATTTTCTAGACCTTCAGGAGGACAGTGAAATCCAAAAAAGTACCTACCTGAGCTTCCATGGCCAGGAGGAAACCATGGAAATGATTCTAGCAATGAGCGATGAAGCTATTTCAATACTCAAGGGTCTGGACCATCTAGACACCCGGTTTTTCCAGGACCTTACATTGGAACTTATCCACAGGGATGTCTAGAAATATTGATATTTTGAGTAAAACATGATATAATCAGCTTAGTTAATGGTGGTACAGTATTCTAGTCAGCACAACTATTCTTGAAGGCGGGGCTAAAAATCCGTCAAAGGGCATATCGATGAAGTTCTTTATGTGTGGCTTGAGACGCCCAGTCTTGGGTCTTCATAAGGAGTAAGAAGGATGGGGCGATCTGCAATGGCATGCAGGCGTGGACCCTACCTTCGTGGAGACATTGCAGGGTGATAAATAGTACCCTGTAGTGATAAACCTGCAAGACATAAATTTTTAATTAAAAGTGCAGAGTAGCCTGCCTTGAGTGGAGTAGCGCGGATGATAAGTTCGACTTGGCATAACCAGGGCCCGGTTTTGACAGGTTTTGTTATCGAAACCTAATCTGCAAAAGAGGCTAGGGAATAGAATGGCTGTTGAGGAAAACTCCTAGACTGTTCATAATGAGGTAATCGGAGGATTACAGTGCGGACTAAGTGGTAATCCAGTTCTACTTTTGGCAACAGGGTAGTGGAGAGATGAAAGGGAAACCGCTGAGCTGGCGACAGGCAGTTCTTTCCAGGGAAATCCTGCTGGACCTAAAGCCGTAAGATTTACTCAGATTACTACCACATTATTGGGCTGATAGCTTTGCTATCAGCTTTTTTAATACTTATAGGGAGTTGGGGGAAAGAGATGGCCAAGAAGGAAGATGAGAGTTTTTACATAAAATACAATATGCGATGGGTGTTGTTTATAACCTTCTGGACGTTTGTTCTTGCCATTGGAATTTCAGTTATTGCTGAAAATCTGGTACAGAATCTCGATGTCCTTTTTGCATTTATAACACTATTGATTATCATATTCATAGGTATACTATTTGATACCATAGGGATTGCTGTTACTGCAGCCAGTGAGAAGCCCTTTCATGCCATGGCAGCAAACAAGATCGACCAGGCTAGAACAGCCATAAAGCTTGTAAGAAACTCAAGCCAGGTGAGCAACTTCTGCAATGACGTAATCGGAGACATAAGCGGGATCATCTCAGGTACGGTTGCTGCAAGCATAATTTTCAGACTTGTGACCATTGTAGGGATTGCAGATGGTACAGTGCTTACCATACTCTTGACGGCCTTTACTGCCGCTTTGACCGTGGGTGGAAAGGGAGTCGGAAAATCAATTGCACAGTACCACCATGAGCATATAATATACCAGGTGGCTAGAGTGGTGAACCTTACGGAGAAGGTCCTTAAGGTTGAGATATTTGCAACCAAGAAGAGGGCCAAGGAAAAGAACGGCAAGGAGAAATAGGATGGAAAAGAAAAGAGCAGATGTGATTCTATTTGAGAAGGGTCTGGTGGAATCCAGGGAAAAAGGGAAAAGGATAATCATGGAAGGGTCTGTCTTTATTGGCGATAGCCGGGTTGACAAGCCAGGTGAGAAGTACTCCATGGATGTTGACATAAAAATAAGGAGCAATCCCTTAAAGTATGTAAGCCGTGGGGGCTTGAAGCTTGAAAGGGCCATGGCAGCCTTTGACCTGGACCTTCATGAAAGTGTGTGCATGGATATGGGGGCATCAACAGGTGGATTTACAGACTGCATGCTCCAATCTGGAGCAAGGAAGGTCTACTCCGTTGATGTGGGTTACGGCCAGCTTGACTGGAAGCTTAGGAGCGACCCCCGTGTGGTTGTTCATGAAAGGACAAATATCAGACACATGGATACTGATACCATACCTGACAGGATGGATTTCATTTCCATTGATGTGAGCTTTATAAGCCTTAGGCTTATTCTACCGGTGGCCTTCAAACTCCTTAAGGAGGAAGGAGCTCTTGTAGCCCTTGTGAAGCCCCAGTTTGAAGCCGGCAGGGACAAGGTGGGCAAGAAGGGAATTGTCAGGGAAAAATCCACCCACAGGGAAGTGGTGGACAATGTAATTGCCTTTTCCAGGGACATTGGATTCTACCCCCATGGGTTGACCTTTTCACCCATCACAGGGACCACTGGTAACATTGAATTTTTGCTTCTCCTAAAAAAGGTAGAGGCAGGCATGGATGAAAGGGAGATCGACCAGGTTATTGAAGAGGCACACGAAAACCTTAAATAGATGGAGGTAGGCTTATGCTCAAGGAGCTAAGGATTAAGAACTTCGCAATTATTGATAATCTGACAATTGATTTTACACAAGGCCTAAACCTGCTTACAGGTGAAACAGGGTCCGGTAAGTCCATTATAATCGAGGCACTTGAAATGGTTCTCGGTGGAAGGGCAAGCCGGGAAATGATCCGTTCAGGACAGGAAAAGGCAGTAATTGAGGCCATGTTCTTTCTGGAGGAACACCTTCAGGACAACCTGGAGGCTCTGGGTTATGAAAGAAGTGAAATCCTGATTCTCACCAAGGAAATCTGGGAGGACTATCCAAGCGTTTCAAGGATCAACGGGAGACCTGTGACCCTAAATGTACTTAAGACCCTCACTAGGGCTTTGGTTGACATATTCGGCCAGCATGAACACCAGTCCCTTCTGGATACTGGAAACCACATGCGGATTATCGACTCCCTGCTGCCCCAGGAGGGCAAGGCAACCCTTGAGAGTATAGAGAAAGCATACAGTGACTACAAGGAACTCAATGGAAAGTACCACCAGCTTACCTTGTCTTCCCAGGAAAGGGAAAGGGAGCTGGACCTTTTGAGGTTTCAGATAGAGGAAATAGACCAGGCACAGCTGGTGGAGGATGACGATGACAAGGTGGAGCAGGAGTTCAGGAGGCTTGACAATCTCAAGGAGACCATGGCTGAAGCCTACCAGGCCCTAACACTACTTGGGGATGATTTTCAGGGTCCTGGTGCAATTCAGACCCTTGAGAAGGCTATCCAGACAATATTTCATTCAGCCAGGTATGATCAGTTCCTAAAGGACAAGGGGGAAGGACTCCAGGCAATCCTATATGAGCTCCAGGACCTTTACAGGGAGACCAGCGACTATATCGAAGGACTTGAAATAGACCAGGAAAGGCTCTTTGAACTTAGGGAAAGACTTGATGAAATAAACTCCCTTAAGAAAAAGTATGGGAACAGGGTAGGGGAGATCCTAAAATACAGGGATGAAATTGGGGAGAGGTATGACAGGCTCCTAAACATAGACAAGGAACTTGAAATGGTCCAAAGCCAGCTAGCTCTACTTAGAGGGGAGCTTTTGGACAAGTCCAATAAGCTTAGTGAAATAAGAAAGAAGGTTTCCCTTAAGCTTCACAATGACATGGAAAGGGAGCTTGAGACACTTAATATGGACAATGTAAGGTTCAAGGTGGACTTTAAGGACCTTCAAGAGCCTGGTGAAAAGGGTATGGACAGGATTGAGTTCCTGATTTCAACCAATCCGGGGGAAGACCTTAAGCCCTTGTCAAAAATCATCTCAGGTGGAGAAATGTCCAGGATCATGCTGGCCTTCAAGGGGATTTTGGCTGATATGGATAAAATGCCAACCCTTGTTTTCGATGAGATTGATACAGGCATAAGCGGCCGAACTGCACAGGTTGTTGGTGAAAAGATCAGGAGGATTTCAGGGGGACACCAGGTGATTTCAATTTCTCATCTGCCTCAGATTGCAGCCCTTGCCGATACACACTTTGCCATCAGAAAGTCATCTGATTTAAAAGGCACCATAACCAAGGTGGAGAGGCTAAAGGAGGATGAAAGGATCCATGAGCTGGCCAGGCTGCTGGGTGGTGTGGAGGTAACAGAAACCACCATAAATCACGCAAGGGAAATGCTCCAAATGTCAAATAAGATGAAGAAATAGGGCATATATGCTATAATCTATGTATAAATAAAGCCAGTAATAAAAATTAGGGGGATCTGTATGACTTACGAAGAGAAAACCATGAAGTGTGACAGGATTTACGAGGGAAAGATTTTAAACCTTAGAATAGACACCGTGGAGCTTCCTGACAAGAAATATTCCAAAAGGGAAATTGTTGAACATCCAGGTGGCGTGGCCATTGTCGCACTGACAAAGGATAACAGGATACTGTTGGTAAGGCAGTACAGAAAGGCAACCGACAAGGTGCTTCTTGAGCTACCTGCAGGTAAGCTGGAGGTAAATGAGGAGCCCAAGGAAACTGCTATCAGAGAGTTGAAGGAAGAGACGGGATACACTGCAGAGAAGCTTGAGTACCTGCTGGAATGCTATACCTCGCCGGGATTCTCCAGTGAAAAGATATACCTTTTCTTTGGGGACAACCTTGAGCAGGGTGACCAGGAGCTTGAATCAGGTGAATTCATAGATGTTGAAAGCTATACGGTTGAAGAGGTGAAGAAGCTGGTTGACAGGGGAGAAATAATGGATGCCAAGACCATAATCGGGATACAGGTACTGGTTAATCGAATGGCAAAACAATAAAAATATACTTAAAAGGGGATAGAATATGTTAAGGGGAATAAGGGATGAGTACACCAGGTATATAGAAAAACAAAAAAAACTCAGTAAAAACACTGTTGAGGCATATACAAGCGATATTGAAAAGTTCAGTGATTTTATGGATGCGGCAGGAATCAACAATGTGGACATGGTAAACAACACCCATGTGATACGTTACCTCCTGCAGCTTCAGCGTGAAGGAAAATCAACATCCACTATCTCCAGACATCTAGCCAGCATACGATGTCTATTTGAGTACCTGATAAATAATGGCAAGGTCAAGGAAGACCCCACCTTGAATCTGAAGCCACCAAAAAAGGAAAAAAAGATGCCCCAGATTTTGACTGAAGAGGAAATAACCAGGCTTATGGGCCTGCCTGACTCCACAACAGCAAAGGGTGCAAGAGACAGGGCTCTTTTGGAGCTTCTCTATTCCTCTGGCCTGAGGGTGTCTGAGATAAATTCCCTTAAAATTGGTGACATACTCCTTTCAAAGGGTACAATAGTACTGTCAACTGAGTCGGGAATAAGAAAGGTCCCTGTTGGGTCAAAGGCAATTGGGAGCATCTCATACTATCTAAAGAATTACAGGGATGAAAACAATTTGGATGCACCCCTGTTTGTGAATTATAGCGGTAAGAAACTTACAAGACAGGGTCTTTGGAAAATCATAAGGACCTATGCCGACAAGGTTTCTGAAGGGAATAATGTAACCCCTCAAATATTGAGGAACTCATTTGCAGCCCACATACTTAGCCATGGTGCAGATATCAAAACCGTACAGGAAATCATGGGCCATACTGATATTGCTTCCACCCAGGTCTATACAATGACCGAGAGGGAAGGAAGCGCGGATGATGTGTACAAGAAGGCTCACCCAAGAGCTTAGGAGGATTAGAAATGAGAGCTGTTGATATAATTGAAAAAAAGAAACACAAGGATCATTTGACCAAGGAAGAAATTGACTTTATGGTCCAGGGTTATACAAGGGATGAAATACCCGACTACCAGATGTCAGCCTTTCTGATGACAATATATTTCAATGGTATGGACAAGGATGAGATTGCATATTTAACGGAGAGCTTTGTGAATTCCGGTGAGCAGGTGGACCTTTCACCAATCCAGGGAATAAAGGTTGACAAACACTCCACTGGTGGGGTTGGGGACAAGATAAGCCTTATCGTCATACCCTTGGTTGCCAGCGCAGGTGTGCCTGTTGCCAAGATGAGTGGAAGGGGTCTTGGCCATACAGGTGGTACCATTGACAAGCTGGAGTCAATAGAAGGCTTTAGGATTGAGCTTTCATCAAGGGAATTTATTGACAATGTAAACAAGCACAAGATGGCAATAGTCGGTCAAACTGCAAACCTTACACCTGCTGACAAGAAGATTTACGCATTGAGGGATGTAACCTCCACAATTGACAGCATTCCACTTATTGCCAGCTCAATCATGAGCAAGAAAATCGCCTCTGGAGCAGATGCGATAGTTCTTGATGTGAAGGTGGGGTCAGGTGCATTTATGAAGACCATCCAGGAGGCTGAAAAGCTTGCAGAGACAATGGTTGGAATAGGAAAGAGCCTTAAGAGGGATACTGTCGCTGTTATCACAAACATGGACCAGCCCCTTGGGCACCAGGTTGGAAACAGCAATGAGGTAAAGGAGGCAATCAAGGTCCTGTCTGGAAATGGCTCTGAGGACGAAACCACTATCGCCTTGACCATAGCCTCACACATGTGTGTTCTGGGAGGAGCCTTCGAGGATTTTGATACAGCCTATGACAAGCTTCAGGAGACAATCAGGACCGGGATGGCAATAGACAAGCTCAAGGAACTTATTTCCATCCAGGGGGGAAACCCAGAGGTAGTGGATAACACAGACCTTTTGCCAGGGGCAAGGAAGAATGTGGATGTTGAAGCGGAGGAGGATGGCTTTGTGTTCCACATTGATGCTGAGGCTGTTGGCATAAGTGCAATGCTTCTCGGTGCAGGAAGAAGAACCAAGGAGGATAAGATTGACTACGGCGCAGGAATAACCTTAAGAAAGAAGATTGGAGACCCTGTAAAGAGGGGAGAGGTTCTATACACCCTAATGACAAATCTTGATGACTATCAGGATGCCCTCCAAAGGATGAAGGAAGCCTATGTAATTTCCACTGAAAAACCGGAGACAAAACCTTATATTTATAATATAATAAAGTAAGTATGCATATGATACCTCGACAAGAACAGTCGGGGTTCATTATTATAGTAGAGGATATTGAAACAAGAGGACATAATTTGAAAGTAGAGGAAAGCTATGGAATATTTAATCAGTCTACCAGGGCTGCTGATCGCTATTATCTTTCATGAACTGGCCCACGGTCTCACAGCCTACTGGCTTGGAGACCCGACAGCCAAGAATGCAGGGAGACTAACCTTAAATCCCATCAAGCACATTGATCCGGTGGGGTTTTTGTTTATGTTGGTATTCAGATTTGGATGGGCCAAGGCCGTACCCATCAACCCCAGCTACTTTAAACACAGGAAAAGGGACACGATACTTGTCTCCATAGCAGGGGTGACCACCAACTTCATAATAGCCGTAATAACGGGGGCAGTGCTGGTCCATGCCCCAATCAGAAATGAGATTCTGGCACAGGTGCTGGTCATAACCCTTTGGTTCAATATTATGCTTGGGGTCTTTAACCTAATGCCATTTCCACCCCTTGACGGGTCAAAGGTTGTTGCAAGCCTCCTGCCTGTTAAGATGGAATACTACTTCTACAAGTACGAGAGGTACTTCTACCTGATACTCATATTCCTTATAGCAACAAGGGGAATAAGTAGAATACTTGGACCATTGGTTGATTTTGTCTACCGATTGATTATAAATCTGCTAATCTAGGAGCATGCCATGACCTATAATGTAAGTGTGGAGGTTTACGAAGGTCCTTTGGATCTTCTCTTGAACCTGATAGATAAAAATGAAATAGACATCTACGACATTCCAATAAACACTGTTACTGAACAGTTTATTGCCCAGCTGAAAAAGTGGGAGGAAATGAACCTTGAGGTGGCCAGTGACTTTATAATCATGGCATCAACATTGCTGGAAATAAAGTCAAAGCTCCTCCTGCCAAAGGAAACCCTTCTGGTGGATGGAGAGGAGGTCCAGGTTGACCCAAGGGAGGAACTTGTAAAAAGGCTTATGGAATATAAGCTCTACAAGGAAATCTCCGAAAACCTTAAGGCCTCAGAAGAGGTTTACAGCAAGGTCTACTACAAGCCTCAGGAGGATGTAAGTGACTTCAGGGACCCCTTTGAGGAGCTGAGTGCAGTGGAACTTAAGGACCTGGTGGACACCCTTGAAAACATACTCCAAAGACATCGCTACAACAACCCACAGGGAGAATTCTTCGAAATCAGAAGAGAGGAAGTGAGCCTTGAGGAGTGTACAAGGGAAATCGAAAGGAAGGTCAACGAAGGGGTTAGGATAAGGTTTAGTGACATAATCTCTCTAGAGGCATCAAGATCCAGGATAATAGCCTACTTTCTGTCCCTCCTGGAGCTAATGAGGACCAGGTTTATATCCGTAAGGCAGGATGGGAGCTTTTCAGACCTTATTATTGAGAAGAGAGGTATTTGATAGATGGACAATAGGGAATTGAAGTCAATTATTGAAGGCTTGCTCTTTACCTTTGGAGAGCCTATTGAAAGCAGCGAACTGGCCAAGGTTTTGGATATGCCCACAAAGGATGTCCATTCAATTTTACTGGAGATGAAGGATGAGTTTGATTACAATAGACGTGGTGTAAGGATCATTAGATTCAACAAGTCCTTCCAGCTAGGCACAAGGCCTGAGCACCATGAGTGGATAAAACAGATTGTACAGGGCAGAAATACAAGGTCTCTTTCAAATGCTGCCTTGGAAACCCTGTCAATTGTGGCCTACAAGCAGCCTGTAACAAAGGCTGACATAGACCATATTAGGGGAGTTAAAAGCGACAGGAGCCTTGAGACACTCATTGGGAGAAGGCTGGTCAAGGAAGCGGGTAAGCTTGACAAGCCAGGAAGACCTAATCTGTATGGAACTACAGATGAGTTTCTCAGGTATTTTGGACTGGAATCACTTGAGCAATTACCACCGGTGGATGAGTTTACTATAGAAGAAGAGGAATAGAGGAGTTAATTATGAAGGATAAGGGTATTAGATTGCAAAAATTCATGGCAATGAGCGGTGTGGCCTCCAGAAGGGCTTCAGAAGACCTTATTAAGGAAGGCAAGGTTCAGGTCAATGGAAGGGTAGTAACTGAAATGGGAGTCATTGTGGTCCCTGGCAAGGACAAGGTCAAGGTGGATGGGGTGAACATAAGGCCGGAAAGCAACAAGGTCTATATTGTTCTAAACAAGCCTGTTGGAATTGTAACCAGCGTCAAGGATGAAAAGGGAAGAGCCGTTGTCACGGACCTGATTGAGGAAGTGGATGAAAGAATCTACCCTGTGGGAAGGCTTGATGCGGATACCAGTGGCCTGATTCTTCTTACCAACGATGGGGAGCTTGCCTACAAGCTGACACATCCCAGCAAAATGGTATATAAAAGGTACATCGCAATTGTTGAAGGCGTACCCAACAAGGGAGAGCTGGAAAGGCTCAGAAAGGGGATAAGACTTGAAGGTAGAATGACTGCACCTGCCAAGGTAAAGATCCTTAAGAACTTCGACGAAGACTCAATTTTGGATATACAGATTCATGAGGGAAGGAACAGACAGGTTAAGAAGATGTGTGAAAAGATCAACCATCCTGTGAAAAAGCTTAAGAGGATATCATTTGGGGAAATCGAACTGGGCGGTTTGGAGCCGGGCAACTGGAGATACCTCAATGACGAGGAGCTGGACTATATAAAGTCCCTTTAGGCTTAGGTGGCTATAATGGAATCAGCATGTAATATGATTTGAAGAGGTGGACTTATGCTTAGCTTCAAGGATGTATCGGATATAGATATGATTAGGGAGTTTCTCCAAAAGAACGGTATAGGGGATAACTTCAGCCAAAAGGGTCTTTTTTTCGGTGGGTTTGACGATGGGAAACTCTTTGGTACAAGCCAGATAGTCCTGGAGGATGGAAAGGCTTACATTCAGTATGTTTTCATCGACCAGGAGTACAGGGGTCAAGGCCTTGGTAATGCCATGGTAAGGTCCCTTATGAACAAGCTTGAAATGAATGGCTTTGGAATGGTTTATTCTAAGGTTGAAAATGAGTATCTGGAGAAGGTTGGCTTCACCATGGACCAGGGAGAATATTACTGTAATCTAGAGGACCTTTTTTCTGGTGGATGCTCCTGCTGCTCGGGAGACCACCATGGCTGATAGTTTAAACAATACACTACAATTTGTGGAGATTCTCATGGAAAGATTTGTATCCCAGGGACAGGTCTGTGTTGATGCGACAGTTGGAAACGGTCATGATACCGCCAAGCTGGCAGGTCTTGTAGGGGATGAAGGTCTTGTATATGGCTTTGACATCCAGGGCCTTGCCATACTCAATACAGAGAAGCTTTTGAAAAGTGTGGGATTGGATGGCAGGGTAAGGCTTATCCAGGACAGTCATGAGAATATTGATATCCATATTGATGATGAGATTGATTTTATAATCTATAATTTAGGGTATCTACCAGGAGGAGACAAGTCCGTAAGGACTGAATCAAATACGACAATCAAGAGTATTGACAAGGCAATAAAGATCATGAGGCAAGGTGCCATACTGTTGGTGACAGCATACAGGGGGCACCAGGGAGGAATGGCTGAATATTCATCTGTAAGGGAATATTTTGAAGGTCTTCCACAAGATATCTACAATGTATTTGAGTTTTCATTTATCAATCAGAAGAACAATCCCCCAATTACAATTGGGTTGGAAGTCAGAGGAGGTAGAACATGGCAAAGGTAAAGATTATGGAAACTGCTTTAAGGGACGCTCACCAGTCACTTATTGCAACGAGAATGAGCACTGAGGATATGATCCCCATTGCAGAAAAGATGGACAAGGTTGGTTATCATGCATTGGAGGTATGGGGAGGCGCTACATTTGACTCATGCCTGAGATTTCTTAATGAAGACCCATGGGAAAGATTAAGGGTACTAAGAAAGGTATTCAAGAACACCAAGCTTCAGATGCTGCTGAGAGGACAAAATATCTTGGGCTACAAGCACTATCCTGATGATGTTGTGGAGGAGTTTGTAAAGAAAGCCATCGAGAATGGAATTGACATCGTAAGGATTTTTGATGCATTGAATGATTTAAGAAACCTTGAAACCTCAATTAAGGCTGTCAATAAATACGGTGGACATGCGCAGGGTGCAATATCATATACAGTGAGCCCGGTTCACAACAATGAATACTATGTAAACCTGGCCAAGGACATGGTCGAAATGGGCTGTGATTCCATCTGTATCAAGGACATGTCGGGTATACTACTTCCATATGTGGCCTATGACCTGGTCAAGGACCTTAAGTCAGCTGTTGATGTACCAATAGAGGTTCACTCACACTTTACAAGTGGTATAGCCAATCAGACCTACATGAAGGCAATTGAGGCTGGAGCCGATATTGTGGATACTGCAATTTCACCACTTGGAAACGGCACAAGTCAGCCGGCCACAGAGCCAATGATAGCATCACTTCAGGGTACAGAATACTATCCTGATATAGATTTCGATGTGCTTCTTGAGGTATCGGAGTACTTCAAGGGTCTGAGGGACAAGTATTTGAAGGCTGGTCTTTTGGATGCAAAGGTCCTTAATGTCGATGTCAATACACTTAAGTACCAGGTGCCAGGTGGAATGCTGTCAAACCTAGTATCCCAGCTTAAGGCACAGGGCAAGGAAGACCTTTATGATGAGGTATTGAAGGAGATCCCAAGGGTTAGGGAAGAGCTTGGATATCCGCCACTTGTGACCCCAATGAGCCAGATGGTTGGAACAACTGCACTTTTCAACGTCATTACCGGCGAAAGGTACAAGATGGTTCCAACAGAAACCAAGAACTACGTTAAGGGCCTTTATGGAAAATCCCCTGCACCAATCTCCGATGAAATTAGAAAGAAGATAATTGGGGATGATGAGGTATTTGAAGGTAGACCGGCTGATATGCTTGAGCCACAGCTGGATAACTACAAAAAGGAAATAAAGGAATATATTGAGCAGGATGAGGATGTGCTAAGCTATGCATTATTCCCTCAGGTTGCAGTTCCATTCTTCAAGCAGAGACTGGCGGCCAAATACAAGATTGAGACAGATCTGCTGGATCAGGAAAACCAAACCCATCCTGTATAGTTTTAAAATCAATGGACTAGAAAAAGCAAGCCTCAGGGCTTGTTTTTTTGCGGTAAAAATGGGGAATCAGTATGGGAAAATCTTATTGACCAATGTCCATATATTCAATCGTTTGAAAGCAAACTTGCAAAAACCTTTCAAAGTGGGTAAATTATGAAATAAATCTTGCAAAACCATATATACTTTGTTATTATTTAGGTAAGAAATCAAGTTGCCTATTTGATAATATTTAGGTGAGTAGTCAAGTTACCTATAGGAGGGAAAACGATGCCAGAAAAGAAAGAAAAGATTGTTACCGTTGAGAAGGAATGGTGCAAGGGCTGTGGCATTTGCGTAGCATACTGTCCAAAGAGCGTTCTTGCTTTACAGGATGGCAAGGTGGAGATTGTTGATCTTGAAGCTTGCATAAAATGTGGTCAATGTGAATTGCGTTGTCCTGATTATGCGATTTACTTAAGGGAGGTATAAAGATGACTGTAAAATTAATGCAGGGAAATGAAGCCTGCGTCGCCGGAGCACTTAAGGCGGGAATGAAGTTCTATGCTGGTTATCCCATTACACCTTCAACTGAAATAGCTGAGATTTCAGCTGAGGAGTTGCCTAAGGTTGGAGGAAAGTTCATACAGATGGAAGATGAAATCGGTGGAATTGCAGCGGCTTTGGGAGGTTCACTTTCCGGGCTCAAGTCAATGACTGCCACATCAGGCCCAGGTTTCAGCCTTAAGCAGGAGAACATAGGCTATGGAATCATTACAGAAACCCCATGTGTTATTGTTAACGTTCAGAGAAGCGGACCAAGTACCGGACTTCCTACATCACCTGCACAAGGGGATATCATGCAGGCCCGTTGGGGAACTCACGGTGACCACTCAATAATTGCATTATATCCATCCTCAGTAAAAGAAATATACTACACAACCATTAGAGCCTTCAATCTGGCAGAAAAATATAGAACACCTGTAATACTGTTACTGGATGAAATAATTGGTCACATGAGGGAGAAAATAGAGATTCCTGAAAATGATGATGTTGAAATAATCGACAGGAAAAAGCCCACTTGTGATCCGTCAGAATACAAGGCATTCAAGGTAAAGGAAGGTGACATAGTTCCGGAAATGGCTGCTTTCGGTCAGGGCTACAGGTACCATGTAACTGGACTTGTTCACGATGAGACAGGATTCCCATCAGGTAATGAACTGGTTGCAGACAAACTACTTAACAGACTGATAGATAAGATTGAAGACAACAAGGACGATATTGTAACCTATGAGGAATACATGCTTGATGATGCTGAAATAGCAATTGTTTCATTTGGATCCATTGCCAGGTCATCAAAAACAGCTGTGGATACACTTAGGAGTCAGGGCTACAAGGTAGGAATGTTCAGACCAATTACCATCTGGCCTTCACCGGAAGAACAGCTACTGGAGCTTGGCAAGAAGATGAAGAAAATCTATGTGGTTGAACTGAATGCTGGCCAGTACTTCCTGGAGGTTGACAGGATTGCAGGGAAACATACAGAGGTTGGCAAGTACGGCAAAATCAATGGAGATATAATCACTCCTGAGGAAATAGTAGCAGTTGTGAAGGAGGATCAAAATGCCTAGTGAAATAGTAAAAAATTATTTTAGAACCCAGAATTTACCTCATATTTGGTGTCCTGGCTGCGGAAATGGTATTGTTACTAGGGCATTGGTTAAGGCTGTTGATGCACTTGGTCTTGACAAGGATAAGGTTTGCGTAGTTTCAGGCATAGGCTGTTCATCAAGAGCACCAGGCTATTTGGACTTCAACACACTCCATACCACACATGGTAGGGCTTTGGCATTTGCAACTGGAGTTAAAATGGCAAATCCGGAGTTGAAGGTGATCGTGGTCACAGGAGACGGTGACTCATCTGCAATCGGAGGAAACCACCTGATTCATGCCTGCAGAAGGAACATCGACATTACAACAATCGTATTCAACAACAACACATACGGAATGACCGGAGGACAGTTCTCACCTACAACACCAACAGGCGACAAGGGTACAACTGCACCTTATGGAAGCATTGACCCGAACTTTGACCTGTGCAATCTTGCCACTGCGGCTGGAGCCACATATGTTGCAAGAGGAACTGTGTTTGCAGCAAACCAGCTTGAGAAGAACATAATTGCAGGAATCCAGAACAAGGGATTCTCATTTATTGAAGCCATGTCAACCTGTCCAACCTACTACGGAAGAAAGAACAGAAAGGGTAGTGCGGTTGATATGACAACATACCTGAAGGAAAGTGCCATCAACAAGGTTGCTTGGGATAAGTTGCCTGATGAGAAGAAGGAAGGCAAGTTTGTCATCGGGGAGCTTCATAGCATAGAAAGACCAGAGTACACAGAAGAGTACGATAAACTGATTGCATCCGTAAGGAAGGAGGGCTAATATGAAACGTTGGGAATTGAGATTTTCAGGATCTGGAGGACAGGGACTGATAACTGGGGGAATTATTCTTGCTGAAGCTGCCATACTGGATGGTAAAAATGCCCTTCAATCACAGTCATACGGACCTGAGGCAAGGGGTGGAGCCAGTAAGGCTGAAGTAATTATCAGTGAGGAAGAGATATCATTTCCAAAGGTTGAACATTGTGACCTTTTGCTATCATTGACACAGCTGTCCTGTGACAAGTATCTTGACTCTCTTAAATCAGGTGGAATACTTGTAATAGATGACTCCGTTGAAAGTCCGGACAGGGATGACATTAAAATATACAGGATTCCAATACTATCAACTGCTTCTGAAAAGCTGGGAAAGCCAATGGTAGCCAATATTGTTGCCCTTGGTGCAATCCACAGCATAACAGGGATAGTTTCAAGGGAATCGCTTCAAAATGCCGTTCTCTCAAGGGTTCCCAAGGGAACTGAAGAGCTGAACAAGACAGCCCTTAAAGAGGGATACGAATTAGTCAAGTAGAGAGGTTGTTGCCCAATGGTACCGAGTCAGAATGTAATAAAGAATATCCAGGACAATTACTCAAAGCTGAGCAAGGGTCAGAAAATCATAGCCGAGTACATGATAAACCAGTACGACAAGGCTGCCTTCATGACTGCTGCAAGTTTGGGTAAAAACCTGAATATCAGTGAGTCAACAGTTGTTAGGTTTGCCAACGCCCTTGGGTATTCTGGCTACAAGGAATTGCAGAGGGAGCTTCAGGAACTAATAAGAAACAAGCTGACAACTGTTCAGAGACTGAACCTTTCAGAAAATTACTCAAAAAACGAACATACAATTGCCAAGGTTATGGAAAAGGATGTTGAAAACCTTAGAAAAACCTTATCGGAGGTAGATTTCGACAAATTCTACACCGCTGTTGAAATGACAACCAAGGCAAGGAACATATATATCATGGGCTTGAGAAGTTCTTCGTTTCTTTCTGGATACATGGCCTTCTACATGAATTTCATATTCGATAATGTTAAGCTGGTACAGCCAGGAGCAAATGACATCTTCGAGCAGCTTGCAAAGGCATCAGATGAGGATGTCATCATATGTCTCACATACCCAAGATATTCCAAAAGGACCTTGGAGGCCCTTGAATATTCAAAGAACAAGGGTTGCAGGATAGTCAGCTTCACAGACAGCCTCATATCGCCAGCAGCTGACAAGTCTGACATAACCATCATTGCCAGAAGTGACATGTTGTCATTTGTTGATTCACTTGTGGCACCAATGAGCCTGATCAATGCCTTTATAATAGCTGTTGGAAGTGAGAAGAAGGAGGACATCACTCCCTACTTTGAAGAGCTTGAGAAGGTTTGGAAAAAATATAGCATCTACGATGAAAACAGCATGTAGGACACAAAAAAATAAATGCAAGTTCAATCCGTTGTGGTAAAACGCAACGGATTTTTCTATGTAATATATAGGTGGAGGAAAACATATCATAGTAAATATTATCATAAATGATAAGAAAATGTATTGGATTTGTGTTATTATTCTTATAGAGAGCAGATTAAGGAGAGGATTTAATGAAATTGAAAATTGGAGTCATAGGTGGTGGACCTTCTGGAATAATGGCAGCAGGAGCAGCCGCTGAAAAGGGACATGACGTTGTCCTGTTTGAAAAGAACAATCAGCTGGGAAAGAAACTATTCATAACTGGCAAGGGAAGATGTAACATTACAAATGCAGCACCCATCGATGAATTTTTTGACAATATTGTAACAAATAAAAATTTCCTATACAGCAGTTTGTATACCTTCGATAATAACGCGATTATTGAGCTCTTGAGCAAATACGGTTTGACCACAAAGGTGGAAAGAGGAAACAGGGTATTCCCTGAAAGTGATAAATCCAGCGATGTGATCAAGGCCTTCAAGAGGTACCTGGACCGTAACGGCGTTGATATTAGGCTAAACTCAGATGTTTCCCACATTAAATACGATGGTGAGATTTTCACGGTCTTCATCAGGGACAGGGAGGAATATAAGTGTGACAAGCTTATTATAACAACCGGGGGCAAGAGCTATCCGGCCACCGGGTCAACAGGTGATGGTTATCTGTTCGCCAAGTCATTGGGCCATACTGTAACTGATTTAAGACCAAGTCTCGTTCCCATCGAGCTTAATGATGAATGGGTCAAGGACCTTATGGGCTTATCCTTAAGGAATGTTACTTTGACGGCATACAAGGGGAAAAAGCAAGTACACAGTGAGTTTGGAGAAATGGTTTTTACCCACTATGGAATATCAGGACCAATTGTCCTGTCCATGAGTAACTATGTAAATAGCATTAAATCGAACATGAGCCTTACCCTGGACCTTAAGCCTGCACTGGATGAAGAGAAACTGGATGCAAGAATTGTCCGGGACTTTGCCCTGTTCAGCAACAAGCACTTGAAGAATGCATTAAATGAACTCTTGCCTCAAAGGCTTATACCTTGGGTTATAGAAGCATCTGGAATATATCCTGAGAAGGTTGTTCACCAGATTACAAAGGAGGAAAGGGAAAAACTTGTTAGGGCACTGAAGAATTTTCCTATGCATTTTAAAGGCTTTAGACCCATTGAGGAAGGGATTGTGACTTCAGGTGGAATAAATGTAAAAGAGATAAATCCATCTACAATGGAGTCTAAAATCATACCGGGATTATACTTTGCAGGTGAAATTATTGATATAGATGCACTCACTGGGGGATATAATCTTCAAATAGCCTATTCAACCGGATATTTGGCTGGAATAAATGTATAAATTGCTTGTTTAAGTTGCCCGTTTATTATATAATTGTATAGGAGAGTTTGTGGGAATGTAGTATTATACGAGGGCTATTACTGTAGATATGAATCCATTTCTGTTTGTGATGGATCAAGAGGAAGATTGAAGACGGAAACCATCTAAAATAGATAAGGTTATCAGCATGATTTTTTCTGCTACAATACATCCGGACGAGCCTACTTTTGAAATTGATTTCGGAAGATGTCAATAGTCTTGGGCCTGATACACTACTGAATGCAAACCACCAATGGGTGGTTATTCTTTTTTTCGGAGGGCAGATTATGAGTGAAAATTGTTCAATTGCAATAGATGGACCTGCTGGTGCCGGCAAAAGCACAGTAGCCAGGATTGTAGCAAACAAATTGAGTTTTGAATATATTGATACAGGAGCCATGTACAGGGCATATACCCTGAAGGTGCTGCAAAACAATCTCGATCCAAAGAATCAGGATGAGGTAAATTCTCTTCTTGATTCCACTGATATAAGTTTTTCCAATAATCATATTTATCTTGATGACAAGCTGGTGGATGATGAAATCAGGGATAAGAGCATTAGTGATAATGTCTCCTACATTGCAAGCAGCAAGGATGTAAGAGAGAGGATGGTTTCACTACAGCAGGAAATGGCATCAAGAAAGTCAGTGGTAATGGATGGCCGGGACATAACAACTGTGGTTTTGCCTAATGCAGACTACAAATTTTTCGTCACGGCTTCGGTTGAGGAAAGAGGTAGAAGGAGATATCTGGAATTGGTAGACAAAGGCCTTCAAAATATCACCTTGGATGGAATCATTGATGATATCAGAAGGCGTGATGAGATTGACAGCACCAGAGAAGAGTCACCTTTAACCAGGACAGAGGATTCAATCCTTGTTGACACAACCGACCTCAGCATTGAGGAAACTGTTGACCTGATTATCAACCTTGTAAAGGGGGGAAAATAGGATTGTTTTATTCATTGGTAAAGGCTATAGCCTTTGTTGTCTTCAACATTGTATTCAGAATCAAGGTTGAAGGTAAGCAAAACATCCCAGGTGACGGCAGAATTGTCCTATGTTCAAATCACAAGAGCAATTGGGATCCATTGATTCTAGCTGCCATGTTTCCAAGGAAGATATCCTGGATGGGAAAAAAGGAACTCTTCGAAAACAAATTTCTTAAGGTAGTCCTCAATTGGTTGGGTGTATTTCCTGTAGATCGCCAGGTGGCTGACTTGTCAGCTGTTAAGACAGCCTTAAGAATTTTAAAATCAGAAAAGGTTCTGGGTATTTTCCCCGAAGGAACGAGGGTTACCGAGTACAATCCTGAGAATGCAAAGGCAGGTGTGGCTTTACTGGCAATGAAATCACAGGCACCCGTTTTGCCGGTTTATATCGAAGGTAGTTACAAGCTGTTCAGCAGGCTTGAAATTGTCATTGGGGAACCTATGGAATATCATAAGAAGTATACAGGCAGGTTGGGCAACGAAGAATACAGCAAAATAAGCCAGGAAATACTGGCAAAGATATACAAGTTGGGAGGCTAAGAGTTGGAGATTATATTGGCTGAAAACGCAGGATTCTGTTTCGGTGTTGACAGAGCAGTCAGGATGACTGAGGAAGAATTGTCAAAGACTGACGGCAGTGTTTACTCCTACGGTCCCTTGATTCACAATCCACAGGCAGTGAAAGCCCTTGAAGCCAAGGGGCTGGAAACAATTGACAGATTTGAGGATATAAGTGAGGGAAGAATAATTGTAAGGTCTCACGGAGTCCCTGAGGAGACAATCAATGATATCAAGGAGTTGGGATTGCACCTGGTTGATTGCACCTGTCCCTATGTATTGGCTGTCCACAAAAAAGTTAGGGACTACAGCTCCAAAGGATACAGCATAGTTATCATTGGAGACAAGGACCATCCTGAAGTGGTTGGGATAAATGGCTGGTGTGAAAACCAGGCCCATATTGTCAATAGTGCAGAAGATGCAAAGGCATTGCCAGACCTTGAAAAGTCATGTGTGGTTTCACAGACAACGAACAGATTGGATAAGTTCCTTGAATTGAGTGGAATTGTTGAGGAGAAATCCCAAGAGACTGTTCTTTTCAACACAATCTGCAATGCTACAAAGCTTAGACAGGAGGCTGCAGAGGAAGTTGCAAAAAAGGTTGATGCAATGATTGTAATTGGTGGAAAACACAGCTCCAATACAATAAAACTGGCTGAAATAAGCAGCAGACACTGCAAAAATGTGTTTCACATAGAAACAATTGAAGAATTTGCTTTACAAAGGCTACAAAATTTTAATACAATAGGAATAACCGCAGGTGCTTCAACACCTGATTGGATTATTAAGGAGGCTGTTAAGGTAATGGAGAATTATAACAAAGATGAAATGATGGAAGCAATTGAGAGTTCCTTTAAAAGGATCAACAGAGGTGACGTTCTAAAGGGAACAGTGCTTTATGTAACAAACAACGAGGTAATGGTAAACATCAACTACAAGAGTGATGGAATCATCGACAGAAGCGAGATTTCAAAAGAGCAGGATGCAGATCCAAAAGAGCTGTTCAAAGTAGGGGATGAAATCGACGTATATGTAATGAAGCTTGATGATGGTGAAGGTAATGTTGTGCTTTCAGCAAAAAGAGTTGATTTTATAAAAGACTGGGAAATCCTGGAAGAGTCTTTCAAGAACGAAGAGATTCTTGAAGTTAAGGTTCTTAATGCAGTCAAAGGTGGACTTACAGTTCTTGTTAGCGGTGTAAATGGTTTTATGCCAGCATCACAGATTTCAATGAACTATGTTTCAGACTTGAACCAGTTCAAGGGACAGACACTTAATGCAAAAATTATAGATTTTGATATTCAAAAAAGAAGAATGATCCTTTCAAGAAAAGCTGTTGAAAAGGTTGAAGTGGAGAAGAAGAGAGCTGAACTTTGGGAGACCATAGAAGAAGGCAAAATGCTTACTGGAGTTGTTCAAAGACTTACAGATTTTGGTGCCTTTGTTGACCTTGGTGGAATTGACGGTCTTATTCACATATCTGACCTGGCGTGGTTCAGGGTCAAGCATCCTTCAGAAGTACTGAAGGAAGGAGACAACGTAGAAGTTAAGGTTCTTGCCTTTGACAAGGAGAAGAACAGAATTTCACTTGGTCTTAAGCAAACAACTGAGGAGCCTTGGGAAGTATTCCTTAAGGATTACAAGGTTGGAGACGTAATCGACGGGGAAGTTGTCAACATACTTGACTTTGGTGCCTTTGTAAGAGTTATAAAGGGCGTGGATGGACTTCTGCATGTTTCCCAAATATCCAAGGACCATGTTGAGAAGCCTTCAGATGTATTAAAGGTTGGCGACAAGGTAACAGTAAAGATTACGGAAATCAACGAAGCAGACAAGAAGATCAGCCTGAGCGCCAAGGATGCTATCGAGACAGATGAACCAGCTGAAGAGGCGCCTGCTGTTGAAGAGGAAGCTGAAGAGACCTATGAGCAAGCTGAATTTAACACAAGTGTTGAAGAGCTTACAAAAGAAGACTAATATCTAAAAATACAGAATGCAAAATGGGTTAAATTTAATTTAACCCATTTTTTTGAAGAAAATAAGAGGGGGTTAATAGATGGAAACCAAGGAACTACTGGAGATACTATCCAACGGAAACGGTGTCTCAGGCTTTGAATTTAACCTTAAAAATGAAGTGATCAATGCATTTGACAGGTATGCGGATTCTGTCCAGGTGGACAAGCTTGGAAACATTATTGCCCATAAGAGGGGTTCAGGGGATGGTAGTGTTAAAATACTCATGGCTGCCCACATGGATGAGATAGGGTTTATGGTAAAGGATATAGACAAAAAGGGTTTTATACATTTCACCAATATTGGTGGAATAGATCCAAGAACCATACTTGCTCAGGAGGTGGTCATACACGGCAGGGAGGAGGTCCCAGGTGTAATAGGGTCCAAGCCACCCCATCTGCAGGACGAGTCTGAACAGGAAAAGTCAATCAAGATGGAAGATATGATAATAGATACGGGATATGAAAAGAAGGATTTGGACCAGCTTGTTTCAATAGGTGATTCCATTACCGTTGGCAGAAAAATGGTCTCATTGTTGAACAGCAGAGTTGCAGGCAAGGCCATGGACGACAGGGCTGGACTTGCAGCACTATTTGAAGCCATGAAGGAACTTCAAAATATCAACCATTACCCTGATATCTATTTTGTTGCAACGATCCAGGAGGAGGTTACAATGGCAGGAGCCTTGACTGCAACATATGGGATCAATCCCGACATTGGAATAGCGGTTGATGTTGGCTTTGGAAGAACTCCTGAACTTAACAGTTCCAATTCGATTGAGATGGGCAAGGGACCGGGAATAACCCTTGGTGGAAACATACACCCGGGTTTGAGAAAAAGATTGGTTTCAGTGGCAAATGACTACAACATACCAATACAGACAGATGTTAGGCCAGGTCCCACTGGAACAGATGCAAGGGCCATGCAGATAACAAGGGAAGGGATACCTGCCTTGGTGCTTTCCATTCCACTAAGGTACATGCACACTTCTGTTGAGGTACTTGACCTTAAGGATGTTTCACACACGGCAAAGCTATTGGCATTTTTCAGTGCATCCATCAAAGAAAATGAAATGGAGGGGTTATTATGCTTCTAAAGGAACTAACTGAAGCCTCCGGCGTATCTGGAAATGAGAAGGAAGTCAGGGACCTTATAAAGTCTACCCTGGAGGGCTATGTAGACCATATGAAAACAGACGGGATTGGAAACCTGATTGTTTATAAGAAGGGATCCAAGCCTGGTGGAAGGAAGCTTATGATTGCCGCACACATGGATGAGGTTGGACTAATTGTAAAGGATGTAGATTCGTCAGGCTTGCTCAAGTTCATGCCAGTAGGGGGGATTGACAAGCGAGTGCTGGTATCCAAGGCTGTGAAGGTTGGACAACAAAAACTTCCGGGAGTCATCGGAGCCAAGCCCATTCACCTTCAAAAAAGAAATGAGTGGTCAAAGGTTCTTGATATGGATGACCTGTATATAGACATTGGAGCCAGTTCCAAGGAGGAAGCAGAAAAGCAGGTTTCCATAGGGGACTATGTTGCCTTTGACACCCCATACATGGAGATGGGAAATGGAACCATAAAGGCCAAGGCCTTGGATGACAGAGTTGGGTGCTCAATACTGATCGATCTATTGAAATCCGATATTGATGCTGAAATATATGGTGCATTTACAGTCATGGAAGAGGTTGGACTAGTGGGTGCAGGACCTGCTGCCTATCAGATAAAACCTGATATGGCAATAGTTCTGGAAGGAACCCTGTGCTACGAAATTGAGGACCTGGACTCCCATGAGATGCCCACAATCATGGGCCAAGGCCCTGCAATTTCACTGATTGACAGAACTACTGTATATGATAGAAGCTTAAGAGAAAATGTGGTGAGGATTGCAGAGGAGAATAGTATTCCGTACCAATACAGGAAAACCTCCATGGGAGGAAATGATTCGGGGAAAATACACATTACAGGTACAGGTTGTGCAACCACTGGAATATCAGTTCCCACAAGGTATATTCACAGCCCGTTATCTCTGATCAGCAAATCAGACTACCATAATACGTTTAAACTTGTAGAGGCAATAGTTAAAGAATTCGAGAAGGGGGCTATATAAATGAACTTTAATGTGGAACTACTGGAGAAGCTAGTGTCCGTATATGGACCTTCAGGGGACGAATCCCTAATAAGCGCTACAATCCGTCAGGAAATAGGTGGGTATGTGGACGAGGTCACCACTGATGCCTTAGGCAACCTGATAGCCAGGAAAAAAGGAGACGGGAAGAAGATAATGGTCTCAGCCCATATGGACCAGATTGGATTCATTGTTACAGACATCGACAAGGAAGGCTTTCTAAGATTTGGCAATATTGGAGGAATATCCCCTGACATAAGCTTGAGCCAGAGGGTAATGTTCAAAAACGGAACAGTTGGGGCAATTTTTTCTGAACCTTTGGACAAGCCATCTGAAAGAAAGCTTGAAAACATGTATATAGACATTGGAGCAAAGGATAGGGAAGAAGCTGAAAAAATGGTAAGTGTTGGAGATATGTGTATCTACTACAGCCCCTTTTCCCACAACGAAAATGTAGTGTTCACGCCTTACTTGGATGACAGGGTTGGTTGTTTTGTAGCTATAGAGGCACTTAAAAGAATTACTACAACAGAAAACGACATATACTTTGTATTTTCAGTGCAGGAAGAGGTTGGTTTGAGAGGAGCCAAAACAGCTGCCTATGGAATAGAGCCTGATTTTGGGATTGCGGTGGATGTTACCGCACATGGAGACACTCCCAAGGCAAAGAGATTCGCAATTGGTCTTCACAAGGGTGCAGCCATAAAGGTTAAGGATAACTCAATCATAACCCATCCTTCAGTTAGGAATTCACTGATTGACATTGCCAAGGCAAAGGGCATAGCCTACCAGCTGGAGGTCCTTGAGTTTGGAGGAACAGACTCAGGTGCCATTCACGTGACCAAAACCGGAGTACCCTCGGGGGTAATCTCAATTCCAACCAGGTATGTCCATTCAACCGTTGAAATGGCTTCAAAGGAAGATATTGAAAGCAGCATTTCATTGTTGGAAGGATATCTCTCAAAGAAACTCTAGCAGGAAAAAAGAAAAGTCTGTTCTGGAAGTGGGTGCATACACCTTCATCCAGCAGACTTTTTATTGCGAAAATGTGTTATAATTTAAGTTGTAGCAATTAGAAGCAAGCAAGGAGAAATGATAATGAAGAAATATCTTATAAATACATCCGGCTGTCAGGCAAATGAGCTGGATTCAGAGAAAATATCTTGGGTACTTGATACGATGGGTTATGAACCGACAAATGATAAGGAAGAAGCGGATATAATCCTTTTCAATACCTGTGCAGTTAGAAAAAGTGCAGAGGACAAGGTGTTTGGACAGCTTGGAGAGCTGAAGGAGCTTAAGAGGAGAAAGCCGGAAGTGATGCTTGGGATCTGCGGCTGCATGATGCAAAGGGAGGATATAAGGGACTTCTTCTTATCCAAACACAGGCATATTGACCTAGTGTTTGGAACAAACAATATCCATAAACTACCCCAGTTGATTTCTAGACAGCTTGAGACAGGAAAAACAATAGTGGACATTATTGAGGACACCAGAGAAATAGATGAAAATATCGATGCGCACAGGAAATATTCATACAAGGCCTTTGTGGATATCATGTATGGTTGTGACAATTACTGCACCTATTGCATAGTTCCCTACACAAGGGGAAGGGAAAGAAGCAGGGAACCGGAATCCATCCTCCAGGAAATAAGAAAGCTAGTAAGGTCTGGAGTCAAGGAAGTGACATTGCTGGGTCAGAACGTAAACTCCTATGGAAAGACACTGTCCATGGATTACACATTCCCTGACCTGCTGAGGGATGTCAACGACATAGAAGGAATTGAACGAATTCGATTTATGACATCACACCCCAAGGACTTCACAGAAGGCCTTATAAAGGCCTATGTTGAACTGGACAAGCTAAGCCCCCACCTCCACCTTCCGGTGCAGTCAGGGAGCGACAGGATGCTTAAGATGATGAATAGAAAGTATACCAGGGGTGAATACCTGGAAAAGGTAAAAGCCATTAAGGAAAGAGTTCCCAATCTTGCAATAACGACAGACATTATTGTAGGTTTTCCTGGAGAGACAGAGGAAGATTTTCAGGAAACAATCGATTTGGTGAAAGAGGTTGAGTTCGATTCAGCCTATACATTCCTATATTCAATCAGGGAAGGAACCATAGCCGCCAAGATTGAAGACCAGGTGCCCGACAAGATAAAGCATGTAAGGTTTCAGAGGCTTTTGGACACCCTTAATCCAATAGGTCTTAAGCTAAACCAGAAGCTATTGGGTACGGTCCAAAGGGTATTGGTGGAAGAGGTAAGCAAGAATGACAGCAAGGTAATGAGTGGCAGGACTGAAAGTGCCAAGCTGGTCCACTTCCCTGGAGGGGATGAGCTGATTGGGAAAATTGTAAATGTAAGGATCGAAAATGTTAAAACATTTACTCTAGAAGGAGAAATGATCGACTAGGAGGACCAAATGGGAACACTTACTCCAATGATGCAACAGTATGTGGATACAAAGAAAAAATACCAGGACGCACTGCTATTCTTCAGACTGGGGGACTTTTATGAGATGTTTTTTGAGGATGCGAAAATAGCCTCCAGAGAGCTTGAGATTGCCCTGACCAGCAGGGACTGTGGACTTGACGAAAAGGCACCCATGTGTGGAGTACCCCATCATGTGGCAGAAACCTACGTTTCCAGACTTGTTGATAAGGGCTACAAGGTGGCCATTTGTGAGCAGGTGGAGGACCCGGCCCTGGCCAAGGGATTGGTCAAGAGAGATGTGGTTAGGATTGTAACTCCAGGAACCATCATGGATGGGAATCTCCTTAATGAAAAGTCAAATAACTTTCTGGCCAGCATCTTCCTGGATGAATATGGAGTCGGTCTTTCCTATGTTGATAATTCAACAGGAGAAATGTTCACCACTGAATTTATTGGTGAAGAGGAGAACAGTCAAAGGTTTGTACTTGATGAACTGGGAAAGGTAATGCCCTCTGAAATTGTCTGCAACAAGGGCTTTGCAAAGGATAAGAAGCTGGTTGAAGCCATAAGGAACAAAATAAATCCTTACATTAATGTGCAGGATGATGCATCCATCGATGTGGAAACCAGCAGGGAGTCCATTCTCGGATTTTTAAGTGAGGAAGATTATGAAAAGAACAGCCTGAAGGAAAAGATATACTCCATACTTTCATTGGGCAGGCTTGTTGATTATCTCAGGGATACCCAATTCAATGCAATCGATCATATTAAAAACCTGCAGTATTACCAGCCAGACCATTACATGTTGATGGATATCAATACAAGGGCTAATCTTGAAATCCACGAAACCATGAGATCCAAGGAAAAAAGGGGGGCCCTGATTGGCATTCTGGACAAGACGAAGACCGCAATGGGAGGCAGGCTATTGCGGAAGTGGCTTGAGCAGCCATTGCTTGATAAGAAGCAGATAGAGTCCAGGCTGGATATGGTGGAGTATCTTTGTAACAATCCATTTCAGCTTGAGGAAATCAAGGATATACTAAAGACAATATATGACATTGAAAGGCTTATAAGCAAAATATCAAACGGTAACCCGGGTGGTAGAGATATGCTGGCCTTAAGTCAATCCATACAGAACATTCCACAGCTAAAGGGTATTCTTTCCGAAACCGGATTAGCCCAATTCCATCGTCTACAGGAAGAAATGGACGATTTAATGGATATTCATCAAATGTTGACCAGTGCTATTGACGAGAATCCACCCCTTTCAGTCAAGGAAGGTGGTATCATAAGACAAGGGTACAATGAACATCTGGATGACTTGAGAGAAAGCAAGACCAGGGGAAAGGAATGGCTTGCAAGGTTTGAGTCTGATGAAAAAACAAGAACGGGAATAAAGACCCTTAAGGTAGGCTATAACAGGGTTATGGGCTATTATATAGACATCAGGAAATCAAGCATCGACAGTGTTCCGGAAAACTATATAAGAAAGCAGACCCTGGCCAATTCCGAAAGATACTATACAACTGAGCTTAAGGAGATTGAGGACAAGATACTTGGAGCGGATGAAAAGGCAATTCAACTGGAGTACGAGCTTTTTCAGGAGATTAGGAATCAGATCAAGGAAGAAATTAAACGTCTTCAAAAAACCAGTAAGCACATTGCAGTACTGGATGTGGTCATGAGCCTGGCAATTGTTGCAAATGCCAATGGTTTTACCCGACCAAGCCTTAATACAAAGGGAATAATCAACATAGAAGAGGGAAGACACCCAGTGGTTGAAGCCACCATCAAACACCAGCTATTCGTACCAAATGACGCCTACATGGACACAAGGGACCAAATGGTCCACATAATCACCGGACCAAACATGGCTGGTAAATCCACATTCATGAGACAGATCGCAATAATTGTACTACTGGCCCAAATAGGTTCATTTGTACCTGCGAAAAACGCCGACATTGGGATCGTGGACAGGATATTCACAAGAATAGGTGCATCAGATAATCTTTCACAGGGAGAAAGTACCTTCATGGTGGAAATGAATGAGGTTTCCAACATACTGAGATTTGCCACCACCAAAAGCCTGATTGTCTTGGACGAGGTGGGACGGGGTACCAGCACCTTCGACGGTCTTAGCATTGCTTGGGCTGTTGTTGAATACATTGCAAATGATCTTAAGGCAAAAACCCTCTTTGCCACCCATTATCACGAGCTGACCCAGCTTGAGGAGAAGCTGAAAGGTGTTAAGAACTACACAATTACCGCTGAAGAACAGGGTGATGATATAATATTCCTTAGGAAAATCGTCAAGGGAAGTACAAACCAGAGCTTTGGAATACAGGTGGCAAGGCTTGCGGGGATAAGAAAGGAAGTCATTCAAAGGGCAAGTGACGTACTTGCCACCATTGAAGGGTCCCATAACATAAACATGGACCAGCCTGTACAGAAAAAGGACCAGAAACAGATGAACCTGATAGACTACAGGAAGGACTTCTACATTGATAGAATCAGGAATATCGATATAAATGGGCTTACACCCATGGAGGCCTTGAACACACTAAACAACCTGGTAGAGGATGCCAAAAAGCTTAAGGAGTGACCCAATGAGTAAGATAAGAGTACTGGATAATTTAACCATACAGAAAATTGCTGCTGGTGAAGTCATTGAGAGACCTGCTTCCATAGTCAAGGAGCTTGTGGAAAACTCCATTGATGCAGGTGGAGATCAGATTATTGTGGAGATTTCAGATGCAGGCAGGGACTTTATCAGGGTTACCGACAACGGAGAGGGGATGGACGAGGACGACCTGAGGCTTGCCTTTGCAAGGCACACGACGTCAAAGCTGCACTCAGTGGAAGATCTTGGAAGGATACTTACCATGGGATTTAGGGGAGAGGCCCTTTCAAGCATATGTGCAGTATCAAAAATAGAGGTCCTAACCAGGCGCAATGACATGGATGCAGGCTTGATGGGCTATGTTGAGGATGGAGTGTTGAAATCCATTTCTCCTACTGGGTCGCCCATGGGAACCACAATGATCATTCGAAAGCTATTCTACAATCTACCAGTAAGAAAACGATTTATGAAGAGCAAAACCTGGGAAGAAAATGCCATAACCGAAACCGTAACGAGGCTTGCTGTAGGAAATCCAGGGATTTCAATCAAGTATATCAAGGATAACAAGGTTGTTTTCAATACTACCGGGACCGGGGATGTCAAGAACACGGTATTTCAGCTTTTAGGAAAAGATCTTGCATCTGGCCTAAAAAACCTATCCATAAATACAGAGGATTTCAGTATCCAAGGCTACGTGTCGGACAATACCCTCTATAGAAGCAACAGACACCACCAGTACCTCTATGTAAACGGTAGGTATGTTGTTGATTACAGATTATCAAGGATCATAGAAAAGTCTTATCAGACACTTATACCATCAAATAGGTTTCCTGTATTTGTACTGTTTGTGAACATTGACCCATCGGATGTAGATGTGAATATCCATCCGACAAAACAGGAAATCAAATTTACAAACGACAGTAACATATATCAGAAGCTTGAGGCAGCAATCAGGAACAACATTGATGTCATAATGCGTGTTCCAAAGGCTAACCTGGAGCCTAAGGTGAAAAACAACCTGGAGGAATACCCCTCCATATGGGATATTGAGAAGGATGGGACCTTGGATAAGCTTGAGAACAATAGATACAATGATGATCCCGATGAGAAAAGTATTGTATTTGTTGATTATTCACAGGAAGAGGATTGGTCCCCAAATGATCTAACCAAAGAGAAAAAGGAATCCTACTCATCACATGGGATTGAGGGTTCAATTGATAAGACCATGGTTAGCTTCAAATCTTTAAGGATACTGGGGACGGCATTCAGGACCTATGTATTTGCAGAAAATGTTGTGAACTCAACCCTCTATATAATTGACCAGCACGCCGCTCATGAAAGGATAATGTATGAAAAGCTCCTAAATGAATTCAAGAATGAGACAGTACATGTTCAGCAGCTTCTTCAGCCACTTGTATTGGACCTTGGCCAAACGGAATACACCATTGCCATGGAGAATCTTGACCATTTTGAAAGCCTTGGATTCCTGGTGGAACCCTTTGGGGACAGGAGCATGATACTTAGGGGTGTACCATTTGTTTTCGGAGCTCCAGACAGCAGGAGCCTGTTTCTTGATATATTGGACCAGCTTGAGGAAAGTAAACCCTCTAGCTATGAGACAAAACTGGAAAGAATCATGAAACTGGCATGTACCAGTGCAATAAAGGCAGGGGACAGTGTGGCGGAAATTGAGGCAAAGGCACTTCTAAACCAGCTTGAGGAATGTGAGAATCCATATACATGTCCCCACGGTAGACCGACAGTAATCGAAATGACCAGGAAGGAACTTGAAAAAATGTTCCTCAGGATAACATAGGTGAGAATTATGAAGGAAAAACTAATTGTAATTACAGGACCAACAGCAGTAGGAAAAACATCCATATCAATATCACTGGCAAAGAGATTGAATGGTGAGATCATATCAGCTGATTCCATGCAGATATACAAGGGAATGGATATTGGTACTGCCAAGGTAACAGAAGCTGAGATGGATGGTGTCCCACACCATTTGATTGACTTTGTTTACCCGGATCAGCAGTTCACTGTAGCTGATTATAAAGAAAACGCAACAAAGATAATACAGTCTCTTAATAAAGAAGGTAAATTGCCTATCATAGCAGGCGGTACCGGCCTATATATAAACTCACTTGTATATGAACTGAACTTTGTTGATGTGCCACCAGACCAGGATTTAAGAGACAAATTGGAAAACTTGGCATATGAAGAAGGGAATAGGGCACTCCTTGAAAAACTGGAGAAGATTGATCCTCTTGCTGCAAGTAAATACACTGAAAACGACATCCAAAGGATTGTAAGGGCCATAGAGATAACCACACTTTCAGGTAAAACCTACCATGAGTATGGAAGTAATTTCAGGACACCAAACGACAGTTATGACCTGGTGATGTATTGCCTGAACTTGGATAGGCAAAAGCTATATGAACGGATAAACCAAAGGGTTGATATCATGCTCCAACTGGGTTTGGTCAATGAGGTTCGTGGCCTTATGGACAAGGGTTATGGCAAAGATTTGGTGTCCATGAAGGCAATTGGGTATAAAGAGATTATGGAGTACCTGGAAGGCAATGAAAGTTATGACGATGTTGTGGAAAAGATCAAAAAGCTTTCCAGGAATTACGCAAAAAGACAGCTGACATGGTTTAGGCGGGATAATAGAATAAATTGGGTAGAAGTTGAAGAATACGGTAGCAAGGATGCTATTGTTGATTATTTGGTTAGTGATATCAGGAGTCGGATCTATTAAAGGGGGATTTTCAAATGAAGCAGGGAGTTAATTTACAGGACCAGTTCCTAAATACTGCCAGGAGAGAAGGGGTACTAATAACAGTTTTTCTTGTGAATGGATATCAAATCAAGGGCTATGTCAAAGGTTTTGACAGCTATACCATAGTTCTTGATGCTGATGAAAAGCAACAGTTGGTTTATAAGCATGCTATTTCAACAATAATTCCAAACAGTGTAATTAGCTTTGATTACTAGAATCACATACAATGTGTAGTAAAAGCTAGCAATCCAGTCTCTGGTGACAGAGACTGTTGTTTTGTCAAATTTAAATTTTAAGGAGAAAACATGAACGAGTTAACAGTAAATTATTTATGTAAACAATATGACTTAAAAGAGGAAGTTGTAGAGTATGTAAACAGGATGGAGGACCTTGTTGAGTCAAGATTCAAGAATCTTGAAGAAATCAGGGAGTATAACCAATACAAGGTAATCGGTGCAATGCAGGACAACAGACTCTCATCAACTGACTTCCATTGGACCACCGGCTATGGATATGGAGACATTGGCAGAGAGAAGGTAGAATCCATATTTGCTGATATCTTCAAAGCAGAGGCTGCCTTGGTAAGGCCTGCTATAGCTTCCGGGACCCACGCCCTTAATCTGGCACTTTCTGGGATACTCAGGCCTGGTGATCAGC
>CALGAG010000245.1 GCA_937951995.1 uncultured Bacillota bacterium
GTGACTTGTAGTACCACCAGCTGACCACCCCTGAGCCCCTGTCCATATCATAAGCACCACAGGTCATGGCATTTTGCGCTCCGGCACAGTACCCAGCATTATGCCAGGTGATGCCATCAAAGGAAGCAATGATATTAGCAAGCCCTACGATCTTTGCAATAAATACGCCATCGGCTGCATAAAGAATTTCAGGCTGACCATGACTCCACCAAGAAACACTTACTACAGTCCACTGCTTCGTAGTCTTATTCCAGTAGGACATGTAGGGAGTCTTTGCATAATAAACTGCGATTTGTGCGTTGCCATTATCATAGACATTAATCTGTCTTTCACTTCCGTATTGTGTGTAGCCAAAATTGTTATAGTATTTCTTACTCCAGCTTAAGGTAGGAATGGGAAGGACAATACTTCCTCTGCCACCAAAAGCTGTCCAGATGGCTAAGGTGTTGTTGAAATTTCGATCATAACTCATGGGCTTCCTCCTTAAGCTTTCTCAATGGCTGTGATTCTTCCACTGGAGTCTGTTGCATAGGTGTAGTTCCCAGTGGATCCATCAGCATAGGTGACTTCAAAGGCTGCGGCATCAATCATAAGTGAAGATACTTCCTTTAGAAGAAGCTCAGAGAAAATATCCTCCAAGGTAATGCTGGTGATCCTTCCACTGGAATCTGTGGTGAAGCTATATTCTGCATGGTACTGGTGGGTGTCTCCTTTTTCCACTTCATAGGTCACATTGATGGTGCTGTCTACCACCGACAAGGTCTTGACGATGGTATAGGAAACCCCTAGGTCATAGACCTGGTCTTTAAGATTATCTACTGAGCTGCCCACATTGGAAATAGAGTTTTCGATGCGATAAAAGGTATCAGAGATACTCGGCCTGTATCTTCCTACTTCCACCCGGATGTTGTACCGATAGAAGGGATTGTATTCCAAGGAAATGATTCTGGTCTTTACATTGATCCCTAGTGGATTAAAGACAATGTGCACATTATCCCCCACCGCAAGGTCCATCAGCTTGAAAAATGAAATGTCATAGGAGGATGCATTTTCTCTAGAATCATGGGATACCGCCACATTTGTGACATTCTTTGATCCCATGACCTGAAGATATTCTGTGGAACCTCTATGACTTCTGATGTTTATACTATTGCCATCATACTGAATCTCTCCACCCAGAATGGCAATATACTGCATGAGAGCTGCCCTTCTTGAAACCTTCTGGTTGATTTTCATGGTGACACTCTCAGTAAAGTCAACGACCCCTGCTGTAAATGGTGTGCCAGAAAGAACCTGGGTAAGTCCTGCTGCTGGATCCCCGGTGAAATCAAACTCTGTGATGTTATACATCTCATGGTTTAAGAGGTAAGATACGTGTTCGCATAATACTGAACAGATGGGCAGGCTGCCTTGAAGGTTCTTAGAGACTTGAACGATTTCAAAGTACTGGCCATCAATTTTAGCAATTTGCTTGACCTTTAGGGCCAGGGCCGACTTTGCAAGGACTGAAAATGTAAGGGTGTATTCTCCTTCCAGGGTTTCTCTTATGTTGGCACTAATGACTTTCTTTATGGTTTGAATGAGTGTACTTCCTGCATAGATTTCAATCAAGGCAGCTCCTCCTTTCTTTTTTATGATCCTGCAACACCAAGGTTTCTTACCGTTACAGTATTTTGATTCCACTGAAGCTGGGCTATGACTCTGGTTAGGATGTTTCCGTCAATGGTTAGTGGAATGGTCACATCAAAGACCGCACCCTCTGAGCCACTTAAACTTCCTGTTACCTGAGAATTAAGGTCCAGATCAAAGTCTGTAGGAATGGCTCCCTGCATATCTTT
>CALGAG010000246.1 GCA_937951995.1 uncultured Bacillota bacterium
CATAAAATCTCCCCTTTATCTATATTAATCTAATGTTCTCTATTAATATAGCTACCCAGCTTAGTTATTGATAAACATTATCATTTAATAAACATTATCCCGTTTCTAGTCATTGATAAACTGAATTATTTCAGGCATCAGGTCCGGATGGAGCTCAAGGTCAGGATCCCTGTAGGTTTCAAGATTTCCCTCCATATCCTTTGGAGCATCCTTTAGAATGTGGTTCATGCCAGATATGAGGACGGGCTTTGTACCCGCTGCCTGTGAAAGAATCATTGCATCATTAACAGTGACCTGTACATCATTATCACCTTGGACAACAAGGACCGGCGATGTAATTTCTCCATAGACCTCCGAGGGGTCATATCTGAACCAGGATACAAGATAGGGCTGGATGCTATCCCTGAAGAGTGATTGCAGGACCTCAGGCACGTTGTCTACAAGTCTCCCCTGCTCAAGCTCCCCTATGATGGGATTGGTCATGGATGTTATTTCCTCAGGCTGTCCTGACAGCTGCCTTCTCAAGGTATCAGATGCCCTCTCTCCAACTCCTGCCAGGGATACAAAGCCCGCAACTTCCTTCTGGGCTGCAGCTGCAGCTGAGATCAGCGCCCCTTCACTGTGACCAATCAGATATATTTCGCTGAATCTTTCGTCCTGCTCAGCCTTTTCAATCCACAAAATCATATCGTTTACATAATCCTCAAATACAAGGTCCTCTTCCCTTTCTATCAAGGACATGGACTTGGCGATTCCCCTCTTGTCAAAACGCAGGGATGCAATTCCAGCCTGGGCCAGGTCTTCTGCCACCATCTTAAGACTATTGTTGTCCCCTGCGATAGCACTGTTACCGTCCCTATCAGTTGGGCCAGACCCCTGATGAATTATTGCAAGCTTAAATGGTCCTTCTCCCTCAGGGAGCATCAGTGACCCTTTGATCTCACCTTCCGCAACCTCCAGGTTATAGTCCTCCTCTGGAAGCCCCCCTTCTCCACAGCCACCAAGCAAAAATAATGCTGCTACCATAATTATAATCAAACCCTTTCTCATGAGTTTTCCCCCTTACATAGATAGGACAGGAGAGCCTTTACTCTCCTGTCCTCAACTCCTAAAGTGGCTTAAGCTTTGCAGTGAAGTGTCTCAGGACCTTAGGCTCCCAGGTTATTTCATAACCCTTTACCTGATCCTTCCTAGCCTTGATCTCCTTTAGTGCCTCTACTATTACATCAAGGTGAGACTGGGTGTAAACCCTTCTTGGTACTGCAAGTCTTGTAAATTCAAATTGTGATTCTATCTGTTCTCCTGTGTCAGGGTCATTTCCCATCATGTATGAACCGATGTCACAGCTTCTAATCCCAGCTTCAATATAAAGCTCTATTGCCAGAGCCTGCCCTGGGAACTCATGGTATGGAATATGTGGCAGCAGCTGCTTTGCATCCAGGAAGACAGCATGGCCTCCAACTGGTGACTGGTATGGTATTCCTTCCTCATCCAGCTTGCCAGCAAGGTATTCCATTTGACCTATTCTGTATCTTAGAAAGTCAACGCTTGTTCCTTCCTGAAGACCTATGGCCATTGCTTCTATATCCCTACCTGAAAGCCCTCCATAGGAAATGAAGCCTTCATAAGGTATGGTTCTTGCCTTAACCATTTCATACAGGTCTGGGTCATCCTTGACTCCTATAAGCCCTCCCATGTTGATGATTGCATCCTTCTTTGCACTCATTGTGAATACATCAGCATAGCTGAACATTTCCTGGGCAATTTCCTTGATGGGCTTGTCCTTATAGCCTTCTTCCCTCATTTTTATAAAATATGCGTTTTCTGCATATCTGGCTGCATCAATGCAAACAGGAATACCATATGATTTGGCTATTTCAGAGGTCTCTCTTATGTTTTCCATTGAGACAGGCTGACCTCCAGCACTATTGTTGGTTACTGTTATAATGACCATGCCAACGTTTTCCGGACCATTCTCCTCAATCAGTTTCTTTAGTCTTACATTGTCCATGTTTCCCTTGAAAGGATGGAAGTTTACTGTATCAAGAGCTTCAGGTATTACACAATCTATTGCCCTTGCTCCAGCTAGCTCCACATGGGCCCTTGTGGTATCAAAATGCATGTTGGATATTGCCACCTTGCCCTCATGAAGGAAAATTGGCATTACAACCTTCTCAGCAGCTCGTCCCTGGTGTACAGGTTGAAAATACTTGTAGCCAAATACATCCTTAGCAGATGCCATCAGATTCTTAAAGCTTCTGGAGCCTGAGTAGGCCTCATCTCCAACCATTATTCCAGCCCATTGGTCAGCGCTCATGGCGCCGGTCCCACTGTCTGTTAAAAGGTCAATGTAAACATCGTCTGAATCCAGGGCAAACACGTTGTAATTTGCCTCCTTTATCTTTTCAATCCTTTCTTCTCTTGTCAAAATCTTGATCGGTTCTACCATCTTGATCTTAAACGGTTCAGCATAATACTTTGTCATCTTTTCCCCTCCTGTTTTATATGATTAAAGGTCTCCCTTCAGTCCGATTTCATCTGCCACTTTTCTCATTCCCATGATGGTTTCATGGATAACTTCCTTAAGGTCCATACCGAGCATTTCCGCCCCCTCAGCTATAACATCCCTGTTCACGCCAGCTGCAAAGGACTTCTGTCCCCACTTCTTCTTGACTGACTTGGCTTCCATGTCCATTATTGATTTGCTGGGTCTCATCAGGGCTGTAGCTGCCACCAATCCTGTAAGTTCATCTATTGTATAGATTACCTTTTCCATGGTTTCCCTGGGTTCAACATCTGTACAAAGCTTCCAGCCATGGCTTAATACTCCTCTGATATAATCCTCAGGCCAGCCTTCCTCCTTTAGAATCTGCTCTGTTACCTTGCAGTGTTCCTCTGGATACTTGTCGTAGTCCAGGTCGTGAATAAGACCTATTACACCCCATTTTTCAGGGTCCTCATTATACAGCTGGGCAAAGTGAACCATTGTTGCTTCAACTGCCAAGGCATGCTTGATTTGACTATCATTCTCAACATACTTCGTTAACAGCTCATATGCTTCCTCTCTTGTTGGCTTGTAATCTGACACATAATCCCTTCTTTCTTTATTCTATTCTATTATCTTATTTTACATAATTTTCTCACAAAAGACAAGAACTCCTTGTTCATTACTTCAGTTTCTTGGGATTTCAAACCAGAATAGGCTACCCTCTCCCAGGCTGCTTTCCACACCCAACTGGCCCTGGTGGGCAAGGATTATTGACTTTACCAAGGAAAGGCCTATGCCAGAGCCAGCCTTGTTTCTGGTATGGCTCTTGCCACATCTGTAGTATCTATCCCAGATATAATCCAACTCGCCCTCTTCAATTCCCTGTCCAAAGTCCCTAATTGAAAATCTGACATGGTCCTCCTGTCCGTGGACCTGGATGATGATCCGTTTGTCATCAAGTGAATAGTTGATTCCGTTGTTGACCAGATTGTATACAGCCTGTGAAAGCTTGCGCCTGTCACCTTTAACCCTTGTGTCACCGCTTGAACTTACCCTAATCTCGTAGCCTTCATGGTCCATAAAGTAGCTGAACCGGCGGACTACCTCCTCAGCCTCAGATAGGAGGTCCATCTCCTCCATCTTAAGCTCCCTTAGCTCTGACTGTATCTTGGTCAGGTCAAGCATATCATCTACCAATTTGCCAAGTTTATCAGCCTCTTGTATTATTGTGTTCATATGGTCATTTCTTTTTTCCGGATTCTCGCCGGAAATATCCCTGACCATTTCACCATAGGACTTGATCACTGTCAGTGGAGTCTTAAGGTCATGGGTAACATTTGCAATGAAGTCCCTTCTAAGGTCCTCGCTTTTCTTTAGCTCCTTTGTTGCCTGGTCCAGAGTATCGGCCAGATTGTCAATCTCAAGATAGTCACCCTTTTTAAAAACCACATCATACCTTCCCTCACCCAGACCCTTTGCGCTCTTTGTTATGCTTGCAATTGGCTCTGATAGTCTTCTTGAAAGAAAGAGGGACAGCCCCATTGAAAGGGTCAGAGCGATCAAAGTTATGATCATCAGCTGGTTTTTCAATACATTGACTGTTGAATCAATTGGTTCAAGGATAGTGTTTATGAACAGGAAGTAATTTGGACCGTCGCTGTTTTCAAGTATTCCTCCATACACAATGGTCTCGGCATCCAGGTTCTCATGCCCTCTGGTGTAGACTGTGTACCCTTCCTCTGCCATGTATAGCTGATTCAAGAATTCCGAAAAGGCAGACTCCTGAAGTCGCGGTCTTCTAACAAGGTCCACTATATCCAAAGGGAAAACAACACTTCCCCTTTGATCAAGAATATGAATGACAATACCTTCAGCAAAGGATTTGTTCAAAAGCTCCTGGTCAAAACTCGCTGTTCCGTATAGTGAAACCAGCTCATTGCCGATCTTCTTGATTTCATTGGTCTTCATGGTCTTGTAAAAGCTATTTATAAAGACAATCTGAAGAAGCCACAATATAACCATTATTATTGCGGCAAAAATCATGAAGTATGTCCATAGCTTAAAATTGAGAGACTTTACTCCCAGGTTTCTTTTCATATCATCACTCATTTCCAAACTCAAACTTGTAACCTACGCCCCTCATGGTCACTATATAGTCCCTGTAGGGTCCCAGACTGCTTCTAAGCATCTTTATATGGGTGTCTATGGTCCTGTCATCACCATAGAAGTCATAGCCCCAGATATCCCGCAGAAGCTGTTCCCGGCTTAGTGCCCTGTTTTTATTCTGGATCATATATACAAGCAGTTCATACTCCTTGGGAGTCATGTCAACCTTCCTGTCATCAACATAGACATTTCTCCCATCACGGTCTATCCTTAGTCCATTAAACTCCACCTGGTCTCTACTTTCTCTTCCTTTTTGACGGCTTATTATGGCATTGATTCTGGCCATCAGTTCTTTGGGTGAGAAGGGCTTTGTCACGTAATCGTCAATTCCAAGCTCAAAGCCAAAGAGCTTGTCGTACTCCTCACCCCTTGCGGATAGCATCAGAACGGGGGTGTTGGAAAATTTTCTTATCTCCTTTACAGCCGAAAACCCATCAAGCCTTGGCATCATTATATCCATGACAATTATGCTGAATTCATCCTCCCTGCACATATTCACAGCCTGTATTCCATCCTGGGCCTCATAGACCTTGTGCCCGTTGAATTCACCGTATTCCCTTACTACCTCCCTGATTTTATCTTCATCATCAACAACAAGGATTCTGTACATTTTACCACCTCTTGTTTCATTTTATTACATTTATGTGAAGTCCATGTGAAATCTTATCTTTTTATTGTCCACAAGCAAGTTTTAATTGAGGTGTGTTCCCCTCAATTAAATAATAGCAAATCCTCAAAAAAGAAACAACAGACTCATAATTCGAGCCTGTTTATTTGATCATCTCTTCAATTTCTTCAATCATTCCTTCTAACCCTTCCAGTCGGTCAAGGTAGATGTCAACTCCGATCTTGTCCGCCGTTTCCTGGGAATCCAAACCACGTCCTCCCATAAGGATCTTTGGTACTCTTTTGCCGCCTTCCTTTTTCAAGGCCTCTATCAGGTACTCTGCACTGTTCAAACCACCTGTTGAGAATACTGAGAGCACTACTAGGTCAACCTTTCCCTGTTTGATTACCTGCTTCAGGTCTCCCAAGGGTATGCTCCTTCCAAGGAAGATTATCCTCCAGCCTGCCTCCTTGAAGAACTGGGACACAAACCTTAGGCTCAGGATGTGCTCCTCATCACCTGGGGTCATAAAAAGTGCCACGTATCTTTTGTCACCTTGGGTGGGTTCGACCTCAGATAGAAACTCGGTCAAGGATGATATTATGCCTGTCGAGTAATGCTCCTGGGCAACAGTTATCTCCTCTTTTTCCCACATTGTTCCAAGTCTGTGGAGGGTTGGTATGAAGAGGTCGGTTATGATTTCTGTAAGTCTCATGCCTCCACCGTGGAGGGCTTTTGCTATTTCCTTTGCATCCTCACCCTTTCCCTGGATCAGGTTCCTTATGAAATTCTCCAATACTTCTTCCGTCAATTCGTATCTCTCGGACTTTTGCAGGCCTATTGCCTCTTCAAGTCCCATAAGATAGTCTATGCTTGTGTTCAGATACTCAGAGATTTCCCTGAGGATTGTCTCCCCAGGGAATCTTGTATTGTTCTCATAATTTGCGACTGTTGATTGAGCAATTCCAAGCCTTGAA
>CALGAG010000247.1 GCA_937951995.1 uncultured Bacillota bacterium
ATTTAAAAATGCTGTGTGACCAGTCACACAGCATTTTTTTCTAATATATGCTTTTCTTTTTCTTGTGGTCCTTAAGCATTTTACCGAATTTTCTATCCTGAAGCTTTTTTTGCACACGGGCAGACTGCTCTTCCTTGGTTCTTGCAAATTCAGCCTCCCTCTTAAGCTTCTGGTAGTTATTCCATCTCTTTTCTGAGATTTCTCCCGAGCGGAGGGCTTCCCTTACGGCACAGCCCGGTTCCTCCTTGTGACTGCAGTCTCTGAACCTGCAGCCTTCTGATATTGACTCTATATCCTGAAAAGTCTCCTCCATCCCTGCATCTGCACTCCAAAGCTCCAGCTCCCTCATTCCCGGCGTATCTATCACCATGGTCCCATCATCCAGGACAATTAGCTGCCTGTGTGTTGTGGTGTGCTTGCCCTTTGAATCATCTTCCCTTATATCGTTGACCTTCATCACTTCTGTTCCCGCCAGGGCATTTACCAGAGAGGACTTACCCACTCCTGATGATCCCAGCAATACCAATGTGGATTCCCTTTTCAGATAATCCTTCAATGAGGAAATCCCTTCACCAGTGATGGAGCTTACGGCAAACACTTGAACTCCTGGTGAGTTTTCCCTGACAGAGCGGATAAAATGCTCCGGATTCTCTGATATGTCAGACTTTGTAAGAACCACCAAGGGTTCTGCCCCGCTCTCCCATGCGGATACAATGTACCTGTCCAGCCTGTTCAGGTTAAAGTCCTTGTTCATGGACGAAAGTATCAGTACATAATCAAAATTGGCAGCAACAACCTGCTTTGTCCTGTTGAAGGAGTCCAATCTTGAAAATTCACTCCTTCTCTTCAGAACCTGAAATATGATATCATCCCCTGCAGTATTGTGCCTAATTGCCACAAAGTCTCCTGTTGTTGGGTATGTCACACTTTGCCCATTGTTGTAGAATATTGATCCCTTAAGTGTAGCCCAACCTTCTCCCAGGTCTGTAATGACCTGGTATCTTTCCCTGTGGACTGCTGCAACCCTACCTGGTATAAGCTGTTTGTCCACTCCCTGTAGCTTGTGAAATCTTTCCTTAAAATATTCGCTGTATCCAAGTCTTTCTATACTGGTTATATTCATTTGTACCCCCTTGGTCTCATTGTTGTCTTTTGAATGATCTTTATCTATCAAAGAATTCCTCCTGGTTTTGGGCACAAAAAAACAGACATAACCTGTCTGCAAGCATAGAAACACGACCCTCCGATCGTGTATATAATAAAAATTCTTCTTGAAAGGTTAGTTTTTTTGTTGCCCGTATTATATTTTCCTCTCCCCGTTCAATCTAACTGTTATCATAATACAACAACTCCTTTCACCTCAGTAGTTTACAAGATTAGTATAATTCCTGGCAGCTGGTGTGTCAATACCGTATTTGCGATTTGTTATAATATTAACATTGGTTTCCCCTAAAGACCTTCATGTATTTCCAGTACCGGGAGTACGAACATAAATCCTGCACCTTTCTTCTCCTTCATGTTAAGTATTTCCTTGATGCTGGCAATAGCCTTATCCAGTACCTCCTTTTCCCTTATTACGCTTATGAGGGTTTTGTTGTAGGGCTTGCCTTCATTGAGGATCTTTGTGATGCTTGAAAAAAGGCCTTCATCCACGTTGTGCTCCATGAGGACCTTGCCCATTCCTATGCTATCGATGGTCGTGGCCCCAGTATCCAGTTCATAGAGGCTTTCAAGTATTTCATCAAGCTTGTCAGTTTGGTTTAGAATAACAAACAGTGCATACATTTAAACACTTCCTTCTTTTTTGATGGTTCAATTATATCAGATGAAATAATTTCTATCAATTTTTTTAATTGCCCTTGCATTTGTGAAAATAGAAGCATATAATTTAATATTGTTGTTAAATATTTATTAATTATTTTTTATCCATATACTTTACAACTAAATATTAAAAAGAGGTGTACATAATGAACAATTTGCTTTACTTTGCATTGATACTGCTTTCCGGGATTGGAATGGCTAGGCTGGTATCAAGATTCAAGCTGCCACATGTTACAGGCTATCTCCTGGCAGGGGTTCTGATGGGCCCATCCATCCTGGGAATCATTCCCCTGAATATTGCTCAAGGAATGAACATAGTATCGGAAGCTGCCCTGGGCTTTATTGCCTACAGTATAGGCAGTGAGATAAACTTCAAAAAACTTAGGAAGGTGGGGAAATCCCTAATCACCATAACCTTCTTCGAAGCCCTGACCCCAGTTATACTGGTTACACTTGCAATGGTATACATATTCAAGCAGCCCCTTCCCTTTGCAATCACAATTGGAGCCATAGCAGCGGCAACTGCTCCGGCGGCCACCATAATGGTAATAAGACAATACAAGGCAAAAGGCCCCTTGGT
>CALGAG010000248.1 GCA_937951995.1 uncultured Bacillota bacterium
TGTCTTCAATCTTGTCCATTCGGACCTCAAGTCTTCCCTGACCTGCCTTCAGATCCCTTAACTCCTCCAGCACAATCCTTTGAAATTCTTCGTTCTTCATATGGACACCTCCGAATCAATCATCCGTATGGATATTATACCACAAATCCCATACGAAATTATTAAGTATATTTTAGCATAACTTAACATTTCGCACAAGTGTTCGATTTGATTTTTTTGAGGTTTCACTACACAATTGCTTCCTGTTCAAGCTTTACATTATTCTCCAGCATGTATTCAACTATTTCACGGAACTGCCCTTCGCGAAGCTTCCCAAGCCTTTTCCTGTCATTCTCCGTAAGAGGCTTTCCCATCTTTTCATACTTTTTCAGGGTGTCTAAATTCATGTTGTAGGGTATTATCTTAATCCCAGTGGTTCTCCTAAGATGTTCCAGAATAAGGAATCCTCCCGCATCAATATCACCAAAATGATAAAATCTCGCTTCACTGTTCTGGTCATGGAGCATCCTTATGAAATCCCTCCTGACCCTGTTGTGGAATCCGCCCAGGTACAATACAAAATAACCCTCTTCCATGAACCTATGAAAGGATGTCAGATTCTCAACTGTAATAACCTTTCCCTTAAACACCTGCACGGACTCAATCTTATCAAGCATGCTTGAAGAAATTGCAATATCCGAGTCCAACCTGCTCAGGTCAATTTCCTGGCCGGACAGGGAGATCTTGCCTGAGCCCTTGAAATTGACATAGGTAGGAGTTCTCATAAGGTTGAGATTTCCAAGGATCTCATCCTTTTCGGGAAAGTCACCATACTCATACAGTAAGCTCTCCACTTTACCCTGGATTTGACCAAATACCTTTGAATCCTTGTATAGCCGTACAGAAAACTCCCTGATGAACTGCTCTCCTTGCAGGTCTTCCAGCTCCCTTACAGCCATAAGAATTCTTTCGAATTCTTCGTAATCACCAGAAAAAAACCTTACACTCCTATTCTCTTCAATGCGGTTTAGCTGATCCTTAAGGTATTCCTCCAGTATCTCGCCATTCCCCTGATACTTGCTGATAAGCTCTTCAAGTCTGGCATTTATATCATCCCTTGGCACCCTATTTATGTAGCTGTAGATCTCCTCCAGATCTTCAACATTGAGATAGACCTCCCTGATGACCCCTCCCCCTGTCACTCTTGGAACTACAAACCCCTTTCTGGCAAGGATATCAACCTCTTCGTTCACAGCCCTGAAAAGGTCGTAGTCCGAATGGTCCTCATACTTGGGAAAGAGATTTGAAATTCTTACCTTAAACCTCTGATTCACCTTGTTTGTCCCTTTGAAGCTCTTGCTGTTCTCATACTTGTCCAAAAGCTCATTAAGGATTTTCTTTTCATATCTGCCCATCATAGGTCATACACCTCAACAATTGCATTGTTTCCTTCCCTTATGGCCAAGAGGACCGTATCCACCTTCTCGCCTATGATTTCCATCTTACCCGGCGGGGTGGCCAATATAATCTGGAATTTTTGGCTATTGAAAAAGTCCATCATGGAAGCTATCCTGTTGTCGTCCATCTTGTCAAATGCCTCATCAAGCATGATTATCCTGATTGTGTTCCCTGCCCTGTAGAGCTGTACAAATGATGCTGCTATTGCAACATAGTAGGGAGTTTGGGTCTCCCCTCCGCTCTTCTCCCCATAGATGTTTGAAAACCGCTGGCTGCTCCCGTCCTTCTTCTCAACAATGATGTCATAGTCCAGATAACTCCTGTAGTCAGTGTATTCCATGATGACCCTGTCCCCCATATCATCATATGCCGTAAGCTTCTCAAAGAGGTCGCTTATCTCCTCACTGTACTGATTCTCAAA
>CALGAG010000249.1 GCA_937951995.1 uncultured Bacillota bacterium
TTTTGGTCTGCATGATGCTTGGCATAACAATCGCAAACTTTTCACATAACAGTATCAGGGCCATCAACATCATCAACAGGGTGACCCCACCGATTTTTATCGCATTCTTCACACTGGCGGGCGTTTAGCTGAACCTTAGTGTACTGAGATATGCGGGTTTAATTGGAATCGGTTACATCGTCTTCAGGTCTATCGGAAAGACACTGGGCGCCAACATAGGTGCGAGGATTACCAACTCACCTGCCATGGTGACAAAATATCTTGGATTGACACTACTACCTCAGGCTGGTGTCGCTATAGGACTTTCCATGGTAGCACAGACTGTTATGCCTGAATTCGGAGCAACAATTAGAACGGTTATTCTGGCTTCCACAGTAGTTTACGAGGTTTTTGGACCTGTAATAGCTAAAAACGCCCTTATTAGGGCTGGGGAAATAGACCCATCACAAATATAAATGCAAAAAAACAATCCATCGGGCCTGATCTTCCGATGGATTATTTTTAACTTGCCTTAAGCTTATTTCTTTCATTTCTAAGGAACAATACCTGGGAGTAGGTAAAGAAGCCCAAGCCGATCCACACCATTCCAAAAGCAGCCAGAGACCAGATGTCGAAGGGTTCCTTGAATACGAATATTCCCAGAAGCAGGGATAGGGATGGTGAAACATACTGTATAAATCCCATGATTTTCAATGGTATCCTCTTAAGCCCCTCAGCATAAAGGATAAGTGGGGTGGCAGTGGCAACTCCGCTTGTCATGATCAACAGCCAGTAGTGGACAGGTAGGTTTCCAGTTATTCCAGCTGATGTCATTTCTGAATATATTATAAAAAATGTTGCAGGGATTCCAATTATAAGGGTCTCAAAGGCAAGCCCTGTCAATGAATCCGCCTTGGTGTTCTTCTTCAGTAGTCCATATATGCCAAAGCTTATTGCCACTATCAAGGATATTATTGGTACTTTGCCATACATTATGGTTTTCAGCATAACCCCTGCAAAGGCAAATCCAACCCCCCACATTTGTAACCTGCTAAGTCTTTCCTTGTAGAATATGCTCCCAAGAAAAACAAGGAAGAGTGGGTTCATATAATATCCAAGACTGGTTTCAATTACAAAACCATTGTTTACAGCCCAGATGTAGGTTAGCCAGTTGATGGATATAAATATTGATGGTGCCAGAAAGCTCAACCATGCCTTGGGCTTTTTCAGTTCCGCCAATAGATTTTTGCCTCTTTTTCTCAATATAATAATAAAGGTGATAAAAAAGAAAGACCAAACAACCCTGTGGGCAAATATCTGAAATGGATTGATTGCATTTACCAGCTTCCAGTACAAGGGTAGCAGCCCCCACAAGGTGAAGGACAACAGACCATATATAAGACCCTGGGTATACTCATTTTTATTCATGGGATAACCTTCTCTCAAGTAAATTAAATCATTATTTAGATTATACACCTATTCTCAATATTTTCCATAGAAAAAACCACCTAGAATAAAGTATTGGTCTAGTAGCCAGATGGTATTTTGAGTTCAAATTACCCCTTCAGGGATCTTTCATACAGGTCCACATAGTCCTCAACACTTACTTTCTCCAGTAGTTCTCCTAGGAGGTCATAGGGGATTTTTTTGGGATTCCTGAATCTGAGGCAACTTTTCCCCATATCCAACTTGGTGTCAACACGACTGGAGTACTCATTCCTGAACCAAGCCTCCAACTCAGGCATCATGTATATCCCGAAGTGGTAAAGGGCTATGTGGTTCTTCTGTGAAGCGAGTGATAGAAATGGCAAAGGCTCCTCCGGATTTACATGGTAACCCTTTTGATACATGGAATGCGGGACCACGTAGCGGATCATTCCATAGCTGATGGTCTCATGAAAGCCCTCTGGGAGCTTTGCATGAATAAGGTCTCTTAGCTTCACAACTACATCCCTTCTATCCTCTGGCAGTTTTCTAAGATACTCCTCTACTGATCCTATTTCATATTTCATGATGCCCTCCTTGATTACTTTTGACCATACAGGCATGGATATTTCTACTTTACTCCAGCCAGTTCCTTGAAAAGGTCCACAGCCGTTTCAATTATTTCATCTGGAAAATCGTACTCGTGGGTATGAACTGCAGGGTAATCCATTCCATTTCCGATCCTCCATCTCCTGTTTCCTCAGCATGCTGGAAGATAAAAAATACATTTTCCTCTGCTCCCTTCTGGTCCA
>CALGAG010000250.1 GCA_937951995.1 uncultured Bacillota bacterium
GGAATCTTCCCCTGTCAGGGAATCATCCCTTGAAGGGTTGTAGGCAAACTCAAGCAGGAGTGTCTCAACATCCACGAAGTCATCTTCAAGTTCAAAATCGGTAAATACTATTGTGTGGGCAAGATCCTCTGAATTCCCTGTAAGGACATTATTCCCCAGACCAAGTGAACTGAAGTCTTTCTCTGTTATGATATATGCCCTCAAATCCCCTTCAGGGTCAGCCATATCAACAATATCTTCCATGGCAACTGCCTCCAGTCTTGCAACTGAAGAACCCTCCAGGTTCATAGTAAATATATTTGTGTTGGCATTGTAATCGTAGAGATTGTCCTCCACAACAAGATACCTATCCTGAAGGGATATATCAAGTCTTCCCCTTGAGGTCTTTGCAACAGGTAATGCATCGTCATCAATATCGGCAGGACTTGCAACTCTAACAACCTTATCTACCAGATTGCCATCATAGAACACATAGGCCAAGACTCCTCTGTAAAAGTCAGACATATTTCCGGATGATCCTGGACTCCTCATAATGGTGGTGTAGTTGTCAATCCTGAATCCAACCTTTTCCCCGCCGGAATCCAAAGCATCCAGGGTCCTGGTGCCAGAGTCTTCAGCCATTACCATTTTTTCATCAAACTCAACACTTCCCCTTATAAGCTGGAGTGAGTTGTTAACATCCAGGATATAGTCTACGTTTTCATCAATCAGGTCCCTCAGCTGATTTGCTGCATTAACATCAAACAGCGTGAAATAGCTGGTTCCATCCAATGAATAAACCGGTCTCTTATGATTGGTTTGTCTGATCAGATAAAGTTCGCCATCTATCTGTCCGTAGAACACATCATTGGCTTCCCTGACTCTCTCCAATTCTCCGGTATAAATAGCATTCAGCTTTACAATAGCTGAGCCTCCATACACGTGGACCACATCATCAGGACCAATCTCATTTATTTCCATTGTTATGAAATCCCCATCTGAGAACCCAATTACACTTTCAAAGAAATTAATATCCTCATCAGCCGACTCATAGTCAGTATGGACATAAACATCTTCCCCATTGAACTCA
>CALGAG010000251.1 GCA_937951995.1 uncultured Bacillota bacterium
GTTGAAGGGACTGTCCAGGCACTTGCAAACTGCTGCCCACAGGAATGCATAGATATCCAGAAATTATATGATGAAGGAAGGATGGAGGATTCCAGAGAACTTTATGAAAGGGTCTTCCCTGTTAATTCCGCTGTGACAGGTGCATTTGGGATTGCAGGCCTGAAATATGTCTGCGACAGGCTGGGTTTTGCCGGAGGTCTTGTAAGAAAGCCACTTCTACAGCTAAAGGATGATGAGAAGGTAAAGCTTGATCAGATACTTGAGACGGCTGGAATAATCTAAAGGGGTGAGACGATGAAGCTTCAAGCTGCACTAATACAGATGAAGGTTGTGGAAGGAAAGGGAGAGAATCTAAGGACTGCAGGTATAATGATTGACCAGGCAGCTTCTGAAGGTGCAAGATTGCTTGTGCTTCCTGAAATGTTCAATGTTCCATATGACAATAGTTATTTTTCCGAGTACGCTGAAGAATATCCCGGAGAGACTACGGAATTTCTAAAAAGCAAGGCAATGGAACTGGATGTATACATTGCTGGAGGCTCCATACCTGAAAGGGATAAAGACCGGATCTACAACACCTCTTATGTATTCTCACCCAAGGGAGAACTTGTTGGAAAGCACAGAAAGGCTCATCTTTTTGATATTGACGTAGAGGGAGGAATAACCTTTAAGGAATCGGATGTCCTTTCTCCAGGTCAGGAATCCACTCTGTTCACTGTGGACGGGGTCAAGGTGGGACTAATTATCTGCTATGATATAAGATTCCCTGAATTTACCAGAAAGCTGGCTCTTGAGGGTGCCCAGGTGGTACTTGTACCGGCTGCATTCAACATGGTCACAGGACCTTCTCATTGGCATCTTTCAGCGAGGGCAAGGGCTCTTGACAACCAGGTCTACATGCTGATGTGCTCACAGTCAAGAAATATGGAAAGCTCCTATACGGCCTATGGCCATTCCCTGGCAACTGGACCGTGGGGAGACCTGGTTTCAGAACTGGATACTGAAGAGGGTATACTCCACGTAACAATTGATACTGGTACAATCGACAAGGTGAGAAATGAGCTTCCCCTTCTAAAGCACAGAAGAGAGGAACTATATTAAGACTAGGACAAGATCAGCCCTGCTTTGGCAGGGCTTTTCCACACTTTCCCACTATATCGGTATTATGTATTGTTGTGTTGAAAAAAGGGTATATGTTTAGGGAAGGAGGGTGGGATATGCTTAAGTTCAGAAATATAGTCACAGCGTTCCTGATGTGGAATAACCAGGTATTATTGCTTGAAAGAAGTCAGGATAAGGAAATTGCTCCAGGAGCATGGTTTGGAGTTGGAGGGCATATGGAGCCTGAGGAAATAAATGACCCCTACGGAGCAGCCTACAGGGAGATATTGGAGGAAACAGGTCTTGATAAGTCAAAGATTCAGAAGCTTGACTTGAAGTACATTATTTACAATAGGGTAGATGATTATGAGATAGTTGTAAATCACATATTCTTTGGAGACGTGTCGGCACCCTATGTGGTTCCAAATCAAGAGGGGTCGCTACATTGGATCAATGTTGACGAAGCCCTTGAGAAGCTCACACATCCTGTTGCCTTGAAGATATTGAACCACTATACCAATGATCGTAGAAAGGATATGCTGTTGGGCGTTCTAGACTGGGATGAGCCATATGTTTGGTGGTACCCCATATAGGGAGGTTGATAGAATGACATTGGACTTTCTTGATGAAATTAAAGGTAATTGGGTGAGATATATAGATCATGGAGAAATCTCAAAGGATGTTTCGCCAATGATTGCCAGCTCTTGGAAACGATGCAGGGAGGCTGGAGTTGACCCCTATGGTGGAACCGGGAGAAGGATCGATGAGGATGAGTTTGAGGAAATCCTGCAATCAAACAGGGAGCTAATTGAAGTTGCAAAGCCAATAATGGAAAACTTAAACAGTCTTGTTCTAGGGACAGGCTTTGTTCTTGTGCTTACAGATAAGAATGGTGTAATACTTCATGTGATCGGTGAGAAGATAGTTGAGGATGAAGCCAGGGCTCTTAACTTCTGTCCCGGTTCAAGCTGGGTTGAAGTAGAAGTGGGTACAAATGCAATCGGAATCTGTATCCATGAGAATAAGCCTGTACAAACAATAGGAGCGGAGCATTACTGCATAGAGCACCATCCATGGACCTGTTCAGCTGCACCAATAAAAGGCGACGAGGATGATTTGGTGGGGGTGTTGGATATGTCAGGCTACTGCCTGGGTGCACACAAGCACACCCTTGGCATAGTGGTTGCGGCTGCATACTCCATCCAGAATCAGCTGTCACTGAAAAAATCCTATGCAATACTGGATACCACCGTCGAATCCATGTCAGATGGTATGATGATAGTGGACGAAAGCTTTAGGATAAAGAGGATAAATAAGGCAGGAGACAGGATTTTAGGGATAAGAGAAGGCCAATTGGATGGAAGTGACATAAGGGAATACCTGGGAGAGCATATATTCAGGGAAAGCGATGCATTTACTAAAAGGATTGATTGGGACTTTACTGTTCAAAAGACTAAGATTCCCTGTAACGTGAAGATAGCACCCATAGAAATAGAGAGGGGAAAGCATGGTATGGCCATCCTTTTCAGGGAAATGAAGGATGTCCACCAGACAGTGAATGTGGTCTCGGGCAACAAGGCAACGTATACTTTTGATAGTATACTTACACAAAATCCCACCATGCTAAGGGCCATAAGGGAGGCGCAGAAGTTTGCAAGAACAAGAGGCTGTGTGCTTTTAGAGGGTGAAAGTGGGACTGGAAAAGAGCTTTTCGCACATTCCATACATAATCATAGCAGTAGAAGGAATGGACCCTTTGTAGCCATTAACTGCGCATCAATACCCAAGGACCTTGTGGAAAGCGAGCTTTTCGGCTATGAAAAAGGCGCATTTACTGGGGCTGTAAGGGAAGGGAAAATAGGAAAATTTGAGCTGGCCAATGGTGGAACCCTCTTCCTTGATGAGATTGGTGAGCTTCCTCTTGACCTGCAAGCCAAGCTTTTGCGGGTTTTGGATGACTTTACAATAACCAGGGTTGGAGGAAAGGTTTCCAAGAAGCTGGATGTGAGACTGATTGTTGCAACCAACAGGGACCTCTATGAAGAGACCAGAAGGAAGACCTTCCGGGAAGACCTGTATTACCGACTGAATGTATTTAATGTAAAGGTTCCTCCTCTAAGGGAGAGGGGGGATGATGCCGCCATTCTGGCAAAGCATTTTGTGGGGAGGCTCAACCAGACACATGAAACTGATAAAAAAATATCTGCGAGCTTTCTAAAGAGCATTGAAGGGCTTGAGTGGAAGGGTAATGTAAGGGAACTTGAAAACACTATTCACAGAGCATTTCATCTCTGTGAGGGCAATATGATAGATGAAGACCTGCTTCCTGAAGATCTCTGTCCTCATGAGGAGGGGGAGGATTCATACGGGAGCCTTTCCATTAAGGACCAGGAGAGGGATGTTATTGAAAGGGCCCTAATAAAAGCAAATGGTCACGTAATCCAAGCTGGTGACATTATTGGCTTAAGCAAATCGGCCATGTACAGAAAGCTTAAGCAACATAGAATAAATCCAAAGACCTTCAAGACCCAATAAAATTCCCACAATCGGGAAACAAAATTCCCGATTGTGGGAATTTTCTATTTGGAGGGAATTTCCCAGGTCCCCAGAGGCACGCAATAGCGCAGTAAAAGGAGAAAGCATTTTGGCATGGTAATTGCAATTATATATTGACGATGTAATGAATCCCAATTGAAAGGAGGGACCAGTACAAGGGATTCAATTGGAGGTGATGATCATGAATCGGTATATCATCGAGTTTGGGATGGGAGTCGATTTTCACGGACAGAGCGTAACAAGAGCTGCGGAGAAAGCTGTATTGGATGCAGTTTCCAGTAGTTGTCTATGTGGACTTGAAGAGGTTATGAAAATCAAGGATTTCAACGAGAGTGTTGGTGTCAAGGTCACCCTAGCTGTATCAAGGCCCCAGGAGGTAGACGTGGAGAGAATAAAGAAATGTCTTCCCATTGGGAAAAAGACAATTGTGGCAGTTGAAGGTGGTCTTGTGATTCCAGGCTTGTACATTCCAGACTTTGGGGACAAGGACAGCAGTATAGAGGCTGCATTGGCGTGTGTTGAGGTAGAGTTGCTTTAACAAGGAGGGATTTTCTTGGATTTGACTAATGAAAAAATCATTGAAATGTACAGGACAATGAAACGTATCAGGGAGTTTGAGACAAATGCAAGCAGGCTTTTTGCAGAAGGCAGTATACCTGGCTTCGTTCACCTATATCTAGGTGAGGAGGCTGTGGCAACAGGAGTCTGCTCAAGCATGAATGAGGATGATTATATAACAAGTACTCACAGAGGCCATGGTCACATAATTGCAAAAGGCGGAGAATCAAAGTACATGATGGCAGAGCTTTTCGGCAAGGAAACCGGGTACTGCAAGGGCAAGGGCGGATCAATGCATATTGCCGATGCAACCAAGGGTATCCTGGGGGCCAACGGAATTGTTGGGGCAGGTCACAATATTGCAGTTGGAGCAGGCTTAAGTGCAAAATACAGGGAGTCAGGGCAGGTTGTAGCCTGTTTCTTTGGTGACGGATCCACAAACCAGGGGACTTTCCACGAGTCAATAAACCTGGCAAGCATTTGGAAGCTTCCCGTTGTATTCGTGTGTGAAAACAACCTTTACGGAATATCAATGTCCCAGGCAAGACACCAGGCAATACAGGATGTTGCAGACAGGGCAGTGGCATACAATATTCCTGGTATCGTAGTTGATGGAAATGACATATTCGCTGTCTATGAGGCTGCAACAGAAGCGGTTGCAAGGGCAAGAAGTGGTCAGGGTCCAACCCTGATAGAATGCAAGACCTACAGACATAAAGGTCACTTTGAGGGCGACCCAACAACCTATAGACCATCAGATGAGGTTCAGGAGTGGATGGCAAAGGATCCTCTTCCAAGAGCAGTTGCTTACTTAATGGATAATGAAATACTCACAGAGGAAGAACTGAAGAAGATTGATGAGGAAATAGTCAAGGAAATAGAGGATGCCATTAAATTTGCAGAGGATAGCCCGGTGCCTTCTTTAGAGTCGATTGTTCAGGATATTTATACGGATATCGTAGAGGAGGTAAGATAGATGAAAACCATGAGTATGATGGAAGCCATCAGAGAGGCTATGAACAAGCGAATGAGAGAAGATAGGAATGTCCTGCTTTTTGGTGAGGATGTTGGAGCGTTTGGAGGTTGCTTTGGGGTCTCCGCAGGTATGTTTGATGAGTTTGGTCCAGAGAGGGTGAGGGATACCCCAATTTCTGAGGGTGTTATAATCGGTACTGCAGTAGGTGCCGCAGCTACAGGACTAAAACCCATTGCAGAGCTAATGTTTATGGACTTTGCAACTGTGGGTGCTGACCAGCTGGTGAATCAGGCGGCAAAAATGAGATATATGTTCGGTGGAAAGATTACTTTGCCGATGGTTGTGAGACTTCCACTTGGAGCAGGAATAAGTGCGGCAGCCCAGCACTCCCAGTCACTGGAGGCATGGCTGGCCCACATCCCTGGACTTAAGGTTGTATATCCATCAAGTCCTGCTGATGCCTATGGTCTGATGCTTCAGTCAATAGACGACGAGAATCCAGTAATATTCCTTGAGCACAAGGTTCTCTACGGAGCAAGTGGAGAGGTTGATGAGAACATGGCACCAATAAAGTTTGGCATTGGGGATGTAAAAAGAGAAGGAGGAGACATTACAATAGTTGCTACGGGAAAAATGGTTCACGAGGCCCTGGCAGCTGCTGAAAAACTGTCCGCCGATGGAATAGAGGCCGAGGTCTTTGATCCAAGAACCCTTTTCCCATTTGACAAGGAGGGTCTATTGAAGTCCCTGGAGAAGACAAACAAGGCTGTAATAGTAACTGAGGAGAACAAGAGGGGAAGCTTTGCTGGAGAAATTTCAGCCATAATCGCCGAGGATGGCTTTGACTATCTGGATGGACCTGTGGTAAGGGTTTGTGCAATGAATACACCAGTTCCATTTTCACCGGTTCTTGAACAGTATTATATACCTAGCGTGGAAGATATTGTGACAGCTGTTAAGAAAATGTTCTAGATGGAGGCAACAATTGTTGCCTCCCCCCAAGGGGTGAGAAGATGAGTACAATTGGTATTATTGCAAATCCTGCATCGGGCAAGGACATCAGACGGCTTGTCTCCCATGCAACTGTTGTGGATAACAATGAAAAGGTTAATATTGTAAAGAGGATAATATTGGCTGCTCAGGGTGCCGGAGTTACAGGTGTTATGGTTATGCCTGACACATTTCTTATAGGATATAAGGCCCAGGAGGATCTTAAGGGGTCAAGGGAGCTGAATATACCTATTGAAATACTGGATATGAGAGTCAAGGGGAGTGTTGAGGATACTATACTTGCGGCAAAACTGATGGAGGAAAAAGGTGTCCAGTGCATAATTGCCCTTGGAGGGGATGGGACCAGCCGGGCAGTTGCAAAATCAATCACGGTAACACCCCTTATTAGCATTTCCACAGGGACAAACAATGTCTACCCTGAAATGCTGGAGGGAACTGTGGCAGGTATTGCTGCGGCGGCTGTTTCAACCAGAACCAGCAACCTAGGACAGTCCTGTAGAAGGGACAAGAGAATAGAAATATACAAGGGAGGTAAGATGCTGGACATTGCTCTTGTTGACTGTGTGATTTCCAAGCAGACCTATATTGGTTCCAGGGCAATATGGAATCCGGAAGATATTCAAAGGGTAATAGTGTCAAGAGCGAACCCTGCTTCAATTGGATTTTCCACCATAGTAGGTGTCAAGAAAATAGTTGGGGAAGATGATAACTTTGGAGCATCCATCAATGTTAACACAGGAGAGAATGAGCTGGTTGCACCCATTGCCGCTGGAACAATGAAGGAAATCAGAGTGGATGAGCCGGTAATCCATCCCCTGGAGGAAATGTTCTCAATGACCATGGACTACAAGGGAATAATGGCTCTTGATGGTGAAAGGGAGCTGCCCTTTAAAAAGGGAGAAACATACCATTTTAAGATAAGCAGGGATGGGCCCTACAGGGTCAACATAAAAAGGACCATTGAATCTGCACAGATAAACGGATTCTTTAACCGGTGAGACCGGAGGAGGAGGTAAAATGGCAAAGAAGATAGTGATGCCCAAGCTGGGCCTGACAATGAAAGAGGGAAAACTCGCCAAATGGTATAAGCGGGAAGGAGATCAGGTTCAGGTCGGGGATAAATTATTCAGCATAGAAACAGACAAGATTACAAATGATGCAGAAGCTACAGAAGCGGGAATACTTAGAAGGATAATAGTCCAGGAAGGGCAAACTGTTCCGATAATGGAGCCTGTTGGTATTGTTGCAGGAGCGGATGAGGACATATCCTCCCTACTGTCTGAGGTACCCGAGACTTCAAGTGACAAGACAGAGGAGAAGGTTCAGGTGGGGAAAAAGGCTCCAGAGCCTGAGAAGAAAATTGAAAGAACAGGTAAGGTCAAGATTTCGCCAGTGGCAAAGAAGCTGGCGGAGGAGGAAGGAATAGATTTTGAGTCAATCCAAGGAACCGGTCCAGGCGGAAGGATTGTTCTTGACGATGTAAAAAATGCAATTGAAAACAAGGGTGGGACAAAGGCAAGTCCCGCGGCTGAGAAGATGGCAAAGGAAAAAGGAATTGACATTTCAGGAATTTCCAGCCAATCCAGGGTGATGAAGGAGGATGTTCTCCGTGCAGACAGGGAAGCTCAATATGCATCCATGGCCCAGCCTGAAGACAGAAGGATTCCTTTGACCACCATGAGAAAGATCATTGGTGAAAGAATGAGCGAAAGTGCTCATACCGCACCAACGGTCAACTTTACAATATCAGTTGATATGACAAATCTCAAGGCACTGCGGGAGGAGCTGAAAAGTGAGAGAAGTTTAACCTACACAGACCTGATTGTGAAGGTGACATCCCTTCTTCTTCTGGAGCATCCTTATCTGAACTGCTCACTGGACGGAGAGGAAATCATACTGAGGAACTACGTCAATATGGGAGTTGCAGTGGCACTGGAGGATGGACTTTTGGTACCGGTAGTTAAGAATGCCCACATGAAAAAACTAGGGGTAATATCCGATGAAATAAAGGACCTGTCCTACAGGGCAAAGACAAATCAGCTTCTCACAGATGAGATAGAAGGTGGTACCTTCACCATTACAAATATTGGAATGTTTGGGATAGAAAGCTTCACACCAATAATTAATCAACCGGAATCAGCAATACTTGGAGTCAATGCAATCATAGATACCCCAGTTGTAGTTGGAGGCTGCGTATGCACTAAACCCATCATGAAGCTGTCTCTTACTGCTGACCACAGAACAGTTGACGGTGCAGTTGCAGCCATGTTCCTGGCAAGGTTGAAGGAAATGCTGGAGCATCCACTGAAAATACTGCTTTAGGAGGGAGATACTATGAAGATTGCAATAATCGGAGGTGGGCCGGGAGGTTATGTGGCCGCAGTTAAGGCTGCTCAACATGGAGCCCAGGTCGTCCTTGTGGAAAAGGAACACATAGGGGGGACGTGCCTGAATACAGGCTGTATCCCAACCAAGGTACTTCTCCATTCAACGGATATTTTCCACCAGTTGAAAAATGAAGCCGGGGCACTTGGTCTGGAAATGGACAACTTAAGGGTTAATTGGCAGGAACTCATGGTTAGAAAAGACCTTGTGGCGACACAGCTTGTTGAAGGAGTCAAGAACCTTCTCAAGTCTGGCAATATTGAGGTTGTGGAAGGAAATGCCAGGTTTGCTTCAAGGACCAGTCTCCATGTGGAACTTGCAGGTGGTGGAAGTAAAAGGATAGACTTTGATAGGGCCATTGTGGCCACTGGATCTGAATCAATAGTCATACCCCTTCCAGGGCATGACCTGGAGGGAGTCATAACAAGCCGGGAAGCCATGAGCCTGGAGGAAATTCCAGAGAGACTGTGTGTAATCGGTGGTGGTGTAATTGGGGTTGAATTTGCCAACATATACTCAAATCTTGGAACAGAGGTTACTATTGTTGAGATGCTCCCCCAGCTTGTTGCAAATATGGATAATGAGATAGTCCAAGGTCTTGAGGATGCACTGATTGATGGAGGGGTTAAGATCCACAAATCAGCAAAGGTCCTTAAGATAGAAAAGGCCGACGGAGGCTTGGAGGTATGGGCAGAAAAAGGAAATGATTCAATCAGGATCAGAGCGGACAAGGTGCTTATGGCAACAGGTAGAAGGCCTGCTGGGGATGGATTGGGACTTGAGGAGATTGGAGTCAGGGTAGAAAAAGGAGCCATCCAGGTTGACAGACTATTCAAGACCGATGTTGACAATATCTATGCAATAGGTGACTGCACTGGAGGAGTCCAGCTGGCACATGTGGCTTCTGCATCGGGATTGATGGTTGCAGACCTGATAATGGGAGAGAGAAAGGGCATGGACTTCAGGACCATACCATATGCAGTCTATACCAAGCCTGAGCTTGCAGCAGTGGGAATGACCGAGAATGAAGCCTTGGAAAAGGGCTATAGGATAAAGGTTGGGCGCTTTCCAATGTTCGGCAACGGTAAGGCGGTAATTACAGGTGATGTGAGAGGTCTTGTAAAGATAGTTGCAGATGAGAGGACTGGAGAGGTTTTGGGAGTTCACATAGGTGGAAGTAGTGCAACAGAGCTTATAGGTGTCGCCGCTCTTGCAATAAGGCTTGAGGCAACTGTGGATGAGCTCCTAACAACTATTTACGCTCACCCAACAGTTGGTGAGGCAATACACGAAGCAGCGGAAGGGGTTTTTGGAAAGGCAATCCACCTCCCTTAAAACAAAAACTGAATTTAAGTACAAAAAACCAGAGCATGTATTATAACTCTGGTTTTTTCTTGTGAATTGTGATTTGTTCATTGTGAACTGGAAGTTCGTGTTATAATAAATGCAAAAGCAAATTTTGGAGGTAATCATATGAATAATTTCAATAAGGGGCCTGACCCCAGATTCAGGCTAGTTATAATTTTTGCTGCACTTGGTGTGGTTTTCCTTCTTGCATCAATTATTGTTGGATATCTGGGCTAGTCCTTGAGCAGACCGGCAATATTGTAGGTAAGAACCTTGTTTAGGTCAACCACGGAAAGCTGAAGCTGAAGACCCACCTTGCCTGCATTGAAGGTTATGCGGTCCAGAAGGATGATTGTTTCATCAAAAATAGTAGGATAGTGCTTTTTCATTCCCAGAGGAGAGCAACCGCCCTTTACATAACCTGTTACTGTAAGGAGCTCCTTTAGGGGTAGCATGTGTATGGATTTTTCACCACTGGCCTTGGCAGCCTTTTTAAGGTCCAGCTCACCTGAGACCGGAATGACAAAAACATAGATCTCTCCGCTTTTGCCTATTGTAACCAGGGTTTTGAATATTTCATCCTCCCATAGGCCAAGTTTTTTTGCGACGGATTTGCCATCAACATTGTCGTCATCAGTCTCATAGGGGATCAATACATATTCAACACCGGCATTGTCACATAGCCTTGCGGCGTTTGTTTTATCAGACATTGCAATCAACTCCTTTAGTATATGATAATACAAAACATCAAAATCAGCAAAGACAAGATAGATTGGAAGTGATGCACATGATACAGTGCAGTGTATGGAAGCTTAAGAAATACTACGGAGCCGAAATGGTTTTTGAAAACATATCATTTGACCTGCAGGCAGGAGAAAGAGTTGGCTTGATTGGTCAGAACGGGTGTGGAAAAACCACTTTGATGAAAATTCTAATGGGTGAGGAGAATTATCAGGAGGGAACCCTTACATTTGGTAAAGGAGTTACCCTGGGATACCTTCATCAGATTTTCAAGAGCCCGTCTGGAACAACAGTTAGGGAGGTTCTGGAACAGGCATTTGAGAATATATGGGACATAAAGAGACAGCTGCGTGATGCGGAAATGGCTATGAAGGAACTTTCAGGTAGGCAGCTTGAGAAATCCATGGCCAGGTATTCATCCCTGGTTGAGAAATATGAGCTCTACGGTGGATACGATGTTGAAGTAAATATGGATAAGGTTTGCCAGGGATTGAGAATACCTCAGGATTTTATGAAAAAGCCCTTTGATCAATTGAGCGGTGGAGAAGGTACCAGGGTGCTCCTTGCAAGACTCCTCCTACAGGAGCCGGATGTCCTGCTCCTTGACGAGCCGACAAACCATCTTGATATGGATTCAATCGAGTGGCTGGAGGAATTTCTGATTCAATATAGGGGAACTGTATTGATGGTTTCCCACGACAGGGTTTTTCTGGACAGGGTTGTTGACAGGATAATTGAACTTGAGCCCGCAAGGGTCAGTAGCTACAACGGGAACTACACATACTACGTGGAGGAGAAGGAAAGACGGTTCCAAATTGAATACAGGGAGTATATGAACAACCAGCGAAAGATTGACATGATGGAGAGGCAGATTGAGAGGTACCGAATATGGGGTGCCATGAGAGACAGTGAAAAAATGTACAAAAGGGCCAAGGAGCTTGAAAAGAGATTGGACAAGCTTGAGGTGGTTGACAAGCCTCAGGAGGAAAAGAGAAAAATCCGTCTTGATGGGTCAGGAGTACAAAGAACTGGGAAAATAGTGCTGGATGTGGAGGCTCTTTCAAAATCCTTCCCGGGTAAAAGTCTATTCAGGAATCTGACATTCACCCTATATTATCAGGACAGGCTATGTATAATGGGTGCAAACGGGTCTGGAAAGAGTACCTTGCTTAATATTATCCTTGGGGAGGCTATCCAGGACAATGGAAGCATAAAGTGTGGGTCAAGGGTTAAAATCGGGTATCTTCCACAGAATATAAGTTTTCAGAACGAAGATTCAACGATTCTTGAGTATTTCATAAAAACCCATGGCATAACCGACCAGGAGTCCAGAAACGAACTGGCTAAGCTTCTCTTCTTTGGAGATGATGTGTTCAGAAGGATCAGGGTCCTGTCAGGAGGAGAGAAGTCAAGGTTGAAGCTTTGCTCACTTCTTTACACAAAAATAAATCTCCTGATTCTTGACGAGCCCACCAACCACTTGGATATTGACACCAGGGAGGTACTTGAAAACACCCTCCAGGACTTTGAAGGGACAATTCTCTTTGTATCCCACGACAGGTACTTTGTGGAAAAGCTTTCTACAAGGATTATTGTACTTGAGGAGGATGGCTATGAGGAGTATCCCTTCGGCTACAATGACTACCTGGAAAAACGTGAGAAGAAAAAGCAGTTGGAAAAGCAAAAGGATCCCTTGGAAAACAAAAGGGCTGAAAAGAAGAAAAAGCCTGCCAGAAGACCTGACCATACACAGAAGCTCCAAAGGCTAGAGTTGGAAATCAGGGACAAGGAGAAGGAGCTGGAGAACTTGATGCTTTTGATGGAAGACAATAATGACAATCCAGACCAGCTTATGGAGCTTTATAGACAAAAGGAGATGTTGGAGGAAGAGATTATCAAGGTAATGGAGGAATGGGAAAGCCTGCAGGAGGCACAAGGGAAGGCCGGCAGGGAGTAAGGGCATACCTCAAAAAAAGGGAGCCAAGCTTTAGGAATCAAGACCATATCAGCAATCAAAGCCCTTTCTGGAGAGAACTCCCTGTGAATAGTAATGCTTGATTTCCTGCATTTCTGTTACAAGGTCAGCAATGTCCATAAGCCTCTGGGAGGCATACCTGCCTGTCAGTACAACCTCAACATTTGGTTGCTTTTCTGAAACCGCTTCAATAACATGGTCTTCATCAAGAAGCCCCAGATATATTGCTATGATGATTTCATCAAGAATTACAAGATCATACTTGCCACTTTTGAGGATCCCTGAGCATTTTTCAAGGGATTCCTTTGCTTTTTCAATATCCTCCACACTGGGCTTGGAATAGATGTAGCAGCCGTTTCCAAGCTGTTCGATGATAATATTATCCAGATATTCTGAAATCCCAGTTTCACTATACTTCATATCCTTGACAAACTGACCAATGTAGACCTTTTTACCAGCAAGTGCTGCCCTTACTGCAAGACCAAAAGCTGCAGTTGTCTTTCCTTTACCGTTTCCAGTGTAGATGTGAATATATCCTTTTCCCATGATCACCCCTCCTATAGTTGCTTCTCCTGTACATATACCCAGTAAGTTTACATTGCATAGGTTTGACAGTGAATTATTTGTTGGTTATACTGAACAGGATAATAAATTATGACAGGGTGAGACAATGGAAGCAATAGTTAGAAATCTTATAGAGTTCCTATCAATTGAGCTGGCGGTAATGCTTACGGCAGCCATGCCGATAATTGAGTTGAGGGGGGCAATACCAGTGGGTATATCCCTGGGGCTAAGTCCCATGCATGCAACCATAATAAGCTTTATCGGCAGCATGATACCAGTGCCCTTTATACTCTTTACCATAAGGCCAATCTTCAACCAACTGAAGAAGACCAGGACCTTCAGGAAGCTGGTAGACCATCTTACGGATAAATCCATCAACAACAACGGGCACAGAATACAGAAATACGGAGCATGGGCTCTGGTGGTGATAGTTGCAATTCCCTTGCCTGGAACGGGAGTTTGGAGTGGAAGCCTTGCAGCTGCCCTGTTGGACATGAGGTTCAAGTGGGCATTCCCGGCAATATTTGTGGGAAATCTTATAGCTGCAGCAATTATCGTAAGCATAAGCAAGGGATTTATGAACATTGTGGCATAACAAAAAGGAGCTGTAGATCCAATAAGGATTTACAACTCCTGATTTTTTTATTAACCTTTTGCCTCTTCGTCAATTGTCAATTCTTCTGTAACCTTGTTAGCCTGTGATTTGAACTCTCCAAGTGCCTTTCCAAGTGATTTCCCTATTTCCGGCAACTTTGACGGTCCAAATATAACAAGAGCGATTGCAAGAATCAGAATCAGCTCAGGTGTTCCAAGTCTACCCATTACGCCAATGTCTCGTTAAGAAGCTCTACCATTTTCTTAGCCACATCTGCAGTGGTACCAGCACATCTGCTCTTTCTTTCAGGATCTCCGTAAGCAACTCCTGATGCTTCCATAAAATTACCAACTGAGTCTTCGCAAAGTGTTGATCCTGCTACAGTATGAGGTAGGTCAAGTCCCTCTGGCTGATACATTGGGAATTCAGCATCCTTGTACCATTTTGAAAGGTCTGCAAGCAACTTCTTTGAAGTATCTGCATCACATACAGTACCAATACATGCCGCTGCAACTCCGATACATCCGCAAAGGCTTGCCTGTCCGTATCCACTAGCTGCGGAAACGAATGCCATTGGTGGAATGTGGTCATATGGATATCCAACTACGTCTGCCAATTCGCCGAAGAAACCTTCAGCAACGCCAACGCCTCAGCCACCCATTTCTTTATAGCCTTTGAAGGCTCTTTCCTCAACCTTGGCGGGGTCTAGCTTCTTGTATTGATATGGCCATGCTGGAGCAGTGGTTGTATCTGCTGCCGCCTCTGGGGCTGCACAACCTGTTAGCAATCCTCCAAGACCTCCAGTTACCGCAACCCCAGCTACTGTAACTCCTACGCCCTTCATAAAATCTTTACGTGAAATTTGTTTGTTTTCTGACATTATGTATCCTCCCTTAGATAAATTGAAATGTATATAACTAACACTGATAAGAATTTAACATATGATATAAATTCTGGCAAGCCATAATGAGAAAAAAATAACAAAAAAACATATAAAAAAGCAATAATAGGAAGAAGGTCCTATACCCCTCTTCCTATTATTGCTGGTTCTATGCTTCCTTTTTATCCTCTGTAAACTCCTCTGTAACCTTGTTAGCCTGTGATTTGAACTCTCCAAGTGCCTTTCCAAGGGATTTCCCTATTTCAGGTAGCTTTGAAGGTCCAAATATAACAAGTGCGATTGCCAGGATAAGAATCAGCTCAGTTGCCCCAAGTCTACCCATTATACAAGCTCCGCATTAAGCATTTCTACCATTTTGGCTGTAACATCAGCTGCAGTACCTGCACATCTAGCCTTTCTTTCAGTTGATCCGTACTCAAAGCCCGTTGCCTCCATGAACTCTCCTACTGATACGTCGCACATTACTGATCCAGCGACTGTTGTCTCAAGGTCGTATTCTGGTTGGTAGATTGGGAATTCAGCTGCCTTGTACCACTTTGAAAGTTCTGCAAGCAATTTCTTTGATGTGTCAGCATCACATACTGATCCTATGCACGCTGCTGCAACACCAACTGTACCGCAAAGACTTGCCTGTCCGTAACCACCTGCTGCAGTTATGAATGCCTGAGGTGGGATATGATCAAATGGATATCCAACCTTTTCTGCCAATTCACCGAAGAACCCTTCGGAAACTGCGATGCCTCAGCCACCCTTTTCGAAATATGCGTTGTATGCCCTTTCCTTTACGGCTTCAACATCAAGCTTTTTGTAAGGCAATGGCCATTCGGGAGCGGTTGTCGTGTCTGCTGCCGCCTCTGGTGCAGCACAGCCTGTCAATAGGCCTCCAAGACCTCCTGTTACCGCAACCCCAGCTACAGTAACACCCACGCCCTTCATAAAGTCCTTACGGGAAATCTGTTTGTTCTCTGTCATTATGTAACCTCCTTGAAATATGTAATAAATTACTCAATGGGTATATTTTACCACTATGTTAAACACATATCAAGGCTTGTCAATGCAATCTGCTCTACTAAAAATGGCTAAAAATGGACATCGATGGAAGTTTGGGACAAAAGTCCTAAACATATGCCCGAAAGTGTGTCTGAGAAATGTCAAACAAATCAAAACCAAGTAACGCATAAAATCAGCCATGAAGGCTTAGTTTAGGGTTATTATGGGTAAATAACCTTAAATGCAGGATATATATGATATACTAAAAAATAATGTGACATACTATATAATCCTGTGCTATAATTGTCCATATTGGTATTTTTAGGTTTAAAGCTATTTTGATGACGACTGGTTCAGAAAAACAAGGGGGGAATGACATGGGAAACAAGTATGTTTACAGTTTCAGTGAAGGTTCTAAGGAAATGAAGAATCTTTTGGGTGGCAAGGGGTCAAACCTTGCAGAGATGACAAATATTGGATTGCCGGTACCTCCAGGCTTTACAATATCCACGGAGGCCTGTATAAGGTTTTATGAAGAGGGGGAGAAGCTGTGGCCTGAGCTTATTGAGGAGATACACAGCCATCTTGAGGAAGTTGAAAAAACACTGGGCAAGAGATTTTCAGATGAAGGAAATCCACTTCTGGTTTCTGTAAGATCAGGTGCAGTATTTTCAATGCCGGGTATGATGGATACTATCCTTAATCTAGGACTTAATGACAAGTCCGTAATAGGATTGATAAATTCAACAGAGAATGAAAGATTCGCATACGACAGCTATAGAAGGTTTATCCAGATGTTCTCTGACATTGCCATGGGCATACCCAAGAGAAGGTTTGATTCAGCTCTCGAAGACCTAAAGCACAGCAAGGGAGTGGAACTGGACACTGAGCTGGATGCAGAAGACCTTAAGGGGCTTGTGCAAAGATTCAAGGAAATCTACAAGGAAGAGAAGGGACGAGACTTCCCGCAGGATCCCATTGACCAGCTTCAATTGGCCATAGAAGCGGTATTTTCATCCTGGAACAACCCAAGGGCTGTAATATATAGAAGACTTCATGACATTCCATCAAATCTAGGTACAGCTGTAAACGTTCAATCAATGGTATATGGAAACATGGGGGATACATCCGGTACAGGTGTTGCATTTACCAGAAACCCAGCCAATGGAGAAAACAAGATCTACGGAGAGTTCCTTATGAACGCTCAGGGTGAGGATGTTGTTGCAGGCATTAGGACACCTCGATCCATTTCAGAACTGGAAGACATTATGCCTGAAGTATTTGAGGAATTTGCAAAGGTTACTGAAATCCTTGAAAGCCACTACAAGGATATGCAGGACATTGAGTTTACAATAGAAAAAGGAAAGCTTTTCATGCTACAGACAAGAACCGGGAAGAGGACAGCCCAGGCAGCAATCAACGTAGCAGTGGATCTTGTAAAGGAAGGCAAGATCTCAAAGGAAGAAGCCATACTAAGGATTGAGCCAAACCAACTCAACCAGCTGCTTCATCCCACATTCGATCCAAAAGCCCTGGGAGAAGCTACTGTTATTGCCAAGGGACTTCCTGCATCACCTGGAGCCGCATCAGGTAAAGTCTACTTCCATGCCAAGGATGTAGTGGAAGCAAAGGCTCGGGGAGAGAAAACCCTACTTGTAAGACAGGAGACATCCCCAGAGGATATTGAGGGAATGGTAAGCGCAGAGGGAATTCTTACTGCAAGGGGCGGAATGACATCGCACGCTGCTGTTGTTGCAAGAGGTATGGGCAAGTGCTGCGTTGCAGGTTGCAGTGAAATTAGGGTTGATGAGGACTCAAAGGTTATCAGGGCTGGAGACCTTACCCTGCATGAGGGGGATTATTTATCCCTGGACGGTACCACTGGCACGGTTTACACAGGAGAAATTGCCAAGGTTCAGCCTGAGCTTTCAGGTCAATTTGGTGAATTCATGTCATGGGTTGATGAAGTGAGAATAATGAAGGTAAGAACTAACGCAGACACTCCAAGGGATGCTGCAGCGGCTATAAGATTTGGAGCTGAAGGAATCGGTCTTTGTAGAACAGAGCACATGTTCTTTGATGAAGAGAGGATACCTGCCGTAAGGAGGATGATAGTTTCCACCAACGAAAGTCAAAGACAGAAAGCGCTTAATGTACTTCTGCCACTGCAAAGAAAGGATTTCTACGAAATCTACCAGGCGATGGAATCCAGACCTGTTACAATCAGACTTTTGGATCCACCCCTGCATGAATTCCTGCCAAGCAAGAATGAGGATGTTGAAAGCCTGGCTCAATCAATGGGTATCTCCTTCGCAGACCTTAAGGATACCATTAACGAGCTGGCAGAGGTTAACCCAATGCTTGGCCATAGGGGATGTCGTCTGGCAGTTACCTATCCTGAAATAGCAAAAATGCAAACCAGGGCAATAATTGAAGCTGCCCTTGACTACAAGGTCAAGGATGGGGTGGAAATTGTACCTGAAATAATGATTCCACTTATTGGAGATGCAGGAGAGCTTGCATATGTTAAAAAGCATGTGCAGGATGAGATTGATGCTGTTTTCGCTGAAAGAAAAGACTCCATCAAGTACCTCATAGGAACCATGATAGAGGTTCCAAGGGCAGCAATCACTGCTGATGAGATTGCCGAAGAAGCAGAATTCTTCAGCTTTGGAACAAATGACCTTACTCAGATGGGATTTGGTTTCTCAAGGGATGACTCAGGGAAATTCCTCAATGAATATGTTGAGAAGGGAATATTCGATAAGAGTCCATTTGAGGTCCTTGATCAGAAGGGTATCGGTAAGATGATGGAAATGGCAGTGGAGCTTGGAAGAAAGACCAGGGAAGACATTAAACTTGGTATTTGTGGTGAACATGGAGGAGAGCCTAGCTCAGTTGAGTTCTGCCACAGAATAGGCTTGGATTATGTTTCCTGCTCACCATTTAGGGTTCCAATTGCAAGATTGGCAGCAGCACAGGCTGTTCTCAAGGAAAAGATGAGCATTCATATTGACAAGTAAAGCCCAGGGGCTCCGGTTTTCCGGAGCCCCTTACATGTGGGGAAATAATTTCATTTTACATTGGCGGTGCAAACGTTTACCTGGTATAATAAAGCTAGCAACATAAAAAAGCATAGTGATGGTATAAAGATTAGAGGAGGAAATGGGAATGATATCAAAGGAAATGTATGAGCTGGGTTCAAAAAGATCGGCCATAAGAGACCTGTTTGAATACGGAAAGAAGCAGGCAGAAATAGTGGGTGGTGAAAATGTATTTGATTTCAGTATTGGAAACCCAACAGTACCAGCACCTGAATGTGTGAAGGAAGCAATAATTGACCTGCTTCAAACTTCCAGTTCTTCTGAAATTCATGGGTATACATCTGCACAGGGTGACATTAATGTGAGAACAGGACTGGCAGACCATATGAACAATACATACGGTACAAATCTAAGGTCTGACAATTTTTACATGACATGCGGTGCAGCGGCTTCCTTGACAATCACTCTGAAGGCCTTGGTCGCTGATTCTGAAGATGAGGTTATCATAATCGCACCCTACTTTCCGGAGTATAAGGTATTTATAAAAAATGCTGGTGCAAAGGTTGTTGAGTTGGCTGCAGATACAAAGACCTTCCAGATAGATCTTGAAAAGCTTGAAAAGGCCATCACGCCCAAAACCAAGGCCATAATAATTAACACACCGAACAATCCGTCTGGGGTAGTATATTCAGAGGAGACCATAAGATCCATATCAGCCCTGTTAAATAAGAAGTCAGAGGAGCATGGTGAAGTCATCTACCTCATATCAGATGAACCCTACAGGGAAATTGTATACGATGGAATAAAGGTACCATATGTTCCCAAGCATTACGACAATACAATCATCTGCTACTCCTACAGCAAGTCACTTTCTCTCCCGGGAGAGAGGATCGGCTATATAATGGTTCCAGACAGCATTGTAAATGCAAGGGAGGTTTATGCAGCGGTAAGTGGGGCAGGACGTTCTCAGGGATATGTTTGTGCACCTAGCATGTTCCAGAAGGTTATCCTTAAATGCATGGGAAAAACAGCAGATATTGACCTATACGACTCAAACCGCAAGCTTCTTTACGAAGGGTTGACCAAAATGGGATACCATTGCGTCAAGCCTGAAGGAGCTTTCTACCTGTTTGTTAAAGCCCTGGAGGAAGATTCAAGAAGCTTTGCGGAGGAAGCCAAGAAGCTGAACCTTTTGATTGTAGCAGCTGACGATTTTGGATGCCCAGGATATGTTAGGGTTTCATATTGTGTTGATCCTGAAATGATCAAGAGGTCCCTGGAAGCCTTCCAAATGCTATATGATGTCTATAGATAGAACCAATGCCCCGGCTTGCCGGGGTATTATTTTGACCAACAATAGACTTTTAGGGTGCAAAGCAAAGGAGAATTTGATATAATTACTGACATAATTCAAATATAAGGAGACATGGCATGTTAAAGCAGATTTTACATAGATACAGGGAACTGGACCAGGTAAGGAAACGCTACCTGGGTTTTGGTGCAATGCTTTTCCTTGTTTTTGCAATCATCGTCTCGGTAATCTTTATGGGTAGGATTTACAGCCTGGGAGAGACCTATGCTGAATATACCAGAAATGAGATTATAAACATAAAGAAGGACTTTCTCAAGGATACAGTTGCCAACACTATACAGGCTGTGGACAAGATAAGGGAAAGGCAGGAAGGGATACTCCAAAGCAAGGTAAACCGTATTGTCGGCTATTTGGAAATTTACCCGGATCTGGAATTGGATAGGGTGATTAGCTATCTCAATGAACCTGACAACAAATACCTGCTCGACATGGTTATTGAGGACAATTCCGGAAATATTGTCTTTTCAAGTCCGCAAGGACTTCCCTCGTCAGACCGTATTAAAGGGGAAGAAATCATTGAGTTTACGAGAGAGATCCAGCATGGTCAATACAAGATATCCCTGTTTATTCTCAGAGATACCATAAAGGGTCAGATAGAGCAGGAGTTAAGGGAAAAAATCTATAGGGAGATATACTTCCAGGAGGCCTATATCTGGGTGAATGAGGTCATGGATTATGCTGGAGGTGAGGGTTATGCCAAAAGACTGATCCATCCCAATCTTAGGGAAACAGAAGGAAGTCTCCTGTCTACCCATATGGAGGATATTGCTGGGAACCTTCCATACCTACAGGAACTTGAGGGAATCAGGGAAAATGGAGAAATCTACTTCACATATAATTTCAAGAAGCTGGAATCAGATGAAATTGGAGAGAAGCTGACCTATGCCAAATTATATGAGGACTATGACTGGATCATTGCCATGGGAATCTACTACGATACAATAGATGCTTACTATGACAGCGCAAGAGAAGCCAGCGAGAGGGAGGTAAGGAAGTCCATGGCTGTTTTTCTTGCTTCTGGACTTGTAGTATTGGTTCTTGGAATGTCATGGTTCCTTGTACTTGAGGAAAGGTATTTCAGGATGTCAAACATGGAGCTAAAGGAAGAATTGGCTACAGATGAATTGACAGATGCAAAAAGTAGACGTGCAGGCATGCAGAAACTAAAGGAGAAGTTCGGAAAATTCAGCAGCAGCGGAGGAGATTGTGCCCTCCTCTTGATGGACCTGGATGATTTCAAGCATATTAATGATACCTACGGTCATGATGCTGGAGACAGGATCCTCTACCAAGTGGTTAAGAGCATCAAGCATTCCATACGTGAGACTGACACCATCTACAGATGGGGTGGGGAGGAATTTGTCATCCTGGCTGAAGGGCTGAATCCAGATACGATACAAAACTTCATATCCAAGGTGCTTGAGGCGGTGAAGGGTGTGGAGATAGATTTTGAGGATAAAAAAATTGGTGTAACAACATCAATAGGTGCAACATTTTTTAGAGGGGATGATACCAGCTTTGAGGATGGCTTGAAGAGGGCTGACCTGGCACTGTATGAATCAAAGAAAAATGGAAAGGGCAGGGGAACCATCAGATTATAGGCAAGGGAGATGCATTTATGACAGACTCAAGGAAAATAGCAGAAATGGCAGAAAAGCTCCAGGATAAGCTGGTCCAATACAGAAGACAACTCCATAAAAATCCGGAACTTTTCATGGAGCTGCCAATGACGGTGAAGTTTGTTCAGGAAAAACTGGCAGACTTGGGAATAGAGTCCCAGAATGTTGGAGGCGGAGTTGTTGCCAATATCGGGAATCCCGGAAGGGGGAAAACAATCCTCCTTAGGGCGGATATGGACGCACTTCCAATTGAGGAAGAGACAGGCTTGCCATTTGCAGCCCAGGGAAAGGCAATGCATGCCTGCGGCCATGATGTCCATACCAGTCTATTGCTTGGCGCGGCAGAAATATTGAAGTCAATGGAGGATGAAATACCAGGAAACGTTAAGCTTATGTTTCAGCCTGGTGAGGAGGTCCTCTCAGGTGCCAAGGCAATGGTCGAGGAGGGGGTCCTTGAAAATCCCCAGGTTCACGGAGCCATGATGATACACGTCTTTTCAGGTTTGGATATAGAAGCTGGAAAGGTATTGGTACCCAAGGAGGGTGCAGCATCAATGGCACCTGATGAATTTCATATAAACATCCAGGGCAAGGGGGGCCATGGAGCCATGCCACACACAGCTGTGGATCCATTGAACATTGCTGCCCACACCCACATAGCTTTGCAGGAAATCATAAGCCGTGAAATCAAGCCTGGAGAAAAGGCACTTTGTGTAATAGGCCACATGTCTGGAGGAGATGCTGGAAACGTGGTTCCAGACAAGGCGAAAATAATTGGAGTCATAAGGACCATGAATCCTGAAACCAGGGAATTTCTAAAGGAGAGGCTTGTTCAGATAAGCAAGGGGGTAGCTTCAACCTTCAGAGGGGAAGCAGACGTCCAGTATACCATTCAATGCCCTTCGGTAATCAATGATCCCACCATGAGACAAAAGGGTATCGATTATGCAAAAGACCTGTTTGGAGAGGAAAATGTGCTGCCACTGGATGCTTATATGGATGACGGAATGCTAAGTGGGTCTGAGGACTTTTCATTTGTCAGCGAAAGGGTTCCCTCATTTATGACCATTATGTCCATGGGTAGCACAGCGGATGGCTACACCTACTCGCACCATCATCCCAAAACAGATTTTGATGAAAAAATGTTCTACCGTGGAGCAGCCTACTATGCGTATTATGCATTGAGGTGGCTGCAGGGGTAAGTGTCTCCTATGTATTTGTTTGCCAATATGGTATAATCTATCCTGAGAAGAATTTGAAGGGGAGAGACTATGAGAAATTGGCTACAGAAATTTATGAGGGGAAGGTATGGTGTTGACCAGCTTTCAAACTTCATGGTTACAATTGGTGTGATACTTATACTGGCAAGCATCCTTACCAGCTATTCCATACTTAACACAGCAGGACTGGTGGTTATTGGACTCAGCTATTTCAGGATTTTCTCAAGGGACATCAACAAGAGATACAGGGAAAACCAGAAATTCCTAAAATCCTACCAGCCCATAAAAAACAAGCTATTCAGGTTGAAAAACAGGGCAAGAAACTCAAAGGATTACAAGTATTTCAAATGCCCCAACTGTGGACAGGAGATGAGAGTCCCCAGGAAGAAGGGAAGAGTCAATATCAAGTGTCCAAAATGCAGTACTTCCTTTGTTAGAAGGACTTAAAAAGAAACTGAAAGGTTTCTTTTTTTTTGCACCTTAATGTGTTATATTGTTATCAGGAGGGATGCTTTAATGGACAAAACCATTGGATTTATTGGATCGGGAAATATGGGACAGGCCATGATAAACGGGTTGCTTAAATCAGGCCTTGTGGACAAGGAAAGGATTATTGCTTCCGCAAAAACTGAAGGAACAATAAATGAAGTAAGTGAAAAGTACGGAATAAAGGTCTATGGTGACAACAAGGAAGTTGCAAAAAGGGCGGATTACCTGATATTGGCGGTCAAACCCTACATGCACCAGGGGGTTCTTGAGGAAATAAGGGACAAACTTAAGGATGGTCTTATTGTAATGACTGTTGGTGCAGGGATAAGCCTGGAATTTCTCAAGAGGAACCTTCCTGAGGGAACCAGGTACTTAAAGGCAATGCCCAATACCCCTGCAATGGTTGGAGAAGGAATGACAGCAATTTCAGTTGACCAGGAGTTCGGAAATGTGGAGCTGGAAGAGATTCTGAGCATATTCAGGACATTTGGGAAGGTCGAGCTTGTTGAAGAAGACAAGATGGACGGTGTTACTGCAGTTGCAGGATCATCCCCTGCCTATGTCTATATGCTTATTGAGGCAATGGCCGATGCTGCAGTGCTCCAGGGGATTCAGAGAAAGCAGGCCTACACCTTTGCAGCACAGGCTGTTCTAGGTGCAGCAAAGATGGTTTTGGAGACGGGAATTCATCCTGGAGAATTGAAGGATAAGGTTTGCTCACCTGGAGGAACCACAATTGAGGCTGTAACAACCCTTGAAAGGGAAGGCTTCAGGTCTGCAGTCATGGAAGCCATGAAAAGCTGTGCGGAAAAGAGTAGGAGCATGAGTAAGTAAGGAGAGGATTGATATGAAGGGCAGGTATTTAATAGGTATATTATTGATTCTTGTTGGTGCCGGATTCCTGATGGACCAGTTTGGGATGGTTTCCTTTGGAGAGCTTGTAAGCACTTACTGGCCAAGCATTCTTATACTGGCAGGTCTATTGGGACTTCTTGACAGGCACTCGTCCACCTTTGGAAACCTTATAGTCATTGCCTTGGGAGTGATATTCCAGCTGAACAGACTGGATATGCTGGACGGTGATATTTTCAGATATATTTTTCCCGTCATCCTAATTTTTGTGGGTTTGAACTTGTTGGTATCAAAGGGAGAGAAAAAGGAATACCATGAGTATCACAGGGATACTGACCCGGAGTCGGAAGATTCCAGGAAAAAGGGCGACTGGACAATCACCAGTGAGGATTTCATGGACCGTACAGTTCTCATGTCAGGTGTTGACGCCATCAACAGCTCCCAGAACTTCAAGGGAGCAAGGCTGACAGCAATCATGGGTGGAATAGAGCTGGACCTGACCGGAGCAAACATGGCTGGAGACCATTGCCAGATAGAAGCAACAGCAATAGCAGGCGGGATAGACATTATTGTTCCAAGACACTGGAAGGTGGAAGTTCGAGGTACTCCCATATTGGGTGGATATTCAAACAGAACCGGTGTGGTTAACGATCCCTCAGCTCCTGTACTCATAATAAAGGGAGCGGCAATCATGGGCGGCGTGGAGATTAAGTGGTAAAGAAAAAAATCTAAAAAGCAGTTGACAGTATGACAATCCTAGTGTACTATGTAAGTAATACACCAGGATTGTTAATTTTTTTGGAGGTGAAGATGTGAATTTTGATAGTGGACTTCCAATTTACATGCAGATAGTGGATATAATAAAGACCAGGATAGTCACTGGGATTCTGAAAAATGGAGAAAAACTGCCATCGGTTAGAGACCTGGCCACAGAGCTTAAGGTAAATCCAAACACAATTCAGAGGAGCTACGGAGAGTTGGAACGGGAAAAGATTGTATTCACTCAAAGGGGCATGGGTACCTTTGTTACAGAGGAAAAATCAATATTGGATGGACTTAAGGATACCATGGCCAGAGAGAAGGTTACTTCTTTCATGGAGGATATGGAACGTCTTGGATATAGTAGGGCTGATATTCCAGGGATAATTGAAAAGATCATAGTGGAGGGGAAATAATGGAGAATATTGTTGAAATAAGAGGACTGACAAAGAGATATGACAGGAAAGAGGCTTTAAGAAGCATCGAACTTTCAATAGAGAAGGGAAAGGTAGTGGGTATTCTCGGTCCCAATGGAAGCGGGAAGACCACCCTTATAAAGCTGCTTATGGGTTTGCTTCATCCAAACAAGGGAGAAATAAAGATTGATGGGGAAAGTCCTGGAATCCATACAAAGTCGGTCATATCATACCTGCCCGATAGAAATTCACTCTACAGCTGGATGACGGTAAAGGACGCACTTCAGATGTATCAGGACTTTTACCAGGATTTTGACGGTAAGAAGGCGGAAGACCTTCTTCAGTTCATGAAGCTTGAGAGGACAATGAGGGTCAGTGACATGTCAAAGGGCATGAAGGAGAAACTGAACCTGGCACTGGTTCTTTCAAGAAGGGCAAAGGTATACATCCTGGACGAGCCAATAGCTGGGGTGGATCCTGTTGCCAGGGACCAGATACTGGATGCAATAATAGATAACTACAAAGAGGACAGCGCAATGATAATAACCACCCATCTTGTGAGGGACATGGAGAACATTTTCGACCAGGTGGTTTTTCTTGGGGATGGGGAGATAATCCTTTCAGGGGAAGCAGAGAGTCTAAGGGAAGAAAAGAATATGCAGATTGATGATCTGTACAAGGAAATTTTTGGCTAGGGGGAATATGAATGTTTAAGTATGCAAAATACGAACTAAGGGGAACAATGAAGTTCATGATTGGAGCATTAATACTGGCCTTGGGTGCCTCAACAGGCATCCAGCTGTTTTTAATAAGGACAGCCGGCGGCTTGGGTGGTTCAGGGATGACAGGAATAGTCGAATATGCAGCTACACTAATGCTGGCTCTTGTTTTTGTTGTATTGGGATCAATAGTCGGGGGCATGGTATACCTGATATCCTCTTACAGGAGAGAGCTTTACGAAGACAGGGGCTACCTGACCTTTTCACTGCCCCTTAGCGGAGGCCAGCTTCTTGGATCAAAGCTTATTGTGGCCCTGTTCTGGGGAACTGTAATGGGTATATCCATAATCCTTTACAACCTGATATTGGCCCAGATTCTTTTTGGGCATAATCTTCTAGGGGAGATGTGGAAGATAACTGGACAGATTGACAACTTCGGTTTTCTATTTACTGGGTCTATAATCACCTCCCTGATGGAGAGCGCTGTAACCCTTCTTCTGGTCTACTTTGCAATAACCGTAAGCAGGGTTAGCATAAAAAGCAGAAAGATAGGAAGTCTTTGGTTTATACTTTTCATCGTTCTCACCAGTCTTGTAACCTATATCCAGGAATTAATTGCGAACCACCTGCCAATGTATCTTGACCTTTCAAGGATGGCTATAATCGGCCAGAAGGAAGTCTATATCATGGGGCTAGATTCACAGTTTGGAGGGACACTGTCCATACGGGGAGTGGTTTCCATACCTGGACTTGTTTTCCAGATTCTTCTTATAGCAGGAGCATTTATTGCAACCTCCTACATGCTGGAGAAAAAAATCGACATAGTTTAAAAGAATAGTTGAACACCCCTTAATGTGGTACAATAAAGTCAGAAAGAGCCATAGTCAGGGGTGTTTTTATGAGTAGAAGATTGATTGCAACATTAATAGTTTTTTTTATATTGCTGGGAGCCTTTGTATTCACAGTTATAAGGGAAGAGCATAGGAATATGGACCAGCTAGGGAAGGAGTATCCGGAGCTTTCTCAGGATGCATATGACCTTAGAAGTGATGCCTTGAAGCTTTGGGCAATAAGGCTACCCCTTGGATTTATCCTGCCGCTTTTGCTTCTGTCCACCGGCTTTGCCCAAAGGGTGAGCCTCTTTGCAGGTGAAAGGTTTGGTGTGGTGATTTCTGGTCTGTTTGTTGGACTTGCAATTTTTGGGATCATTTACCTTGTAAACCTACCCTTAAGCTTCTACAGCTCATTTATCCTTAGACACAGGTATGGTTTGACGGACCAGACCCTTTTCAGATGGTTGGAGCTGAGTCTAAAGGGATTTTTGGTAAACAAGGGGATTCTTGCCCTTTTCATCTGGGTACCCTATATGATAATACAATGGAGGCCTGATGGATGGTGGCTTCCAATGGGGATTCTGGCAGTGCCCGTAGCCATTTTCATGGTATTCATTTCACCAATTGTCATAGATCCTGTATTCAATACCTATTCCCAACTGCCCCAGGGTCAGCTGAGGGAGAACATGGAGACCCTTCTCCAGAGAGGGGAAATCGGAGCTGCAGAAATCTATGTTGTTGACAAGAGCAGGGATACAAAGACAATGAATGCATATATGACCGGGATCCTTTCCGGAAAGAGGATTGTATTCTGGGACACCACCCTGAACAATCTGGAGGATCAGGAGGTCCTTAGCATAGCGGCCCACGAGATGGGACACTATATAAGGGGTCACATCTGGAAGGGGATCCTTGGAGGATCGGTTGGGATATTTCTTGTTCTCTATCTGATGAACCTTTCTGCCAACTGGATACTGGAGGCATCGGGAGGGGTCTTTGGATTCAGAAACATTTACAACTACGCATCCCTGCCACTACTACTGCTTCTTTTGAACCTCTTTCTTTTTCTTGGAAATCCTGTTACAAATGGTGTTTCAAGGTATTTTGAAAGGGAGGCAGACCTTTACCAGATATCACTGGCACAGGACCGGGAATCGGCAGTTACTGCCATGACCAAGCTATATGAAAAGAGCCTTGGGCTTCCTCGACCATCGGAACTGTACAAGTTCTGGTACAGCTCACACCCGCCAATCGAGGAGAGGATAGAGTTCTACAGGACAGAGGATTTTCTGACCTTTGGAGGTGAGGAATCATGATTTTTATACCTGTACTTTTAGCAGCTGCCCTTCTGGGAGTTTTTGCATATAAAATTGGGCATAGGAGAAATGGAAACAAGGGAAGGTCCTGGGCAATAACCCTTATGTCCATTATATTTGGAATAACCGTGCTTGTGGCAGGGATTCTCCTTGTGGTGGTTCTGGACCCTGATGTCCAGGTGGTGGGAGACAGGATTCAGGTAAGTGGACTTTACAAGAGGGACATCCATCTTGAGGATGTTGAGGATGTAAGTCTTAAGAAAGAGCTTCCTGTAATCCAGGACCAGGTCAATGGGCTCAGCATCGGAAACACCTTAAGGGGGACCTTCAGGATAGAGGGAGGGGAGATTTCGACCATGTTTGTCCAGAAAAACACCCCGCCATTTATCCATATCAGGACGGGGGAAAGGTTGTTTGTGATCAATTTCAGGGACTCTCAGGAGACTGAGGACCTTTATGGGGAGATTATGGAGGAGTTGGAGTAGAAGAAATTCACAAT
>CALGAG010000252.1 GCA_937951995.1 uncultured Bacillota bacterium
CTTTCGCGGCATAAACCGCTCGATTAGGCTGGATGATTGACCACAAAATGATACCAGAGGAATTTACACACTAAAATGGACTTGACTTACCTGGCTGGCTATATTTTCTTTATTGATTATTATCTTGAGTTTAGCGCCAAAACACAAAAAATAGAGCCTGTGTCCCTTGTAAATAGAGGGACACAGGCTTTTTAACACTGTCATAAAGTTGTAGTACTACAGGTCATTTCTTGGTCTTGGCTATGATATTTTTGACATCACCTAGTGTCATGAACCTTCTTGAGAAATCTATGTCTGTTGCTTTACCTAAATCATCAACAATCTCGTTGTAATGATCAAACATGTAATAGTTCTTGTCAACATAGGTCCCAGTCATCTCCTTCATTGTGTCAACTAAGGTTCGGACCGAGTGTTTGCCTTTTGTTTCCAGTTGTAGCAGCCTAAGGATTAACAGAGAGACAAAGCAGGTCAGGAAATGGGCTTCAATATGCTCTCTTGTGGAGACGTGAACAGGTCTTGTCTTTAACTCACTTTTTGTGATTTTGAATGTTTCCTCTATCTTCCAAAGGTTTTTGTAAGCATCAAGTATCTTCTCGTTTGGCATATTCAGCTCGCTTGTCACTATCACGTAATACCCATCATATTTTTCTTCCTCAGATATTTTTGAACTGTCAATAAAGTGATATTCCGATAGTTCATAGACCTCTCCTGTCTCCGCATCACAAGGGGTAGAGAGGATATACTTCTTAGCTCCCTTTTCAGGAAGTTTACCAGTCTTGCTTCCTAGAATTAGCTTCCTGGCCTTCTCAACAGCCTTTTCCCGTTCATATTTGGCCCTTTTGGCATAATCAGGGCTGTAGAAAGCCACCTGCTTCTGCTCAATGGGAACCTGGACCCTTTTGCCTTTATCATTTTCAACCCATATCTTAGTGGAAACCACACGGGACTTTATCCTGAAACCATCCTCAGATGAAACATATCCTTCATCAGAAATCACGTACTCCTTAAGTTCTGCATTGGCCCCTCTAACAGTCTGGGAATAGATGTATCCATTCTTGTGTATGATGTTGTAGGCAATATTCTCACCAGTGTTAAGTCCCTTGTCAGCCACAACAATCACACGGCCAAGATTGTAATCATCCTTTAAGTCATCCAAAACAGGCATCAGGGTGGTGCAATCATTGGTGTTTCCCTCAAACAATCGGTAAGTGATGGGCAATCCGTTGTTATCCATCAAAAGCCCCATCTGGACTATTGGATTGGTCCTATTCTCCTTGGAAACACCCTTTTTCCTGAAATCATCAGATTCATTTATCTCAAAGTAGTAATTGGTAACATCGTAATAGACATTGCTTGTATCTCTGCCATAATGCATTCTCACCATTTCATGAAGATGAAGGAGCAGATCATCCTTAAAAGCATAGAAATGATCAAGAGCCTTGTACACATGGTCCAAACTGAACTTGAAGTCCAGAAAATATCTGTCCATGGATTCAAAAGAAGACTTCTTGGAACAAGGAATCAGCACCCTGGAATAGACCAGCATCTGAAAAATATTGTTAAGAGAATATTTGAGATCAAGGTTTCTTTGCCTGTTGATGAAGAACTTCCCAATATCCAACTTATGGTAAAAATGACTAAGTACAGCAAAACCAACATTTTTCCTTAGCACACTGCTTGAATCAATAGTATCAGTCGATGAAAAGCTAAAACTCAAAGGGATGGCATTATCCTTAGCTTCAAGAGTCATTTGCTTGGCAAGCTCAGTAAAATGAGAGATAGGATCGTCGAAATCCTTCTCCAGGGCATCCACATATCCAAGAGATTTAACCTTTCTATGCTTGGTTTTTCCAGTCGAAGGTTCCCTGTAACCCTCAACAATAGATAGATATATTCTGCCATTAGACTTTTTATCCTTTTTCAAAAACATGTCAACCACCTCATATACATTATACCATACTACAACTAGGACAACAAGAAAAAGATTTAAATTTGACAAAAAAATTTCCTTGTATCAATTGATATCACAAGGATTAGAGTCTAAGTTTTCAATTATTTGCTGCAAAACTCGCGAGGAGATATTCGCCCTTGCAAGCATACTTTTCGGGGAGATGGAGTGGGACAAGA
>CALGAG010000253.1 GCA_937951995.1 uncultured Bacillota bacterium
AGATATTCGCCAACCCAAGTGACAAGAGAACAGAGGACTACATCACAGGTAGATTTGGATAAAATGATACAAAAAGCACAAAAAGAACCGGTCCCTTTGACCCAAGAGCCAGGGACTGGTACAAAAAGGCCATTGAAGTGGGTGGCTTCTCATTTTCACCGGTATACAAGCATTTTGTCATGAATGACCTGACCATATCAGCTGCAGCCCCAGTCATGAACGATTCAGGGGATCTTGAAGGAGTGCTCGGTGCACATATACTTCTAACTGGCTTGAATGAGGCCTTAAGGGAGATTACGGACATGTCCAATTCATATGCCATGATAGTTGAGAGGGAAACAGGTTCCGTGGTGGCTAATTCACTTGGCCAGGACAACTACATCCTCGATGTTAAGGGTAAATTTCAGAGGATCAATATTTCAGACACCGAAAACCTGGTTGCACTTGATACATATGAGAAGTACCTGGAAGGCACCGCAGGCCTTGTTGAGGGAGCAAGAGGAGAAGAAACCTTGTTCGCCAAGGCTACAGAGTTTAAGCACCAGGGAGTGGACTGACTTGTCCTAACGGCAGTTCCTGAGAGCCTCCTGGGGACAACCGTGTCAGAGTCTCTAAAGGACAGCCTCCTTATTGGTCTGGTGGGACTGCTTTTCTCAATACTTATGTTTATGATAGTAACAAGGAACCTATTCGAGCCCATGGAAGAGATCCTCCAGGCAAATGAAAGTTTTTCAGCTGGAGACTTGACAAGAAGGGTCAAGATTCACAGACAGGATGAGTTGGGGAAAATTGGAGAGTCCTACAACAAAATGGCCGATAGGATATATTCCCTTGTACACAATCTTGAGGATAAGGTCCAGGAAAGAACCGTGGAGATTCTCAATGCAAACCATGAACTGGAGGAAAACAAGGACAGGCTTCAGTTGATCCTCAACTCTGCCGCTGAAGGAATCTATGGCATGGACCTGGAAGGAAACTGCACGTTCATTAACAGGAGTGCGCTTCGCCTGCTTGGTTATGAGGATTATGATGAGCTTCTGGGAAGAAACATACACGACCTTGTACATCATAGCTCAAGGGACGGCCTCCCTATGAGCCAGGAAGGCTGTTCCATGCTTATAGGCATGAAAAACGACCAGGGCACTCACATTGATAATGAGGTCTTCTGGAGGAAGGACAGGACCAGCTTTGATGTTGAATACTTCAGCTATCCCCAGAGGATTGAGGGAAAAATCGTTGGTGGGGTAGTGACTTTTATGGACATTACTGAGCGGAAAAAACTTCAGCAGGATGTATACACTGAGAAGGAACAGTTCAGGACCACCCTGCTTTCGGTGGGAGATGGTGTAATTGCAACAGATTCACATGGAAAAATCCAGATAATGAATCCGATTGCTGAAAATCTTACAGGCTGGAGTCAGGAGGATGCACAGGGTCTTCCATATTGTCAATGAACATACCGGAGAGCTTTGCGAAAATCCTGTGGAAAGGGTCCTGGAGAGTGCTGATATTGTGGAGCTTGACATCCATACCATCCTCCAGTCAAGGGATGGCAGAAGGATACCCATAGAGGACAGTGCAGCTCCAATCAGAAGCAAGGATGGAAGGATAACAGGTGTCGTGATAGTCTTCAGGGACTTTTCCGACAAGAAGGAAAGGTTGGATGAAATAGAATATCTTAGCTACCACGATCACTTGACTGGACTTTACAACAGGAGGTACATGGAGGATTCCATCAATAGGCTGAATACACAAAGAAATCTTCCATTCACAATTATGTCCATAGATGTGAACGGCCTTAAGCTTACAAATGATGCCTTTGGCCACAAGATGGGGGACAGGCTCCTTTCAAGGGTGGCGGACATGCTTAGAAAAATATGCAGGGAAGATGACATAATAGGAAGAATGGGTGGAGACGAATTTATGGTTCTCCTTCCAAAGACAGGTGAAGTTCAGGCTGAAAGGATCAAGAAGAGAATAGAGGAAACGGCTAGAGGCATCAAGCTTGACTCTGTTGTCGTATCCCTTGCAGTTGGATTTTCAACAAAAGAAAGCCCTGACACGGATATCAG
>CALGAG010000254.1 GCA_937951995.1 uncultured Bacillota bacterium
TTCCTGGTCAAATCTATATCCCTTCTTCAATTCCTCCACACTAAACTTCTCCAGTTCCATATTAACCCTCCTCCGTTTACTTTAATGATAGACATATTATATTATTGTTTATTGTTAATGTCAATTATTGTTTTCAATGTTTATTGTTTCAGCAAACAAAAAACACCCAGGTCCATCCTGGATGCTCATGATCTGTCTATTGAATTTCTATTGAATCCCTATCCCTGTCCACAATATGGATCTCATACTCTCCACCCAGATTCTCCTTTGACAGGGACGCCAGCTCATCGAGGGCAGCCTTAAGGTCTTCATCCCGTGATGGGTCGACTGATTCTATGCATATGAACGCATTCCTGGTCTCCTCCCTTAGCATGGTCCTTACTGATTCCCTCCAGTTCCAGCACCTGCAGATTGCACCCTCATCATCCTTGTAGACAATCTCCCCCTCATAGGGTGGTTCGCTTTTTTCGGAGCCTAGTGTTATGAAGTCCTCATCCCCAATAGCCTTGGTAAGCCTGATATCTCCTGCAAATGTATCTATGTCCTCTCCCCCACAGGGAAGGGCATACCTAAGGGATACTGAATTGTACAGATCCACCAATGGATTTATCCCTCCAATCCCCTTGCCATTGTGGGCTCTCTTAAGGAGTGCTTCAATGGAGGATCTGGCTCCCTTTTTGGTCTTGAATTTTTGAAATGCCTCTCTCCATACCTTTACAACCTGGTTGTTGCTGAAATTTTCATCCGGCAGGTGTCTCATCGCTTCCTTCTCCGCATCCTTGAGCGTATCCAGATACCTGCTTTCATCCTTTATGCCGTTATCTATTCCCTTCATGATAATTATTCCAATCTTAGCATCGGGAAACACTTCCCAGAAATCCTTCTCAACTATGAATTTTTTCATCCTATCCTCTCCCTGTTTTCTACTGGTTACCTTTCAACACCAATTGATAGTGCTCTTCCATCCGCTTTGTAGCATCACACCATTTCATTCCACAGAACTGGAATCCGTTATTTTTTAGTATCGCGGCAGATGCCTTGTTTTCCTCATGGACCAAGGCGCCCACTTTACTTATATCCAAACTTTCCCTGGCATATTCAAGAGTTTTTTCAACAGCCTCATTTGCATATCCCTTACCCCAATAGGACTTGTTGAAATGATACATAATCTCAGCATCAGATCCCTCTCCTGGAGGGTTGAATCCGCATACTCCAATAAGCTCACCATTTTCTTTAAGCTCTACTGCGTATGTTGAGAATCCCATTTCCTCCTGCTGCCTAATATAGTAGTCAAGGGAACCTGCCTCCTGGTCTCTTGATCCAGCGCCTCCACAATACTGCATCGTTTCAGCATCTCCCCATATTTTCAAGAGAGCATCCAGGTCATCTCTTTCCAGAAGCCTCAATCTAAGTCTTTTGGTTTCAGCAATTATCATCTTCCAATCCTCCACGGTCCATTCATGTCCATACAGCCCTTACCTGTATATTATACCAGTAATTGTAATGGTGTAACAAAAATATTGACGGGCAAAATCATACTTTCACCCGTCACCTGTATTTATATTCTAATATGTCCCAATCGGCGGCTTCAGACCTTCCGGCAGGGGACAGCTGTACTTCCCACCGTTCTGCTTCTTAACAAACTCCTTTGCTCTGCTGATTGCATCAGGATTTTCCATTGTCCTGATGGCAGTCAGTGTCATGACCTTGGCTGCAACAAGCATTCCCTTCTCACCTATCCTGCTGCCTGCTTGCGCAGTCATCTGCCAGGTATGCCCAACATTTCCAAGGCAGGCCGTGGCAACATTGAAGTTCAGGGTTGGAACAACATAGCTAACATCCCCAACATCCGTAGAACCAGACCTGTAGGTTCTGTTGTTTCCATCCCAGGGATGTACCTTTGAATCAAGTGGTGCCCTAAGCACTTCCTCAATCCCATCAGCTCCATATATTTCCTCCAGGTCCTCAATTATTGAATCTAGAGTGGCCTTGTCATAGGTTTTAAGAAAACCTTCTGCAAGTCTGTAATCCTCTTCATCCCATTTTGGTGGTCCCACCTCCTCGAAGCATTCATCCCCTATTTTAGCAAGGACTGCATTTGAAATGTAATCAGAGAAGGCCATTGTTATGTCATATTCTACAGATGTCCCAGTCATTAGGGCTGCACCCCGGGCAACATCCACAACCCTTTCAAAGAGATCCCTCATCTGGGTAACCTTGGGGGCCCTCACCTCATACTTAACAAGACTCCTGTCCTGAACAACATTTGGAGATACTCCTCCGGCATCAACATAGGCATAGTGGATCCTGGCCTGGTCAATCATGTGCTCCCTAAGGTAATTCACACCTACACTCATAAGCTCTGCAGCATCCAGGGCACTTCTACCCAGGTGGGGACTTCCCCCTGCATGGGATGTGGTTCCCTTGAACCTGAAGTTAGCGCCCATTATAGCAACAGTCCGGTCAGACTGTACTTCATTCTTGGTGGCAGGGTGCCATGTGTAGATAAAATCAGCCTCGTCAAAAACTCCATCCCTTGCCATAAACTGCTTGGAGCCGGCTCCCTCTTCAGCAGGAGTGCCATAGTAGATAACCGTTCCCTCCCTGCCGGTTCTCTTTAGAAATTCCTTTAGGGCAATTGCAGCTCCAAGAGAGCCTGTTCCCAGAAGATTGTGCCCACATCCATGCCCTGGTCCATCCTTCACAAGTGGGGACTTTTCGGTAATTCCCGCCCTTTGACTGAGGGCATCCAGAGCATCGTACTCACCTAGAAATCCCGCTACAGGCTTTCCGGTTCCGAATCTACCGATAAATGCAGTTGGCATATCCGAAACACCTTCAACCACATCAAAACCCTCATCCCTTAAAATATTCATCAATATTCTTGCAGATTTCTCTTCCATGTAGGGAAGCTCTGCTGCCTCCCATATTTTTCTACTGGCATCAACAAGTGTTTTCTCTTTTTCTCCAATTATTTCTTCAATTAGCCTCAACTCGTCCAATTCCTTACCTCCCTATAGAATCTTGCTTAAAAATTCAATTGTTCTGGGGTTCTTTGGTCTGTTGAAGATGTCATCGGGGCTACCCTGCTCCTGAATGATTCCTTCATCCATAAAGAGAACCCTATCGCTTACTTCCCTTGCAAAACCCATTTCATGGGTTACTATGACAATTGTCATTCCCGTTTCAACCAGACTCTTGATAACATCCAGCACCTCCTTGACCATCTCGGGATCAAGGGCACTTGTGGGCTCGTCAAAGAGCATAACATCCGGCTCCATGGCCAGTGCCCGAACGATTGCAAGTCTTTGCTTCTGACCCCCAGAAAGCCTTGTGGGATACTCATCCTTCTTGTCTGCCAATCCCACCCTCTTAAGCAGGTCATCTGCTTTTTTTTCAGCCTCTTTTCTGGGCACCTTCTTTTCCAGTATCGGTGCAAGGGTTATATTTTCAAGGACGGTCAAATGTGGAAATACGTTAAACAGTTGAAAAACCATACCGATTTTTTGTCTGTGAAGGTCAACATTAACCTTTTTATCGGCAAGGTCGATCCCCTTGAAGATGACCTTTCCTCCTGTTGGTTTTTCAAGTAGATTGAGGCATCTCAGGAAGGTGCTCTTTCCACTGCCGGAAGGGCCTATAATTGATATTACCTCGCCCTCATATATGCTTTCATTTATGTCCTTCAAGACCTTCAGCTCACCAAAGGACTTATCCAGATTTTCAACCCTGATCAGTTCTTCCCTACTCATTTGCCTGCAGCCTCCTTTCAAATATGTCCAGCCCCTTTGACAGCACTGAGGTCACCACAAGGTATATGATTCCCACAATCACCAAGGAAGGTATCGCCAGAAAGGTTGCGGATTGGACTGTTCTGTAGGAGGTCATCAGCTCCTGGACAAAGAATACCGACGCCAGGGATGTCTGCTTCACCATGTTTATATACTGGTTCCCTAGGGCCGGCAGTATGTTTTTAACGGCCTGGGGAAGTATGATCCTTCTCATTGTATTTCTATTGCTCATTCCCAGACTCTTGGCCGCCTCCGTCTGTCCCTTGTCAACGGCCTGAATTCCAGCCCTTATTATCTCCGCCACATATGAACTGGCATTGACTATGAGGGCTATGACAATACAGGCAGTATCTGAAAGTGTGACAGGGGATATCTTGGGGAGTAGAAGCCAGAAAAAGTATAGCTGAAGCAGAATCGGGGTTCCTCTCAAAACCCCGATATACATATTGGTCAGTTTATCCAAGAGCTTCACTTTTGATAGCTTCATGATCGCAAGAAGAGTTCCCAGTATGGTGGCAACAAATACTGTTACTGCTGCAAGCCAGAGTGTCCCCACCAGTCCATTCAGGTATACGTAATCATACTTTGTCCAAAGCTGAATTATTGTACTTATCATTGTTTATCTCCTTTGTGTCAAATCTATTCCTGATTCCACCCTATAACCCAAGGCTTTTTGCATACTCTGTAAAATCCTTGTGCCACTGGGCAAACTCTCCGGATTCAATTACCTTGTCGATAATCCTGTTTATCTCCTGGGTCAACTCATCCTCGTCCTTTGGCATTCCAATCCTAGTTCCTGATGTTGATTCATCCATAAAGAATTCAAAATTCTCAACTACCATCAAATTAGCTTCAGGATTTGCGTCGATATAGAGCTGGGCCATTGGAATTGATGCTGCACATACGTCTGCCTTGTTTTCCTGAACCATGAGAAAGCCGTCGGTTGTTGCTGATACCCTCTTGAATTCCTTGTATCCTGGAACCTGGTCGTTTACAAACATCTCCTGCAAAGACCCGCTTTGTGCAACTATAACCTTGTCTGATATGTCATCAGGACCCGCGATTGAATCCACATCCTCTGCTCTTATCAGAAGTCCGTGACCTGCTCCGCCCTCTGGGAAAAAGTATCCCTTCGACATGTTCATGGCCTCAGCTCTGGCAGGTGTGAAGGATAGGGCTGAAATGGCCATATCGTATTTCCCTTCCGTTACACTGCTTAGCACAGCAGAAAACTCCAAGGGGATTATCCTTAGGTCCACACCTAGCTCCCCAGCTATGTACTTGGCAAGCTCAACATCACTTCCCACATACTTGTCCACTCCGTCCTTGCTTGGATCGATAAATTCATAGGGAGCAAAATAGGGCTCCATGACAACCTCCATGTATCCCCTTTCCTTTATTTCCTCCAGTCTGTTCGTTGCTTCCTGCTCCACTCCTGCACTGGCGGTACAACCTGCCATAAGCATTGATACCGCTAGAATCATCAATAATGCCATTAAACCTTTTCTTTTCATTGTCACAATAAACATCTCCTTTTTAAAAATTCCCAATTAAAAAACTCCCGTCCAATAGTCTATACTAAAGGACGAGAGTTATTCCCGTGGTCCCACCTTAATTTGATAATGCCTCGCGACATTACCCTCATCAGGTACAAGCTTCTATACCCCTGCATTTATAACGGTTGCAGCAATCCGAATAAAACTACTTACCAAAAGGCTTTCATCCACCTGCTCCAGGATGTGTTCATCAAAGGACTGCCATACATTCACACCAACCATGTACTCTCTTTAGGCATTCACATCGACTACTCTTTCCTGTCATCGCATTAGCATATTAAATTAATATTTATAACAATAACATGTTTGTCCCTCTTTGTAAACCCTAAAATGAAAATTCTTTTTACTCTTCCTGTTTTTCTCTCTCCATTAGATATCTTGTGGCAGCTTGTGCATACAGTGCAGCTCCAACATGTAGAGCCTCCTCATTCAGGACCATGCCTGGATTGTGTATTGATAGGCTGTAGCCCTCATCAATACTTCCAACACCGAGGTTTATCATGACTCCTGGTACCTTGCCCGCAACTGATGTGAAGTCCTCCGTTCCAACCGCTATTGGAATCTTGTTCAGATTCTCCTCACCTATGACTTCTTTGCAATATCCAACTATTTCATCAGTCAAGTCAAGGTCATTGAAAAGTGGACCCATTCCATACCAAAACTCCACTTCTGCCTTGCCACCAAATGTGACTGCAACATTCTCTGATATTTCCTTGACCCTCTTCTTCAGGTACTCTCGCATCTTCTCAGTTGTTGCCCTGACCGACACCTCAAGGTCCGCACTTCCTGCAAGAGTGTTTACCGTATCCCCACCGCTTATCTTGCCAACTATGACTACGGCCTGATCATCGGTTGGTACCTCCCGCGCAATGATCTGCTGTAATGCTATTACTATATGTGCAGCTATGCTTATGGCATCGATCCCCTTGTCTGGAGTGCTCCCATGAGCATTCTTTCCCTTGACATGGATCTTGATGGCATCTCCCGAGAAAAGGGCTGGTCCTCTGGCATAGGATATTGTACCGGTCCTGGATTGTTCATTGCCAACGTATATATGCATGGCCAAGGCTGCATCCACCTTTGGATTCTCAAGGATTCCTGCCTCTATCATATCCAAGGCTCCAGCCAGAAGTTCCTCCGCAGGTTGGAACATCAGCTTAACAGTTCCACCAAGGCTCTCCTCCTGCTCCTTCAACAGCCTTGCAGCACCAAGAAGCATTGCTGTATGGGCATCGTGGCCACAGGAATGACAGAATTCATTCCCTGATGCAAATTCCAAACCGGTTTCCTCCTTCATTGGAAGAGCATCCATATCCGCCCGCAAAAGAATGGTCTTTCCTTCTTTTCCTATTGTTGCGGTGATTCCGCTCCTTCCAACCCTTCTTGGTTCAATTCCGTACTCCTTTAACTTTTCTTCAACAAACTCCAGAGTCCTGTCCAGCTCAAACCCCGTTTCGGGGAACTGGTGGATCCTTCTTCTGTTTTGAATTATCTCATTGTTTATTTCCTTTGCCAGCCCGATATAATCAATCATTTCTCTCCTCCTGTATTGGATTGTAGTTGCATCCTTTATTTTTAAAATACATCAGTCAGCTTCTCCTGTCTCCATGTTGTAGCTCTCACTTCCAAGGAAACGGTCCGCCGCCCAGTATGCAAAATAAAACCCTGCCAAGGTAAATGATACTATAAATGGTACATATATATGCTCCGGCCACTTGGTAAAGAAGGGCCTGTACTTCAAGTAAAAGTAATTTCCATCAATTATTGGATTCAGAAGGTACACGAATAGGAAGTATCCCAGGAACAATACCATTGACCTCTTCAAGCCTTCCTTGTTGGGAATCCAGCCATAAGCAATATGCCCAAACCAAGGTAGTAGTATTGTAATGGCGTGATTCAAAACAAATGATATCCCTATGGCATGTTGAACCGGATAGACTCGCGATGGATATAGAAATGACCCATATGCATATAAGCCGAAGAAAAACATCACATCCAGCACCTTATGGTTTTTTGAAATCAGAAACCATATCCCAAGCAGCGTGGAAATCCTGCATATGTGAAGTGGCAGTGACTCTGAAAGATTGAATCCCATTTCCATCCAGTACCAGGTATACAGAAGTATTTGCTGAAATACTGATAATCCAAGAATCACCATGCCATAAAACTTGCGATTCTCCCTAAGGGAATCCCTGTTTCTAATCATAAGCGCCAGTATGCTTACAAGGATACCTATGTATATTAAATGCTGCATATCAAAAGGCTCTATATATGGCGTGTGCTGACTCCACATGACCTCCATATTATCACTCTCCCAATTATCCCTACATCAACCTAAAATTATAGACATATTTTACAGGCTTTTTATTACGCTACCTATGAAGCTTCTCGCCCGCTCCCTGTCCCTGGTGTCAGGATGACCCTGGGACTTCTTCCCAAAGATGTTGAATATCCTCTTTTCTGTAAAATCAGAGGCTGTAAAACTACCCTTGCAGGCAAAGCTTCCCCTGACATTTGCTCCCTTCTTCTCAAGGAGTCTTGTCAGCCTATTGTTATAAAGCTTCATTCCAACTCCACTTGTTGAGAATACAAAGGTGTCCTTGCCCTCAAGATCCATATCTTCCACCAACCTATACAATCTATGGGACATGCTTTCCCTGTAAATACCTGATCCAAAGCCTATCAGTTCATAATCATCAATTTGTATTGTTTCACCCTTAAGTTCCTTTACATTCACAAGTCTTCCGTCAATTTCATCTGCAATCACCTTTGCTATCTCTTCAGTATTTCCTCTGTAGTCAGAGCAATATATTATCAAGGATTTCATACTTACCTCCAGAAACTCAATTGGCATTCAAATACCAGCCTATGGTAACAATTATAGCAAGGTATAGTCAAAAAGTCTCCTGTTTGATGAATTCTGAGGATTGGCATTCAAATATGTGATAGAATATGTTCATACATAAAAATGGAGGAGTTGAGACAATGAAGGAAACCAAGGAAATGATAAATGACACCGATCTATGGGCAGGGTTGAACAAACCTGATCTAACAGTTGATGAAGCAGATATTGTGGTGTTTGGACTAGCATATGACGGAGCTGCCTCCTTTCGCCATGGAGCAAAGGATGGTCCAAAATCAATAAGGAACATCACCTATTCAATAACACCCACCACTGAAGACTTTGAGCTTATTGACAGTCTTAAGGTTTTGGACCTGGGTGATTATGAGGATACTGACCAGGTGAGACTCTTTGAGAATGTCAGGGAAAGAGTGAAAGAATTGGTGGACAAGAAAAAATTCTTTACCATGCTAGGAGGAGATCACTCTACCTCGATACCCATTTTCCAGGGAATAAACGATGCACTTGATGAGCCATTTGGCATAATCCACCTGGATGCCCACTTTGACCTGAACGACCAGCTGTCTGGAAGCAGGCTTTCACATGGATGCCCAGCCAGAAGAGCTACTGAGCTGGAGAATGTAGGCAGCTCTGATAATATTTACTTTGTTGGTATCAGGTCAGTTGAAATGGATGAGCTGGAATTTATGAAAAACAACAAGGTCAATGTTATCAATGCAAGGAGATTCCATGAAATGGGGGTTTCCAATGCCATTGAAGAGGTTCATGAGAAAATGAAGATATTCAATCATGTCTATATCACAGTTGACATAGATGTTCTGGATCCGGCCTATGCAGCGGGTACCGGGACACCACAGTTTGGGGGATTGACAAGTAGAGAGCTTTTGGACTTTCTAAGGGGAATGTTCAAGCTTCCCATAATTGGTTTTGATCTTGTGGAGGTTGCTCCTAACCTTGACCCTTCACTAACATCAAGCTTTGCAGCAAGGAAAATCATCACGGAATGCTGGGGTCACTACAGTAGAAAAATGAAATAATAAACCGGGCACTTTCATATAGTTGAAAGTGCCCGGTTTTAAAACACATTAAAATCCTAATCCCTTATCCAGGAAAATACATACTCCATGTTTTTGGCTAGGTCAATACCAGGACCTGACCTTGTATCAAAATGACCTTTGATACCCTTCTCCTTTACCGCTAAGTCAAAGTGGGCAGCAGCAATCCCCATGTCCACCCTTTGTATGTCATAGGGAAATCTGTCACTGTAGCCAGGTTCCCTGTCCTCATAGAAATGAGCCTTTCCATCCGAAACAAGTATCCTCCAGGGCTGCTTGTTTGAAGCAGATGGTCCAAGTCTAACCATTTCAAGAGCAAAAGCCAGATCTCCAGCCTCCACCTCCGTCAATGGTGTTGAAAAATCATCCTTAAAGAACAAGTCCTCCCAAGGCTTTCTCTGGTCTGCCTTGATTACCTTCCTCATGGCCATTTCCTTAATATGTTTCTTCTCAGCTGCATAGCCATAGGGTGTAATAACTGGGAAGAGGTCCCCCTCATTTATCTTCATGGCCTCTGCAAAACCTTTTCTGTCAAAGGTTCCCCCAAGCCAGCAGGTTCCAATTCCAAGATGTGCCAGGTAGAGGACCATGACTTCAAATTCATATCCCAGGGCTTCAAGAGCCATATCCTCAAGTTTTATTGTCGTGCCTATATACTGTCTTGCACCCTTGATCACTCCGTAGGTGCCAAGCTTCTCTCCATCCTTCATATCCTTTCCATCAAGGTAATGGAAATTAATCTTGTTACCAAAAGGATTATCAAGAGTTCCAATAAATGCTTCTATCTTGTCACGCTCTTCTCTTTCAATATCCCTATCACTGTAATTTCTTACGCTGTACCTTTTTCTAACTGCATCTTCAACATTAAAACTTACCTTCATCTGCAAATCCCCTCTTTACTTGTCACTATAGTCTATACCATCCTGTAAAAATGTTCCCTGTCTTAAATCCACAAAGGCCTGTCTAAGGTCTTCCTGGTTGGTCATTACAATCGGACCTCCCCAAGCTACGGGCTCGTTCAAGGAATCAGAGCTTACAAAGAGCACCTGTGCAAGTTCTTTTCCATTGTTTGATATTGTGACCTTCTCACCCTCAGTCAATCTAACGGCTGTCTTTTCCTTTACCTTCTCATCTCCAACCTTTATTTCACCTATAAGCGTAAATAGCATTATGGCCTTATCCTTTGGTGTATCAACACTTACTGTGGCTCCCCTTTCTACATGGATATCATAGTAGTCCAGAGGCAGATGTGATGATTTGAAGCCTTCAACATCCTTGTATCTTCCTGCCAGAACCCTTATCTTTCCACCATCATAGGGAATCTCCTGTATTTGGGAATTCTTTATGCTGTGGTATGCAGGGGGTGTCATTTTCCTGTCTCCAGGCATATTTAGCCATAGCTGCACTCCCAGAAGCCGTTCACTTTCAGGCAGTCTTTCCTCGTGAAGTATTCCTGATCCAGCTGTCATCCACTGCACACCACCATCTCCTACAGTATCGGTATTCCCCAGAGAATCCTTGTGCATCATCTGTCCCTTGTAGACATAGCTGATCGTCTCTATTCCCCTGTGGGGGTGCATTGGAAATCCTGCTATGTAATCCTTTGGATTTCTGCTATCAAATGAATCAAGCATAAGAATTGGATCATAATCATCAACGGTCTGATGTCCCAGTACCCTTACAAGCTTAACTCCAGCTCCATCCTGAGTCTGAAATCCTGTTACCTTCTTTTTTATCCTTCTTTCCATGTAATTACCTCCTGTAGTTTATCAGTGATATTTCTCTGACTTTAAGCTTCTTCGCTACATATACCCATATACAGGTAGAAATCAATTAATTCTTTAAAATGATACCATAATTTTCCACCTGATGGAAATTCATTATATAATTTGGGTATAATCTAATACATATAGAAGCAGGTCAGGAGGATACACAATGATACAAAAGGAAAGAGTGCAGGCACTTAACGACAAGGAAATATTGGACAAACCCTACGTCATCTATTGGATGCAGAGCTCACAAAGAGTTGAATACAACCACGCCCTTGAGTACGCAATTAGAAGGGCAAATAAACTAGAGAAGCCCCTATTGGTCTATTTTGGTCTAACTGAAAGCTTTCCAGATGCAAATTGGAGACACTACCTGTTTATGCTCCAAGGACTAAAAGAGGTAAAGAATAAGCTACATGAGAAAAACATCCGGATGCTAATAGAAAGAATCTCCCCAGAGCAAGGTGCCCTGGAATTATCTAAAATAGCAGCTCTAATGGTTGTGGATAGAGGCTATCTAAGGGTTGAACGGCAATGGAGAAGGTTTGTAGCCGACAATGCACAATGCCTCCTTGTCCAGGTTGAAACAAATGTAATTGTCCCAATAGAAGCCGCATCCCAAAAGGAGGAGTATTCAGCCGCTACCCTTAGACGGAAGCTAAATAGGCTGCTAGGTGATTTCATCCTACCACTGGAAGAAGAGGCTATCAAAATTTCCTCCCTGGATTTCAAGCATGATAATGAAGAATTTGACATTTCTGATCTGGATAAGGCAATTGAGGGGCTTCATGTTGATATGTCAGTCAAACCTGTGGATAGCTTTGTCGGAGGAACAAGGAATGCCAAAATTCATCTTGAGGACTTTATCCATAACAAGCTGGCAGAGTACAGCCAGCTTAAGAACGAACCTGGTCTTGACTACTCCTCCAATCTGAGTCCATATCTTCACTTTGGACAGATTTCACCCCTTTATATCTACAGACGACTCCTTCCTGTGGACCTTGCAGACAAGGAAGACTTTCTGGAAGAGCTTGTTGTGAGAAGGGAGCTGTCCATGAATTTTGTCTTCTACAACGAAAGGTATGACTCAATTCATTCACTTCATGATTGGGCAAAAAAGACACTTTCGGACCATGAAAATGACAAGAGGAACTACATATATTCCCTGGATATCCTGGAAAATGCAGAGACACATGACCCCTACTGGAATGCTGCACAAAGGGAAATGGTACTTACAGGTAAGATGCATGGCTACATGAGAATGTATTGGGGTAAGAAAATCATTGAGTGGAGTGAGGACCCTGAGAAGGCCTATAATATTGCCATTTACCTGAACAATAAATACAATCTTGACGGGAGGGATCCCAACGGCTTTACAGGGGTTGCCTGGTGCTTTGGAAAGCATGACCGGGGCTGGAAGGAACGTAAGGTATTCGGCAAAATAAGGTATATGAATGACAAGGGTCTTGAGAGAAAATTTGATATGAAAAGTTACCTTGAGAAGATTGAAAACATTGAACATGAGTAATTGTTTAGGAGGCACCCATGTGGAATGCCTCCCTGTTTTTATATCTAGGCTCTTATCAGATTGTATATCTTTGCAAGATCCTCCCTGTCAAAAATCCTTGGCACGGGATACAACGGGTTTGACTCATGGAATGCCCTTTCAACCATCAGGGGTATATCCTTCTCATCTATTCCCTGGAGCTTGTCAGGTATGTCCATCTGTTTGTTCAATCTTCTAATTTCAGAGATAAACCTCTCAGCCTTTTCCCTGTTATCTTTCAAGCCTTGGGATATGCCCGCAACATCTGCCAGCTCAGCAAGTGGCTTGTGCACACACTCTCCAAAGTACTCCAGTACATATGGCAGTATGACTGCGTTGGCCAGACCGTGTGGCATCCCATAGAAGCCTCCCAGTGTATGTGCAACAGCATGTACATAGCCAACGTAGGCTCTTGTAAAGGACAGTCCGGCATAATAGGCTGCCTTTTGCATATTTTCCCTGGCCTCAATATCATCTCCATTCTCATAGGCTTCAGATATATTCTCGAAAACCAGCTTTACGGCTTCTCTGCTCCACTCCCGTGTTTCCTGGGTGTTGCTTCTTCCTATGTAGGCTTCAACAGCGTGGGTCAAGGCATCCATTCCAGTTGTAGCTGTAATATGAGGCGGCAAGCCTACAGTCAAGGCCGGATCCAATACGGAGTAATGGGGAATAAGGGAAATGTCATTTATGGCGTACTTGTCATGGGTTCTGCTGTCAGTGATCACTGCTGCCAGGGTGCCTTCACTTCCAGTTCCTGATGTTGTGGGTACTGCAAATAATGGCGGCGTGGTCTTTCTGATCTTAAGAAGTCCTCTCATCTGAGGGATTGTCTTTTCCGGTCTAGCCAGCCGTGCCGCAACCCCCTTTGCACAATCCATCGGGGACCCTCCTCCAAAAGCCAGTATTCCCTTGCAATTGTTCCCTTTGTAAAGCCTTAATGCTTCCTCTATATTATCTATTGTCGGGTTGGCCACTGTTTTGTCATATACTATGTAATCTATTTCCACCTGTTCAAGGTCCATAAGTAACTCATCCATAAGACCGATTGATCTTATTCCCTTGTCGGTGACTATTAGAAGGCTTTCTATTCCCTTCTCCTTGATAAATACTGGCAATCTTTTGATACTGCCCTTCCCTTGCAGTAATTCAGGCATCCTCCATGGTAGGAATCCGGATACCCCTCTTAAAATCATCTGATATATCCTGCAATACAACCTATACATTATCCCACCTCCTCAACCATTAATTACCCAAATAAGATCCTTCCTCTCCTTTGTGGAAAAAATAAAGTCCCATTCCGTTTACTTCCTGGTAATGGGACTCGATTATTATCTAATTCTATTTAATTCTTCAAGAACATTTCTGTATTCAATATCCAGAGACTCCAGGTCATCACCCTTTGATGGCATGGATATCCTGCTAATTAACTCAGATAGCCTGTTCCTAAGAACCATAATCTGTTCCTCCCTTTTATCCAAGGATTTGTCTTTACCAGCCAGATATTCCTCATAGTTTCCCTTGTAGAGGTCAATCTTCCCTCCCTCAATTGTCATTACCTGGTCTGCAATGCTCCCGATGAATTTTCTGTCATGTGATACAAAGAGCAATGTTCTGTTGTATTCCTGAAGGGCTTCCTCAATTATCTCCAGGCTCATGATATCAAGGTAGTTGGTAGGTTCATCAAGAATCAACATGTTAAAGTCCTCCATAAGGATCTTTGCAAAGGAAACCTTTACCCTTTCTCCTCCACTCAAGACCTTAACCTTCCTGTGGACTGCCTCTTTTCTGAATAGAAGCCTTGCAAGGAAAATTCTCGCGAATGTTTCAGAATATATGCTGTTCTCCATTACATTTTCTATGATGGACCTTCCCTCATTCAATATACTCAAGTCCTGACTGAAATATCCAATTTTTGCTGATTTTGCAACACGAATACCTTCTTCACCATCCATGATCATCTTGATCAGGGTGCTTTTACCGCAGCCATTTGGCCCAATCAATGCAACCTTAGCCCCATTCTCTATCATGAATTCCGAGTCCTTGAAAATCACCCTGGTATCAAATGATTTGTTCAGATTTTTACCCTCGACGAGAATTCTGCTGTGACTTCTACTGGAATCCGGGATATCAAATTTAATCTTTGGCTCTTCTCTGGGCTTCTCCTTCCTCTCCATGTGTTCGATCCTCTTCTCGATGTTCTTGGCTGCACTATCAAGGGTTGCCTTTGCCCTTTGACCTCCCATTTTATGGAGCCTGGCCTCAGAATTTCCCATCCTTCTGGGTGCCTGTCTTATTGAGCTACTCTTGCCCTTTATTTCACCTATTGCTGATTGAAGTCGTTTCCTTTCCCTGACATATTCCTGGTATTCAAATCGTTTCCTTTCAAGCTCCATGATCTTCTGGTCCTTATAGGCCGTGTAGTTCCCCTTGTAGGTGCTTACCTTCCCATCCTCTATTTCGAGAATCTGATTACACAACCTATCCAAAAAACTCCTGTCATGGGAAATCAAAACCAGCGTTCCATTCCTGGCCCTGAAGCGGTCCTCCATAAGCCTTATGCTCTCCAGGTCCGCATTGCTTGTGGGTTCATCTGCAAATAGGACATCTGAATTTTCCTCCAAGGCAGCTGCAACCTTGAATCTTGTCTTTTCACCGCCACTCATTGATTCCTTCCAAGAAAAGTCCACTCCAAATCTGGACGCCATTTCATCACTTAGAATATTTATGTCAGGGTCATCAATCTGTGAAACATAAGAGCTGCTTCCATAGGTTCTGACATAGCCTTGGTCTGGCTCAAGCCTTTTGCTGAGTATGTTAAGCAGGGTTGTCTTCCCTGAACCGTTTATGCCCACAATACCTATTCGGTCACCTTCATAAATCTTGAGCTCCTCAATCTCAAGAATCAATCTTTCACCATAATACTTCCTGATATCCTTGCACTCTATCAATAACATAAAAAATCCTCCCTGTGTCTGGAGAGGATAGTACATTTAAACATCATATGCAGAACTACCCCTTTTGCAGTACAAATGCAATTAATTAAAAAGGTAATTCCCAGACAAATATCTCTACATACGATAAATACAATACTATCCACTCATTAATCTAAATTTGCACACATCAAATTAACCTCATTAGGGTTCTTGATATTTACATCTAGTTCTTAAAGTAGTGGATCTTACTTCATCGTATACAATACCTTGCCTTTCTATTGATTTGCTACGGTATCATTATATATAGACACATCGTCGATGTCAAGATATAACACCTGATAACTTTGCACCCCTTCCTTTGAGAAAGACCTTAAAACTTTAATATCTCCATCATTATTCCATCACAACCGTAGGCTATACTTTAATCAAGAAGTCAAAGAATACAATAAAGGAGATGTATAAAATGAGAAAATCAATAAAAAGATCACTTGGAACTTTCATGGCACTTGGGGTTATACTTGCAAGTAGCTCAGGAATCACAGCCTTCGCTGAAAGCGATGATATCGGGGCAAGCGGAGCTCTCTCTGAAAGCAGCTTCGAACTTGAGGAAATGCTGGATTACGCAATGGAGGATGAATTTCTTGCTTTGGAGGAATACGAAGCGATAATTGAAAAGTTTGAGGTGGACAGGCCTTTTTCAAATATCATGAGGGCTGAAGAAACCCATATTAAACTTTTAGAGCCTCTGTTCAAAGAATACAACATCCAAATCCCTTCAGAGGACTGGGAGACAAAGGTGGCCATACCAGAAAGTCTGGAAGAGGCATATGAGATTGGTGTGGAGGCCGAGATCAAGAATATAGAAATGTATGAAAGGTTTCTTGAGCAGGATCTGCCTGATGATGTCAGATTAACATTTGAAAGGCTGAAAACAGCATCAGAGCACCATCTTGCAGCCTTTGAAAGACAGGTTGAGAGAGAATCTTCCACATTTGGCAACTGGGAAAGAGGAAATGGAAGAGCAAATGGAAATCCTGAAAAATCATCAGGTGGATTTGGAGGGAATAATCAGAGAGATAGGGGTCTTAATCTTGTAGACTGTCCTATAGGATAAGGAATCTAGAAAGGGGTGCACCGATTGGTCGGTGCACCCCTACAGTTGCTGGAAGTGAGTCAAAAAGAACCGTCCCCGGTGACTCAATCAGCCCGCGGCATAACAATTGTAATTCTTGTTCCGATGTCCACCCTGCTTAGAACCTCAAAATGGGCACCGTGCCTTTCAATTATCCATTGGGCAATTGACAATCCCAAGCCCGAACCTCCGGTTTTTCTGGCCCTTGATTCGTCTGACCTGTAGAATCTGTCAAAAATTCTAGGGATGCTCTCAGGCGGTATTCCAATTCCACTATCCTGAACTGTAATCCTTATGTCGCCCTCATTTTCAGCAACCCTAAGGATTATCTTTTCGCCTTCAGGGGTATACTTGATGCTGTTGTCCACCAGTATCCTGATTGCCTGTTTTATCAGCTGCTTGTCAGCACTTATAAATGCCTCACACTTCAAGTCCATCTGGAAATCATGACTCTTGTCTATCATGTCCGCTTCCCTGGCGATGTCATGAATCACTTCACAAACATCAAAGGTCTCCTTGTGAAGCTGGATTGTTTCATTATCTCCCCGGGCTAGGAACAATAGCTGCTCAACCAATTCCTTCATGCTCTCTGTCTCGCCCTTTATGGCATCTATGGATTCCTGGAGGGTCTTTTCGTCATTCTTCCCCCACCTGTCCAGTAGATTCACATATCCCTGTATCACCGATATGGGAGTCCTGAGTTCGTGAGATGCATCTGAAACAAACTGAACCTGTGATTGGTAGGAATCATTTATCCTGTTCAGCATCTGGTTTATGGCAGCTGCAAGGCCCTTGAGTTCCTCCTGGGAGCTATCCACGGAAATCTGTTCATCAAGCCTGTTGGCATCAATACTGCTTATTGCTCCCGCCAGATCCTTCAGGTATTTATCCTGTGACTTCGAGCTCATTGAGGTTACCTCTTGGTTCAGGCTTCTTGCTGCTTCAGCCAGTTCATTCAAAGGTCTCAATGTTTTTCTTATAATCCGCGACCCCTTTACAAATCCCGTTGAAAGTATGATCACTTCAAATCCAAGTATTATAAGGAGCAAACCCAGTAGAATCATAAAATCATTGCCGATTGGATAGTAAATGAAGATATCATTCCCATTAACCTGAATCTGGGCCAGATACTTCATGTTTTGAAGCCTGTCCACAAGGTTCTTCTCCAGGTCAGCCTCAGAGATTCCAAGAGTCCTAGCTCCTCCGGTGCGGTTCCTATCAATGTACTCTAGAAATGTCTGATTAAGTTCAAAGCCGGATAATATCTCCTCTTGGGCAATCTGATAATTTCCAAACTCCAGGTTGATTTCCTCAGGCAAGTTGCCCTTCAGCTGAACCATTCCATCTATTCCGTTCTCAACATTCCAAAAAACCACAAAAAAACTTATCAGGATTATAACAATGTTTATTGAGATAAATCCTGCAAGCAGTCTTCCCATCATCCTTACATTAAGCCTTAAAACCAGAGATGATTGGATTCTGTTTTTAATTGTACCCGATCCAGCGCTTTTAGTCCTTTTCATCCTTTATCACATACCCCACTCCGCGTACTGTATGAATTGTCTTCAAGCCAAAGGGTTCCTCGATTTTTGAACGGAGATATCTTATGTACACATCCACTGCGTTGGTCTCCCCGGAAAAATCATAGCCCCATATGTGCTCAAGGATTGTCTCCCGACTGATTACGATGTTTTTGTTCTCCATAAGATAATTGAGCAGGTCAAACTCCTTCTTTGTAAGGTCGATTATTGTACCATCCACCTTGACCTCTCGTTTAACCGGATCCAATAACAATCTGCCTGCTGAGATTTCATTGGATGCTCTGGATGTATTGTCGGTTGTCCTTTTCCTCAAGCCAACTCTGATCCTGGCAAGGAGTTCCTCGATTGCAAAGGGCTTTGTTATATAGTCATCCGCTCCACCATCAAGACCTGCCACCTTGTCAACTACCCCATCCCTTGCAGTAAGGAGCAAAATGGGGACATCAGAAACCCTTCTGATTCTTCTTAGGACTTCAATTCCATTTAATTCCGGCAGCATGATATCAAGAAGAATAAGGTCAAAGGGCTGGGTTGTGGCAAGCTCCAACCCATCCCTTCCATTTAGTGCCTTCTCAACTTCATAGCCCTCGTATTTAAGCTCCAGCTCTATGAAACGAGCTATTTTTTCTTCATCTTCAATTATTAGAATCTTTTCCATCCTTCATATCACCCTTAACTTCATCCCTAAATTTTTCAGCTGCATCTGCCACTGAGTCCATTGCCTTGTTGACATTTTCCTTTCCAAGGTCAGGTCCTACTATTCTATACCTATACCCAAAGAATAGTCCAACGATTACAAGCGGTATTGTCACCCAGAATGTAAAGAGAAGAAGTATCGCCATTATTGTTACCGGTATGGACATGACCCTTTCCTCACCCTTCATCACATCAAAGGTATTTCTGTTTCCCTTGCCAACAACCTCTCCTAGACTTCTGAAGAATTTCCCTACCATTTCACCAAATGATGACCCTTGTGACTTGGTGTAGGTGGTACCACCGGTGTTGCTTTTTCTTTCTTGAGACTCCTCCTTAGACTTGTCTGAGTTGAAGCTTCCTCCACCCTCAGGCCTGTTGATCCTGTTCCTCTTCTCAAGATTTACTATTGCTTCAAGAATATCACCGTCTGTCTCCTCAAGAGCCAATTTTGCTTCCTCGTATGAAATGTTTGCATACTCCCTTAATTTTTCTACCTGTTCCAAAGTTACCATATCTCAAACCTCCTATTGTTTAGTATGGTTTAATTGTAGCAGTGCAACCTTTAAACACAATTTGAGAAAGATTAAAATTTCATTAGAATTGAAATTTTTAGCATTAATCTGAGCTCCCCTAAAAGTAGAACTTAAGAAGTCTGCTCTTTGGATATCCCCCAGCGCTTATCATGCTTTTTAGGGAATTGTGGTTATAGTACCAGCATCCAGACCTTGGAATGTATCCCTCTTCTTCAACCAGCTCCTTAAGCTGTCTAAGGATATTCTTTGCATAGCCCAGCCGCCTCTTGTCTTCCATAACAAACATGCCTATGCTTGCAATTGATTTGACGACCCTTCCCGTTTCGGCCACTCCAAATCCAACCAGGTCTCCATTCTCAAGTACCTTGTAAACCCTGTAATAATCCCTATTCTTAAGAATCCATTCATCCTCGTCCTCTCTGAAAAAATCTCCAGCAAGTTTTACAGTTGAAAGGTTCTCTCTGGACAGTATCCTTTCAAAGGTTATACTTCTTTTAACAAAGCTTGAAGGCTCTACATCTCTGTAAAGAGAAAAATATGCCTGCTTCTCCATTCTTTGGAAGCTATCCAAACAATGGGCTAAAAAGAACTCATCTCCTGTAGTTACCAAGGCATTTGTCACCTTCTCATATTTTTTAATCTGCTCAAAAAACTCCCGACCATAATAGGCATATTCCTCAACAAGATAGAAGGAGCTTATGGTATCCTCCCCATGAATTGTGAAATAGCCTATGGATGAATCTCCATCCTGGATGGAGTAATGATTGCCCTCCAAAACATGATCTTCCCAGAATGAGTCCACTGTTACTCCATTCCTTGTTATGTTTTTTTCCATCATATCCTGGATTTTCTCGAAGCTTGTTCTTACTATTCGCATGTTCCCCTCCCGGTAATTATTTAAAATATGGGCTTGATTCTGCACGATAATATGTCACCTTGATTATACAACAAATCAGTGAGTATTTAGTGATTTATTTGTTGGATGTGTGTATTTTTTAATATTTGTGGATATTTTAATTGTATGGTGAGGTTCATTGTAGTATTATCTAGTAAACAAATGACTTATTTCCGCAAATATTAGAAAGATGGTGATAACATGTCCAAGATAAAACTAGTGAAACCGACAATGGAGTATTCCCAGGATATTATGAAATACAGGGATGAGTTCATCAAGTCTGGAGACAGCATGGCAGGGTGCGGGAGCCTGAGGGACCAGGAAACTGTAGCAGACTGGCTACATGAGCTTTGCCTGCTTGAAAATGAAGAAACATGTCCTGAAGGAAAGGTGTGTTCAAATACATATTTAGCCGTCAGGGTCGAGGACAACACACTTATTGGCATCATCGACTTCAGACACCATATTGATCACCCAATCCTAGGACTTTGGGGAGGCCACATTGGCTATTCAGTACGACCCTCCCAACGGAGAAAGGGCTATGCAAAGGAAATGCTCAAGCAGGTTCTTGAAAAGTGCAGAGAACACGGCTTAAACAAGGTTTTGGTAACCTGTGATGCAAACAATGTTGCAAGCAAAAAGACCATCCTGATAAACGGTGGTGTCTATGAAAGGGATGTCCAGGTGGATGGAGAAACAATAGAACGCTATTGGAT
>CALGAG010000255.1 GCA_937951995.1 uncultured Bacillota bacterium
GATCCACTTATTACTTTGCTTCCACCCTCCCAGCCCTTGATCATGATTCCATACTATCCATTGGGGTAGAAACATATATAAGGGTTGCAATATTTAAGGATATTGTGACGGTTTTGAAACAATAAGGTAAGCTGTTGGAAGTTCATTCTTTTGAATTATAGTGGAGGTATTAGACATGGAAGAAGTAATTGCAAGAATCAAAAAAATAGAAAAGGCAACACATAATGTACTGCGTTTCACCCTTGATAAGCCAGATGAGATTGACTTTATCCCTGGACAGGCTGCTGAAATTGCAGTTGACAAGGATGGATGGCGGGATGAGGCACACCCCTTTACATTCACATCTCTTCCATCTGAGGATTATCTAGAGTTCACCATCAAGATCTATCCTGACCATGAAGGTGTTACCAATGAGCTGTCAAAGCTTGATGTGGGAGACCCCTTTATAATCAAGAGTGTTTTTGGAGCAATAAGTTATGAGGGAAAAGGAACCTTCATAGCAGGGGGAGCAGGTGTCACACCCTTTATTTCAATCCTTCGAAATCTCAATGCTGAGGATAAGCTTTCAGGAAACCGACTTATATTTGCCAACAGCAGGGAGAAGGACATCATCAACCGGGAGGAGTTAGAATCCATGCTGGGAGATGATTTCCTCAATATCCTGTCCAAGGAGGACGTTGAGTCCTGTGCCCATGGACGTATTGATGAGAATTACCTGAAGAAAAACATAACCTCGAAGGATGATTGGTTCTATGTATGCGGACCTGAGGCTATGATGGATGCAGTGATTGATGCCCTTGAGAATTTGGGAGTCAAGAAGGATAGGATCATCAAGGAAGACCTATGATTTGATTGCAGCATCAAAGGGACATTCTGTTGAATGAATAAAACAGAACAGGACCACCAACAAGTGACCCACTTATAAATGGTCACTTTCTGGTGGTCCTTTTTCATTTCCCAATAATCTTATTCACACTTACCCAGGAAATCCTCCCACTGGGAGTATATGTCCCTAAGGTCATCATCCAGGAATCCAAGAGCCTCATTCTTCAAGTCCTCAGGCACTCCGTAGAAGGCCTCTGCAATGGCCCCGGCTATTGCTGCTATTGTGTCGCTGTCTCCTCCGATGGAGATGGCTGTGCGGATTGTATCCTCAAAGGATTCGGCCTCAAGGAAAGCCTTTATTGCCTGGGGAACACTTCCCTTGCAGGATACGTCAAAGGAGTATTCCTCCCTGATGTCATCCAGCATAAAATCAAGGGGATAGTAGTCAGTGGAGATCTTCTCCTCTATCTCCTCCTTGGTGAATCCATGGCCTGCCATATGGATTGCCATTGTGGTTGCCTCTGCACCCTTGAGTCCATCCTCGTGGTTGTGGGTTACCTCCGAGATTGCCTTTGAAAGAAGGATGGCTTCAGTTTCTGACCTTGCAGCCAGACCGGCAGGGCTTATCCTCATTGCCGATCCGTTTCCGAAGCTGTTGTAAGGCTCTGGATTGTTTGAGAACAGCCAGCCGTGGTATCTACCGCCAAAGCCTGCGTAGGGGTAGTTCCTTCCAATCTCCTGCATGTATTTAACGGTCATCTCCCCAAGAAGGGCATAATACTCCTGACTAAAGCCGTACCTCCCCGGTGAGGGCTCAACCTTTTTTTCCGTTTCCATGATTGCCT
>CALGAG010000256.1 GCA_937951995.1 uncultured Bacillota bacterium
GTCACTCTGAGAATGGCGAAGAGTCCTGGACCCTAATAATTTACCTGCCTTTTTAATTCTTAGCTCTTAGCTATTAACTGTCTTTCTTAACTCTTAGATCTTAGCTATTAACTGTCTTTCTTACTTCTTAGATATTAGATATTACCTGCCTTTTCACTTCTTAGACATTACCTGTTTTTTATATTGTTCACTGTTCACTATTCACTGTTCACTATTCACTGTTCTCTGATCTTTGCATTACATATACATTTGCTCAGTTGAGAAATCATCATTTACCCTGATATAGAACCTCAACAGCTCCTCAAGGGCATATACTGGAACAGGACCAACTAGCTCTGTATCAGCTATTCCTATGTTGTAGCTTTCAGCCTCCATCTTAATAACCTCATAGACCCTGTGAATAGGGGTCTTCTCATAGTTGGTAAGGTTCATGGATACCTGGACCATCTTTCTTTCAGGAATTTCAAGGGCAATGGCCCTAACATGCTGGAAGCCACCAGTTGCTCCCCTGACAGCCTTTACGATCTTCTTACCGATTTCAAGGTTGTCAGTTGCCAGGTTGATGTTAAATGCTATAAGCGGGAATCTTGCACCTGTGACAGTGGCACCACTTTTTGCATTGAACTGGAAGGGACCTTCATCTGGTGTCCAAGTCTCGTCCTGGAACTTCTCAGCGAGGGCTTCGTACTGACCCTTTCTTATCTTAACAAGTGACTTCCTGTCATCCCTTGTGGCTGAGTCCTCGTAGAAGTAGACAGGTACTCCCAGGCTTCCCAGGTACTTGCCGTATTCCTTTGAGATCTCAACAGCCTCCTCAAGGGTCACATCCTTAACTGGAATAAAGGGTACAACATCGATAGCCCCCATCCTTGGATGGCTTCCCTTGTGACTTGACATGTCAATCAGTTCGATGGCCTTTTTTGAAAGCCTCTTCGTACCTTCAAGAACTGCCATGGGTTCTCCCTTGTAGGTGAAGACAGACCGGTTGTGGTCCTTGTCGGAGTTAAGGTCAAGCAGCTCCAGGTCACCATTTTTCATAAGCTCTTCCTTGATAAGTCCAACCTTGTCAAGGTCTGTTCCCTCACTAATGTTCACTTCTGCCATTAATATCTTCATAATACTTATCCTCCTTGCTCAATTCATTGATATCATTTTGTAGTGCTTTTCTAAACTCCTTATCCTTGATAAGGGGAAGGCTGGACTTCATCGTTCCAATTGCTCCATCAATTCCAACCTGGGCAAGCGTAATCCCCACCTCCAGGTCAGTTGCCACATTTGTGTTTGAATTTCCCCGTAAGATCAGTCCGATCCTATGGACCCGTTTGCACAGGTATCCGTTGTCCCTTGCAATCTCTGCAGCCCTTTCCCCGGTCTCCTGGATTCTGTCCAGACGGTCATCCTCCTCTTCCCTGGTCCCGTGGGGGAGCTTTATGGCGTCACAAACACTTGCGTATGCCTTTACGTCCTCCTGGGATCCCCGAAGAAGCCTAAAGCTGGTTCCATCCAGCTCCTCGGCCAGCTTGATGAACTGGTGGTCATCCAGACCATACTGACCCATGATGGACAGCCTTGCAACCATCCCAAGAAGACCGCAAGCCATGGCTCCAGCAAGTGCTGAAGCGGCGTCCCCTCCCACACTTGTGTCCTTTGAATCAAGAATCTTGTCCAATATAGCTGTGTAGCTCATAACCCACCTCCAATCTCAATTACCCCAAAGACAAATACTGATAATTATGGTATGATTAGTCCTGATTGTATTTTATCATATGCAAAAAAATAGTCCATATCCACTTTAGGTCTCTCCTTTACCCAGGTCTATGAATTGTTACAAAAACTTACCGATTTTTCTCCAAAACCCATCTTGTAATTTAATGGTATATGTGGTAAATTTTATATATGTTGTATAGTGAGGTGCTTCCATACACAATATATAGTTGTATTGGTAGGAGCACGGAGTAATAAGGGGGGCAATGGTATGTTGAAAGTTGAAAAGCGTAACGGACAGGTTGTGGATTTTGAAGCGGAAAAAATCGCAATAGCCGTTAGGAAGGCCATGAATGAAACAGAGAAGGGTGTCGACGAAGAACTGGCGAAGTCTATCGGAGAAAACGCAATTGAATCCTTCAGCGGTAAGGAATCGGTAAATATTGAAGAGATTCAGGACTACGTCGAGGTCGAACTGATGAAATCAAGACCCGAGGTGGCAAGAAAGTATATCATCTATCGTGAGGAAAGGGCCAGACTTCGTGAGCAGGGCTGGAACATGACAGACCTTCAGAGGGATATTTACGAGAAGAAGTACAGATATGATTCAGAAACCTTTGATGACTTCCTTACAAGGGTGAGTGGAAACAACAACCCTGTAAAGAAGGCCATAAAGGACAAGAAGTTCATGCCGGCAGGAAGAATCCTTGCAGGCCGTGGACTGGATAAGCTGGGTAGGAAGATAACCTTGAGCAACTGCTATGTTATGCCAAAGGTTGAAGATAACATAGAATCAATATTTGATACTGCAAAGTATCTTGCAAGAACCTATTCCTACGGTGGTGGGGTTGGACTTACCCTTTCGAAGCTTAGACCAAAGGGGTCAAAGGTCAACAATGCAGCAAGCACAACTACTGGAGCAGTAAGCTTTATGGACCTTTATTCAATGGTTACGGGACTTATAGGCATGAGGGGAAGACGAGGGGCATTGATGCTAAACCTTGACTGCAATCATCCGGATATTGAAGATTTTATAAATGTTAAGAATGACCTTAGCAAGGTAACCTATGCCAATATCTCCGTAAACGTTGATGATAAGTTTATGCAGGCAGTAAAGGATGACACCGACTATGAGCTCTATTTCAAGGTTGAATCAACCGGTGAGGAAATGAGCAGGGTCATTAGGGCAAGGGACCTTTACAAGAAGCTTGCGGTCAACAACTGGAACATGGCAGAACCGGGAATACTCTACAAGGACAAGATTGATTCATGGCACCTGATGAGTCATGACCCCACGTTCGAATTCGCAGGGGTAAACCCATGTGCAGAAGAGACCCTTCCTGCATTTGGAAGCTGCAACCTATCCTCGATCAACCTTAGCGAATACGTTAAGCATCCATTTACAAAGTACGCCAGATTTGAATTTGAGAAGTTTGGTGAAATGGTAAGAAACGGCGTCACCTATCTAAACGAGGTCCTGGATGAGAACATGAACCTTCACCCACTGGAGCAGCAAAGGGAAATGTCCAGGGACCTGAGACAGATCGGACTTGGGATAATGGGTCTGGCAGACATGTTCATCAAGATGGGAGTAAGGTATGGAAGCAGCGAATCGATCTCCCTGATCCACCAGATCGGTAGGATCATGGTTAATGAGGCCTTGAGACAATCAGCCTTACTGGCGGAAAAGGATGGTCCTTTCCCAAGGTTCAACCTGGATGCGGTTCTAGCATCTCCATTCTTGAAGGAGAATGCAGACGAGGACGTACTGGAGATGATAAAGGAGCATGGACTGAGAAATTCACAGCTCTTGACAATCCCCCCAACTGGAAGCATATCCACACTTGTGGGCTGCAGCAACGGGGTGGAGCCAATCTTCCAGGTGTCATACACCAGGAAATCGGAATCACTACACCACGAGGATACCTACTACAAGGTGTTCACGCCAATCATCAAGGAGTATATGGAGGAGAACAACCTGTCATACGAGGAAGAGCTACCTGATTTCATAGTTACAACCTCAAACCTTGAATACAAGGAGAGGATAGAGGTCCAGGCCACCTGGCAGCAGTATATAGATGCCAGCATCTCATCCACGGTAAACGTACCAAACGAGTTCACTGTGGACCAGGTAGAGGAGCTATACCTCTATGCTTGGGAGAGGGGACTTAAGGGGATTACCATCTACAGGGACGGATGTGCTAGAAGTGGAATCCTTATTACAAACAACAAGAAGAGCAACATAGACAAGATAGAGGAGCTGCAGGAGGAAATAATGCAGCTTGCAGAGGAGCAGCTTAAGGAAGATCCGGATACCTGTCCAATGTGTGGTGGGAAGCTTAACCACTCAGGAGGATGCTCAGAGTGTCAGGACTGCGGCTACAGCCCCTGTTCAATATAGGAGAGAGTAGTAAATGCTGAAGGACCTGTTGGTCCTTCAGCATTTTTTCAATGAAAGATTTGTGAAAATTTTTTAAATAATGGAATATTTAATCAAATGTCTACAATTTTCATCTTGTGGAAGGTGTGCAAAGGCTTGCATAAGGGCTTGAAATGTCTTGATACACAGCGTGGCTTTACCCAAACAAAGCATCAGTGGGATAGCGGCACAATAGCTAAAAGCGCTTTTTCACTAGGATTGAGTTGAAAAAGTATTTTGAAAAATCAGTGCAAAGATGGTAGAATAAGGTAGAGTATTTGCAACTCAAAAAATACATAGAAAGGAGTTACAATTTTGAGATCTTTTTACTTAAAACGCATTGTATCAATGTTGATAACTATTATACTGATCACTACATTGACCTTTACAATGATGCACTCAATCCCAGGAGGCCCCTTTACACGGGAAAGACCAGTGCCTGATGAGATCATGAGAGCATTGAACGCCAAGTACAACCTGGATGACCCACTGCCAGTTCAGTATCTTAACTACATGAAGGGTCTTGTGACATTTGACTTGGGACCATCCTATTCAAAGATTGGTACATCAGTCAACGATTTGATCATTTCAGGATTTCCCGCTTCGGCGAAAATCGGCTTGATTGCATCGGTGCTGATAGTGGCCATAGGAATACCATTGGGGGTTATATCAGCACTTAAACAGAACAGTCCACTGGACTACTTTGTAATGTTCCTGGCCACAATAGGGATCACTGTTCCAAGTTTTGTAATAGCAACAGTTATAATATATTTCTTTGCAGGTAAGCTGGGGTGGATTCCAAGCTTTGGACTGAGCAGCTGGAAAGGCTACATTGGTCCGGTAATAGCCCTTGCAGGTTATTCACTGTCCTTTGTAACCAGACTTACAAGATCAAGCATGCTTGAGGTCTTGAGACAGGACTACATCACAACCGCAAGAGCCAATGGAATCAAGGAATTCACAGTAATAATGAAGCATGCTGTCAGAAATGCCCTGATTCCAGTAGTAACCTACATTGGACCCATGGTTGCTGCAATCCTTACGGGATCATTTGTAATAGAGAAGATTTTTGCGATTCCTGGAATAGGAAGACACTTTGTTGAAAGTGTCAGCAACCGTGATTACACGACAATAATGGGTATCACAGTATTCTATGCTGTGTTCTACCTAATAATGATATTCTTGGTGGATGTGGCTTATGCCTTCATAGATCCACGTATCAAGCTGAAGGAGGATAAGTAGACCATGTCAAAGGACAAATTTGTTTTTATTGAACAGACAGGAGAAGACAACGAAGCCATCAGACCCAGTCTTACTTATTGGCAGGATGCATGGAGAAGGCTAAGAAAGAACAAGCTGTCCATGATGGGCATAGTTGTTGTCATCCTTATTATACTGTTCGGAACCATTGGACCGAATTTTACGGATTATTCATATTCAGACCAGGTTAATGCATACAAGAACCTGCCACCGACCCTTAAGCTTTACGAGCTAGATGGAAGATACTTCTACGTTTCAAGTGACTACAACGTATTCCATGTTTCACCGGATGGAACACTCATAGAAAGACTTGTGCTTGACCCCATGAAGAGGGACATGATCAACAAGGTATATACCTACCAGCTGGGAGAAGAGGATGTAATACTTGACTTCTCCTACAACCTTCTTCCAAACAAGATGGGCTATGACTATGATTTCACCCTGGAGCTGGATGGGGAGGTTGCACAGCAGCCTGCAATGACAAAGCTTAACAAGCTTTTCCCATTCGGTACGGATTCACTTGGAAGGGACCTTTTGACAAGGGTAATGTATGGAGCGAGAATTTCACTACTGGTTGCGTTTATAGCCACCATAGTCAACCTGTTTATCGGAGTTGTTTACGGAAGCATCTCAGGATATGAAGGCGGAAGAGTTGACAACATAATGATGAGAATTGTGGATATCATAAACTCCATACCACTTGTACTGTATGTTATCCTCCTGATGGTGTGGTTTAGAGGTGGAGGACTTACAAACATCATAATCGCCCTAAGTAGCGTTTACTGGGTATCCATGGCAAGGCTTGTGAGGGGACAGATGCTGTCACTTAAGGAGCAGGAGTTTGTCCTTGCCGCCAGGGTTATGGGAGTGTCAAAGGGAAAGATAATCTTCAGACACCTTATTCCAAATGCAATGGGACCTATTATAGTTTCCATAGCCATGATGATTCCTTCAGCTGTATTTACCGAGTCATTCCTTAGCTTTATAGGACTTGGGGTATCGGCACCGATGGCATCATGGGGTACGCTTGCAAACAATGCTCTTTCAGGTCTTACAACATACCCGTATCAGTTGTTCTTCCCGGCTTTGGCAATCGCATTTACAATGCTGGCATTCAACTTTATCGGTGACGGACTGAGAGATGCACTGGACCCAAGACTTAGAAAAGGATAGGGAGATTGAGATATGGAAAACAATAAAGATTATATATTAGAGGTAAATGGATTAAAAACCTCCTTCTATACCCATGTGGGAGAGGTCCAGGCCGTCCGTGGCATAGACTTCAAACTGAAAAGCGGAGATGTAATGGGGATAGTTGGAGAATCGGGTAGTGGAAAAAGCGTTACTGCCCGTTCTGTTATGAAGCTTATAGAACACCCGGGAGTTATCAAGGAAGGCAGTATAATATTTGATGGAAAGGACATTACTGGATTCAGCGACCAAAAGATGTCCAACATCAGAGGTAATGACATGGCCATGATCTTCCAGGATCCAATGACTTCATTGAACCCGGTGTTCAGGATAGAAGACCAGATGACAGAGGTAATCAGAAGACACCAGAAGGTAAGCCATAGGGAAGCCAAGGAAAAGGCCATAGAAATGCTTCACCTTGTTGGGATACCTGAGCCTGCAAAGAGAATAAGGTCATATCCACACGAATTTTCGGGTGGAATGAGACAGAGGGTTATGATTGCAATGGCCCTGTCCTGCAATCCCAAGCTTCTCATAGCGGATGAGCCGACAACTGCTCTTGATGTTACAATTCAGGCACAGATCCTTGACATAATGAGAGATATCTCCACAAAGCTTGACACGGCTATCATCCTGATCACCCATGACCTTGGTGTAATTGCAGAAACCTGCACAGACCTTGTTGTCATGTATGGGGGGATGCCAATGGAGAAGGGAAGCGTTGAGGATATTTTCGAAAGTCCTCAGCACCCATATACAAGAGGCCTCCTAAAGTCAGTGCCTAGAATGGATACAGAGGAAAAAGGAAGATTGAAGCCAATTGCCGGATCACCCCCGGACCTTCTGTCGCCACCTGCGGGGTGTCCCTTCTCAACAAGATGTCCAAACGTTATGCAGATTTGCACGGAACAAGCACCTCCCATGTTCAGCGTAGGGGAGAAACACACTTCAGCCTGCTGGTTGATGCATGAGGATGCACCTGAGGTTGAAGGCTACAGAAAGGGGGCTTTATAATATGGAGGAGAGAAAGCCACTTCTACAATTACAGAACCTAAAGAAATACTTCGATGTAAGTACGGGCTTCTTTAAAAGGGAGCAGGCATACCTGACTGCCGTTGACGATGTTTCCTTTGATATCTACAAGGGAGAGACCTTCGGTCTTGTTGGTGAGTCCGGCTGTGGAAAATCAACCCTTGGAAGAAGCGTTGTAAGACTTTATGAGCCAACTGGAGGAAAGATAATATACGATGGGGATGACATAACAAACCTATCCCAGAATGAGATGATGAAGTACAGGAAGAGACTTCAGATGATCTTCCAGGATCCATATGCATCTCTTAACACACGTTTGACTGTTTCAGAGATTATCGGAGAGGGTATAGAAACCCATAACCTGTACTCCGGCAAGGAGAAGCTGGAAAAGATATATGACCTTTTACAGACAGTAGGCCTGAAGAGAGAGCACGCCAGCAGGTATCCCCATGAATTCTCAGGGGGACAGAGACAGCGTATAGGTATTGCAAGGTCCCTTGCTGTCGAGCCGGAGCTTGTGGTGTGTGACGAGCCTATATCAGCCCTTGACGTATCAATACAGGCACAGGTTGTAAACATGCTTGAAGACCTGCAGAACGATATGGGACTTACTTACCTGTTCATAGCCCACGACCTGTCAATGGTTAAGCATATATCCGACCGTATAGGTGTAATGTACCTTGGAAAAATGATGGAGATAACAACCAGTGTCGAGCTTTACAAGAATCCACTCCATCCATACACCCAGGCGCTTTTATCAGCCATACCCATCCCTGATCCCAAGCAGAACAAGATGCACAAGAGGATCATCCTCCAGGGAGATGTGAAAAGTCCGATAAACCCACCTGAAGGGTGTAGATTCAGTTCCAGATGCCGCTACTGCATGGACATCTGTACTGAGGTGACACCAGAGCTTAGAGAGGTTGAGCCAGGTCATTTTGTGGCCTGCCATCTTGTCAAATAATGAATTTGTGGTATAATAGAGTATATTAAAAATTTTCTCAATATTTACCACGTTTGTGCAGGGACTTAAAGAAGTATTTAATCCAGGATCTGCCTGGTTTAAATAAGGCAACATACATCATTAAGGAGGGGAAAAAATGAACAAGAAACTATTAGCGTTAATGTTGGTCCTGGCAATGTCAATCACAGTATTGGCTGGATGTAGCCAACCAGCAGAAGAACCAGCAGAGCAACCAGCTGAGCAGCCAGCAGAACAGCCAGCAGAAGAGCCTGCATCAGGAGAGTCAGTTTTCCATTGGAATATAGGCGCTGACCCTAAGACTATCGACCCTGTTCTTAACGGAGCAAGTGACGGTGGAGACGTAATCAACCAAACATTTGAGGGACTAGTAAGAGAGAAAAGTGGAGAAATCTATCCTGGTATCGCTGAGAGCTGGGACGTATCAGAAGACGGCATGACTGTAACATTCCATTTGAGAGAGTCAAACTGGTCAGACGGTTCACCACTTACAGCACATGACTTTGTTTATTCCTGGAAAAGAGGAATGGATCCAGCAACAGCATCAGAGTATGCTTGGATTTGGGAATACACAAACATAGTTGGAGCATTTGATGCGGTAAACGGAGCTTCATTGGACGAGGTTGGAATAGCAGCAGTTGATGACTACACACTGGAAGTTCAACTTGAAACTCCAACAGATTATATCGTAAGTTTGCTTTCATTCTACCACTTCCTGCCAACCAAGCAAGAAGCAGTTGAAGCCGGAGCAGATGGAGCATGGGCAAAGGATCCAGCAAATGCAATATCAAACGGACCTTTCAAATTGACAAGCTACACAATCGGCGGCGGACTTACACTTGTTAAGAACGATGAATACTGGAATGCAGATGCCGTTAAGATTGACAGAATCGAAGGTAAATTTATCGACGAGGCATCAACGGCTTACCAGGCATATCAGAGTGGAGAGCTTCATTTCCTTCCTGATGTACCAGCAGCTGAAATACCAAGATTGATGGCAGAAGATCCTAACTTCTACGTGTTCCCACTACTTGGAACATACTACTACAACTTCAACATGGACCTGCCACAGTTCCAGGATGTAAGAGTTAGAAAAGCCATGAACCTTGCAATAGACAGATCTCTTATAACAGAGACTATGGCTTCAGGTCAGATTCCAGCAGCTGGATTCGTTCCAGTAGGATTCCTTGACCACGAAGGAAATGACTTTGCAGAGAAATCCGGAACCTACGGAATTCCAACTGATGACAGTGCTATAGAAGAAGCAAAAGCACTTATGGCAGAAGCTGGATATCCAAATGGAGAAGGCTTCCCAGAGTTTACAATCATGTACAACACTTCAGAAGGACACCAGCAAGTTGCTGAACTTGTTCAGGAAATGCTAAGAACCAACCTTGGACTTAAGATTAACCTTGAGAACCAAGAGTGGGCAGTATTCCAGGATACAAGAAAAGAAGGCGACTACGAAGTGGCCAGAGGTGGATGGTTGACAGACTTTATGGACCCAATGGGACTACTTGCAATCTTCACAACAGAAAATGCATACAACGATCCTAACTATAGTAACGCTAGATATGACGAGCTTCTTTCAAATGCTGCCAAGACTAGAGGAGCAGAGCACTTTGAGGCACTTTACGAAGCACAGGAAATTCTTATGACAGAACTTCCAGTTATACCTGTTTACTACTATACAGACGTTATGTTGGTTTCTCCAGACCTAGTAGGATGGGACAGATCAGTTCTTGGAACTATCGACTTCTCAGCTGCTGAACTGGTAAACTAGTACAATAAGCAGATCATTAACCGCTGGCCTTTGGCCAGCGGTTTTTTTAGGATAAATTTCGAGGCAGTAAACAATTGTTTATCCCTCCCACTTGTGATAGAATAACATCTATACGTATTTTGAAAGAAGGGACCATATGGACAAGAGATACAAGAAGGTGATGCTTTTTTCGTCACTTATTTTCATAACTGCAAACTTTCATCATCCGGTTAACCCAACCTACTTTACAATGCTGGACCTTCCCAGCCACGTTTTTGGAACATCATTTGCAATGATGGTCTTTGCATCCTTCCTGACATCTCCTCTTTGGGGAAGCTGGGGGGACAACAAGAGCAGGAAGATGACCCTGGTATATGCAACCATCCTATACGGATCCGCACAGATAGTATACGGACTGGCCAACAACATCTGGCAGATCCTCGCGATCAGAGCCATTGCCGGCCTGTTTACAGGAGGCTTCATGGTAGGGCTGATGGCCATGATAGTGGATGTAAGCAGTGTGGACAAGAGAGGAGAAAGGATAGCCGCCTATTCCGCCCTTATGAGCGTTTCAATGGCAGTAGGCTTTCTTACGGGAGGAGCCTTGGGCTATCTTCCAATCAGATATGTATTCTTTATACAGGGCGGTGTGATGATACTTATAGGACTTTCCATATATTTCTTTATGGAGGAATCAAATAGCCCTTTGAGGAAGGGGTCAAAGCCCCAGTTCATCTGGAACATACTCGGTGAGAAGGAGAAGCGGGAAGCTGTCTTTACACCATGGATCCTCTTATTTTTGGGGATCACTTTCTTTGCCTTTGTGGCATTTTCAAGCAATAATAACGCATTCAATTACTATCTCAGGGATGAATTGAACTTTGAGCCCATAGTAAATGGAATCTGGAAGGCTACAACCGGAATAATAGGCCTTGTGGCAAATCTAACCATCAATGTGTGGATAGTAAGAAAAACAGAGCTGAAGACATCCATGAGGATACTCCTTGGACTTGCCCTCATGTCTGCAACCATGATATACCTTAAGGATTCAACATATCCATTTATGATTTGGAGTCTTTTCTACTTCACATTTCATACAATTCTATTTCCTCTACTCCAGAATTTTGCAGTTGAGGACTCCCAGCACGGTGCCGGATTCATGTCTGGAATATTCAATGCAGTAAAGGCACTGGGGGAAATGTCTGGGGCAATCATTGCAGGCTTTGCTTATGGACTTGGAAGCAAGGTCCCCTTTCTCCTGGCAGCAGCAGCCCTTCTTATAGCCTTGCTATTGGGTTTTGTTCAGAGCATGGGAAAGAATGAAGCCGGAATACTTGCAAGGGGAGACAAAAACATATAAAATGGAGTCAAAGGTAAAACATTGGAGGAATACAAAATGCATCTAAGAGACAAGAAGAAGATAACAATGGTCATAGTGATTGTAATAGCATTTGCAATGATTGCACCACTTTTGCTGAATGCCCTATATTACATCTAGAAATTTCATGAAAGATTATCAGTGAGCCAGGCCGGGGGGTCTGGTTTTTTCTTTATATAAGCTTAATTATTGGTATTACAGATTTTCATGGGTATATACAATGTAAGTGAAACTCTAGCAGGGAGGGATGATAGTGAAGGACAAGTTTAGATTGAGGGCAGAAGAGCTTACGAGCATTTGCGACCAGGAAGACCTTGGCTTTGAGACCACAGAGGACATGAGCCCACTTAAGGGCATAATAGGCCAGGACAGGGGAACCCAGGCACTTGGATTTGGTCTGAAAATCAAAAAGAAGGGGTACAATATTTACGTGTCTGGCTTAAGTGGAACTGGAAGAAGCACATTCACCTATTCCATAGCAGAAGGGTATGCAAAGCAGGAGCCGGTCCCACTGGATTGGGTGTATGTATATAACTTCAACAGGAAGGAGTCTCCAAAGGCACTTTCCTTTATGCCTGGAAAAGGCAAGGAATTCAAAAAGGAGCTTGAGGGATTTATTGACCATCTTAAAAGGACAATACCTGAAACCTTTGCAGGTATTGAATATGAAACAAGAAAAAATGATGTCATAAAGATATTCAACCAGAAGAAGGGGAATGTCCTTAAAAAGCTTAATGAGAAGTCAGCTGAGTATGGCTTTGTATATACACCAAGTGAGCAGGGGCTGGTTTCAATTCCCATGAAGGATGGCAAGCCCATAAATGAAGAGGAATACGCAGCCCTTACAATGGAAGAACGGGAAGATATGATGGAGAAGTACGAGGAGCTTAGGATTGCAACAGTTGAGGAGTTCAACGACCTGAGGATCCTTGATGAGGAGCTTTCAGAGAGCATAAACCAGTTGGACCAGAATGTGGTCCTTGAAATCATAAGGTATGATATCAAGAAGCTAATGGACAAGTATGGCCAGAGGCCAGCCACGGCAATCTACCTGAATGAACTGGAAAAGGATATTCTTGAGAATCTCGGGAAGTTCAAGACCAAGAATGCACCGAAAAACTTTTCCCTCTTTGATATTCCAACAGGGAATGACGAAAACTTCTTCATAAGATACAAGGTGAATCTGTTTGTTGACAACAGCCAGCTTGAAAATGCCCCAATAATCCTTGAATCGAACCCCATCTACAACAACTTGATGGGTCATATTGAATACAAGAGTCAGATGGGTGTTTTGACAACAGACTTCACTCAGATAAAGCCAGGATCACTCCACCAGGCAAACGGTGGATATATAATATTCCAGATGAAGGAAATCCTTAACAATCCAATATCCTGGGAAATGCTGAAAAGGTCCATGAAGACCAACGAAATAAACATTGAGAACTACAACAGGCTTATGGGCATGGCTGTCACAGCAACACTCAAACCTGAACCAATACCCCTGGATGTTAAGGTAATAATAATCGGTGATGACTACACCTACAACATCCTCTACAACTATGACGATGACTTCAGAAAGCTCTTCAAGGTAATGGCCGACTTTGATATCGAGATGGACAAAAATGTAGAGAACCTTAAGAGGATGGGTGAGTTCATTGCAACCCATTGTCAGGAAAGCAATATCAGGCACTTTGACAGGGCAGCCGTTTCAAGGGTGGTTGAATACAGCACAAGAATTGCTGGACACCAGAACAAATTGAGCACCCAGTTCAACCAGATAATTGAAATACTCTATGAAGCTGACTTCTGGGCTACTGAGGAGGGCTCTGACCATGTCAATGAAAGACATGTCAAGAAGGCAATAGATGAAAAGATATACAGGTCCAACAAGTATGAACAGAAGCTGAATGAGATGTTTATGGAAGGAACTCTCCTGATTGATATTGACGGGGAGAAGGTAGGGCAGATAAATGGTTTGGCAGTTATGGGAACCGGTGAGTACAGCTTTGGAAAGCCCAGCAGGATAACCGCCACTGTCTACAGTGGAGAGGAAGGCGTGATCAACATAGAGAGGGAAGCCAAACAAAGCGGCAGGATTCATGACAAGGGCGTCCTCATACTGAGCGGATACCTGGGACAGAGGTATGCAAGGAAAAAGCCTCTTGGAATAAGCATAGGCCTGGGCTTTGAGCAGAGCTACTCAGTTGTTGACGGTGACAGTGCTTCAAGCACGGAGCTTTATGCAATTCTCTCATCCATGGCTGATGCACCAATTAAGCAGTACCTGGCAGTTACAGGTTCTGTGAACCAGAAGGGTGAAATCCAGCCAATAGGTGGAGTCAACGAAAAAATAGAGGGCTTCTACCAGGTGTGCAGACTTATAGGCTTGACCGGGAACCAGGGAGTGGTTATACCCAGGTCCAACATCAAGAACCTTGTACTAAGGGATGAAGTCATCCAGGCAGTGGAAAAAGGTGATTTCCATATCTATGCAATAGACAATGTTGAAGAGGGGGTTCAGATTTTAATGGATAGGACCATGGAGGACCTGGACCAGGTAATCAACAGGAAGCTTGAGGAAATGAGCAAATAGTGAAAAGTGAGATAATCTCATAAAATAATATACAGGAGGAAAGAAATGACTTATAATTTTGATGAAGTTATCGACAGAAGCGGCACCTATTCTTCAAAGTGGGATGAGGAGGTCCAAATGGACCTTTTCGGTAAATCCGGACTGCTTCCATACTGGGTGGCGGACATGGAGTTCAAGGCTGCTCCAGAGATACTGGATGCACTGGGAAAGAGGGTCCAGCATGGAATTTTCGGCTATACTGCAAGACCACCCCAGTATTACAAGGGAGTGATCGATTGGACCAGGAAAAGATTTGCTTGGGATATTGAGAGGAACTGGATCCTATTTACTCCCGGCATAGTCCCTGGGGTTAACTACACCATTCAGGCACTTACTGAGGAAGGTGATGGTGTAATAATCAACGAGCCAGTCTACTATCCATTCTCAAGGAGCATAGAGGAGAATGATAGGGTAGTTGTAAACTCACCCCTGGTTCTAAAGGACAAGAGCTACCACATAGATTTTGAGGACCTTGAAGAGAAAGCCAAAGATCCCAAAAACAAGCTATATGTGCTTTGCAGTCCCCATAATCCCGTATCCAGGGTATGGAGTCCTGAGGAGCTTAGAAGAGTGGGTGAAATATGCCTGGAGAATGATGTTTACGTATTGGCGGATGAGATCCACAACGATCTGATTCTGGGAGACAACAAGCACACCATGTTTGCCTCCTTGGACAAGCGATTTGAGGACATCTCCATTACGGCAACATCCACTACAAAGACCTTCAACCTGGCTGGCTTCTATGCCTCCAATATAATTATCCCAAACAAGACCATCAGGGATAGGGTTGAGAAGGTCCTTCTTAGAAACAGCATTGGAAACCAGGGTCCACTGAGCATGGAGGCGGTTATGGCTGCCTATGGTCATGGTGAAGGGTGGCTGGAGGAATTGCTTGTCTATCTTGAGGAAAACGTCCAGTTCACTAGAAAATACCTGAAGGAAAGGCTTCCCGATATTGACTTTACCGATACCCAAGGAACCTATCTAATGTGGCTTGATTTCAGGGCCTATGAAAGGGATGGAAAGAAACTGGAGAAGGTCCTGATTGAAAGGGGAGAGGTTGCTCTTGATGGAGGTACCTGGTTCGGTGAAGGTGGAGATGGATTTATGAGGCTTAATGTAGCTGCTCCAAGAGACTTTCTAAAGGAGGGGCTTGATAGGATAGTCAAGGCAATAAGGGAGGAGTATATTCTTTAATTCACAGTTTACAATTCTCAATTCACAATTATTAAGTAAATAAATAGGGTCAAGGACTCTTCGCCATGCTCAGAGTGACAGTATGCTTGTCTTCCTGAGTGAAACGAAGGATCTTGGACCCTAGTTCCTTACTTAATTGTTTACGCATTCTAATTGTAAACTAAGAAAGTTGAAGGGAATATTTTTCGAGGACA
>CALGAG010000257.1 GCA_937951995.1 uncultured Bacillota bacterium
GTCCTGGGAAGGCTGCTGCCCCAAAGCTTCCAGTGGTTATAAGGGTACCGATCTGGTATACAAAGTAGGACACGGTATAGCCCATTCCAAGCTGGAAGCCTACTCCCGCCCAAAGCCATTTTCTGCTTTCCATCTCCGCATTCATGGCTCCGATGGCTGCAAAGCAGGGAGGGGTGAAGAGGTTGAACACCAGGTATGAAAGTGCCGCAACCGATGTAAGTCCCATTACAGCAGCAACATCATTAGCTCCTGCAATCAGCTCAAATTCCTCTGGGTCTATGAAGTTGCTGATGCTGTATACAACAGCCAGTGTACCCACAACATTCTCCTTGGCGATAAAGCCTGTTATGGCTGCAGCAGCCAGCTGCCATGCACCAAAGCCAAGTGGTACAAGAAGAATTGCAAAGGGTGATGCGATGCTTGCAAGTATGCTGGATCCCTGCATGCCTTCCTCAACAAGGGATAAGTTCCAGGTGTATGACTGCATAATCTGTACACCTACATTACTCAAAAGGATTATAGTGGAGGCCTTTATCACATAGGCCTTTGCCCGTGACATCATGGATATGAAGGCCCTCTTGAGGCTTGGCCATCTGTATTCAGGGAGCTCCATAATAAAGTAGCTTCTTGAATATCCCTCCTTGGTGATCCTTTGCACTATAAGTGCTCCAAATATTATTATTCCTATTGCCACAAAATACATTGAGGTCCCAACCCAGGCAGCATCCTCAAAGAAGACCCCTGCGAAAAGGGCTATGACCGGGAGCTTGGCACCACATGGCATAAAGGGTGTAAGCATTGCCGTGGTCCTTCTTTGTCTATCATCCCTTATGGTCCTTGTGGCCATTACTCCAGGTATGGCGCATCCAGTCCCTATAACCATGGGTATGATTGACTTTCCTGACAGGCCAACCTTCTTCAGGTGCCTGTCCATTACAATTGCAACCCTGGCCATATATCCGCTGTCCTCAAGAAGGGCCAGTAGGAAGAAGAGTACCATTATAAGGGGCAGGAAGCCAACAACCGCTCCAACACCGCCGATTATTCCATCAAGAAGGAGGGTTCTTAGGATGGGACTTATGGATTCTCCCATCAAGCCATCCGCATACCCGTAGAAGGTGTCTATCCAACCCACCAGGGTATCCGCCAGAACCGGTCCAACATAGGTCTGTGATATGGAAAATACCGTAAATATGATTGCCGCAAATATTGGGATTCCCCAGAATTTGTGGGCCACAATCCTGTCTATGGAATCATGCTTGGTCTGCTTCCTGCTTTCCGTTACCCTGGATTCAACCTCATTTACAATCCTATCAACGTAGGTAAACCTTTCCTTTTCAGCCTCTTCAAACTCAGCCTTGTCAGCTGGGTCAACATTTCTAAGTGTAAAGGGTGCCTTCTGTTCCGTACCCTTGACTGAAAGGGCCACATCCATTAGGTCCCTAAGTCCCTGCTTCTTCAGGGAGGAGGTCTTTACAACCCTGCAGCCCAGCTTTTCGGATAGCTTTTTCTCGTCGATCTCGATTCCCCTCTTATGTAGCAGGTCCACCTTGTTAAGGGCAACCACCACCGGAAGACCCTGCTCAAGCAGCTGTGTTGTGAACATAAGGCTCCTGTTCAGGTTTGTTGCATCCACTATGTTTATGATCACATCCGCATCTGCATTTGTCACAAAGGCGCTTGTGATGCTCTCCTCCGAGGTGAAGGGGGATATGGAGTAGGCTCCGGGAAGGTCTACCACCCTAGTCTTTTCACCGGAAGGTCTCAGGTCCCTCTTAACATCACCTTCCTTCTTGGCTACCGTAACCCCGGGCCAGTTGCCCACATGCTCTATCTTTCCTGTTATTGCATTGAATAAAGTGGTCTTGCCACTGTTTGGATTTCCCGCTAATGCTATTCTCATCTTTTCCTCCTTGTGTAAGTAATTGTTAGCTAAGGCTAACTCGTAGGCTAAAAAAATACAGCCCAAAAACCAGGCCTAAATAATTATAGCCCTGGCCAAATCAGCATCGATACTGTATCTAGAGTCCTTGATGCTGATAATGTAGTTGTCTGCCAATACAGAGATGACCGTAACATCCTCACCCTTAAAACAACCAAGTGAAAACAGGAAATTCTCCATTTCCTTGTCATTTGTCTCTATCGATTTAATTGTATATGTATGGTCGATCTTTGCCTTGGTCAGATTGGGCTCTACATTACATGATTTGTTCTTTATGTTCGTTCCAAAGATTCTATTTATTAGGGACACTTCCATAAATACCTCCATCGCATTTGGTTTTTACTAACGGCTTCTTTTCCTTAAGGTATTCCTCAATTGCATCCAGCATTCCGTCCGTGACCACATGCTCCATCCTGCAGGCATTGTCATCTGCCTCTCCAGGGGATAGGCCAAGGGACTCCTCCAGGAACTGGGTAAGCATTGAATGCTTTCTGAAGACCCTTCTTGATTCAATCAGGCCCTTTTCTGTAAGGTTGATATGACCGTAGGTCTGCTTGATTATTAGACCCTCATCCTTCAGGTTGTTCATGGCCTTTGACACACTGGGCTTGGTTATGTCAAGCTCCTTGGCAATCTGGGCCACATGGGCATGACCATGGTCCCTTTCAAGCAGATATATGGTTTCAAGATACATCTCCATGGATTCAGTTAGATTCATGTACACCCCTCCTAAAAGATAAGTTAACTCCGGCTAACAATTATTATTCTATTTTAACAAA
>CALGAG010000258.1 GCA_937951995.1 uncultured Bacillota bacterium
AGATATATCCCAGTCTGCTTCCAGGAGAGAATATCTTGGAAAAGCTGTTGGCAAGAACAGTATGTCCGGTCCTGTCAAAGGATTTTATTGGAGGAATCTCCTCTCCACTGTATCTTATGTCCCTGTAGGGGTCATCCTCAAGTATAATTACATCATACTCGTTTCCAAGCTGGGCTATCCTTTTTCTACGTTCAAGTGTAAGTGTTCTACCTGTTGGATTTTGAAAGGTTGGGATAACATATACCATCTTGGGATTATGCTCCTTTATCTTCTCCTCAAGATCATCAACATCCATGCCGTCATCATCCATCCTTACTGATACGCATTTCGCCTGGAACATGTCAAATATCTCCACACTGTGGACAAATGTTGGAGACTCCACAAGAATGACATCACCTGGATCGATGTAGAGCTGGCACATCAGGTTCATGGCTTCAAGCCCACCTGTAAGTATCATTATGTCGTCAGGGTCGGCCTGGACACCCTTGGGTGCTAGCAGTTCAGCTGAAATTACTTCCCTAAGGTCCCTTATCCCTTCAACTGGACCGTAGGAAAGTGCCTCATAGCCCCTTGAATCGGTCCTTAATACATCCTGGGATATTTCCCTTAGGATATCAACCGGCAGTGACTCCTTGGCCAGAGCTCCTCCTCCGAAGGATATCATCCCTGGATTGGTCATGGCTCCGAAAAGACCCCTTATGACACCAGCTGAATCCTTCATGTTATCCATTCTATTTGAAAATTTAACCATAGCACTTCACCACCTTAAATAGTTTATTAGGTGATGATACACCATTTTTCAATTAATTGCAATAGTCAGTCTATTCCTCTTCCCTCATGTCAATCAGGACCTCACTGTTTATTGATGCCTCCTGGAAGGTTCCCATATTATCCAAAGTGAAGAGGGCCGTATCCAGGATCTGAAAAGCCAAGGGGCAACCTGATCCCTCTCCAAGCCGCATTTTCATGGTTACCATGGGAGACATGTCCAGCGCCTTCATCATGGCAGCCGAGCCCGGTTCCTGTGACAGGTGTGATGGGATAATATAATCCCTTACATTGGGATTAAGCTTGATTGCACAGAGTGCAGCTGCTGAGGATATGAAACCGTCCATAACAACGGGTTTCCTGTTCTTTGCAGCAGATAGGAAGAGCCCGCACATCCCTCCGATATCAAAGCCTCCAACCTTTGCAAGTACATCGATGGCATCATTCTTGTCGGGTTTGTTTACCTCAATTCCCCTATTGATGACATTCATCTTGTGCAGGTACTGGTCCTCTGTTATTCCTGCTCCCTTTCCACAGGTGATTGCCACATCAAGGTCCCCAAGAACGCTTAGCATTGCGGCGGAGGTAGTTGTATTTCCCATTCCAAGCTCACCTGTCCCCAGGATGTCATATCCCTTTTGGAAGAGCTCATCCCCAATCTCTATCCCCGTCTCGATTGACTTTATAGCCTCATCATAGGTCATGGCAGGTTCAAGAGCAAGGTTTTTTGTCCCCTTTGCAATCTTTCTATCAATTACACCCGGAATTCCCTTTTCTCCGTTCATTCCCATATCCACCGTTATAATTTCCGCTCCAACAAACCTCGCCATTGTAGCGACTCCTGTAATTCCCTTTACCATGCTCTCTGCAAGAAGCTGGGTGAAAACCTGGGGAGCTGCGCTTACACCTTCATCTAAAACTCCGTTGTCACTGCACATCACTGCTATTGCCTTCCTATCAAGTCTGTTTTGGACCTTTCCTGTCATTCCTGAAAGCTTGATGGTCATTTCCTCCATAAGTCCAAGACTCCCTATGGGCTTGACTAGGCCATCCCACTTCTCCCTGGCCTTTTCCATGGCTTCCCTGTCTGAAGGTTTGATTTTTTCCAACGTTTCCTTCAATATACTCATTCTCTCACACCCCTTATTTTTCTAGACTTCTGTTCTTATTCAAATTGAATTCTACAATCTTGGAATTTATGTAGTCATAGCCCTTAGGCATATGAGGGATCAGGCAGTAAGAGCAATCCTTAACTCCACCTGTGTTTCTGTAGTTACCTCCACATTCCTCCATTAGGTATAGAGGACAATAGCAGAACATGCAGTTGAAATCCTCCTCATTCTCTACCTTGTGGCATGGAAAGTATTGGCAATCCTTATTTGTATAGAATCGATATGAGTTTTCCATCTTTTCACCCCTTGAATAATCTGACTGCATCTATCTTCATCTTGACCAGGTCCCTGTAACCCTCTTTCTCACTTCTTCCTATAACCAAGGGCACAATGCCCAGACCCCTGCAGGCAAGGAGCTTTTCTCTTGTTCCACCTCTTGTCCCACTATCCTTCATTACCACATAATCCGCCTTGTATTCCTTAAAGAGAGCCGTATTTAGCTCCCTTGAAAATGGACCAAGCATAGCTACAATATCCCCAAGGCTTATGTTGTTTTCCATGCAAATGCCCAAGCTCTCCTGTGATGGTATTATCCTGTATATAAATCTGTTATTGCCCTTTATCCTCTCAAAATCCGGTAGGGTCTTAACCCCTGTCGTGAAAAAGAAGATTCCCTCCATTACTATGATTCCTTTGATGCATGACTCAAAGGAATCAAAGTATATGGCTTCCTTAAAACATTCTGTCCTGTCTCTTGAAAAGCCCAGGTATGGTATCCCCTCATCCGCTGCGGCCATTTCAGCATTCCGCGATACCTCAATCGCATATGGATGGGAAAGG
>CALGAG010000259.1 GCA_937951995.1 uncultured Bacillota bacterium
CCTCAAGGTATCAGGGTCTGTCCCTATTGGCTGCAAGGTTGTAGTTCCGTTTGCTCTGTAGTAATACTCTCCAATATAGTCTACATCCTCGGTTTTTAGTCTAATCCCATACTGAACATTAATCCACTCATCTTCACCAAGATTGATATTTTCAACTCTAATCTTATTATTGGTGTCAGAAATAGTTACTGTTGATAATAGCCCAGTGGCATCTGTAAGAGCTGATCCATCCGAAGCTGTTGCTACATAGCTACCTTCAATAAGATCGATCATCGGTCCCATTGGATCCTCAATAATCCCTCCTGCTATTGTGTTTGTAACTGTTGATGATATCTGTTCCAAAATATCAATTATCTGTGATGTCTGTGCAGCATTCTTGTAATATCCTGCTCCTGATGAGATGTTTGACATAATGTTCTGGGCTACGTTGCCACTTACAGAGTAGTTCCCAAAATTTTGAGTTCCCAATTCTATCCCTATGCTATAAATCTCATAATCACCTTTATACAGTATTGCTTCAGATATGGTTGAAAATGCATGGTCGTTTACAGTGTATCCATCTACTGAGTAGGGATCATGGGTATCTCCTTGTGCATAAAACAATCTGTAGTTTGTTCCGTTACCCTTGACTTCTGAACTGAAACTAGTTGCTCTTCTACTTGGAGCACCATCTCCATCGTAATCTGTTATTGCTCCCCCATTACTAAGAGAGTCTGTTGCCTTGTAGCTTAAGGTTGGCACACCATCACTGAGAAGAACGATAATCCTGTTGTCAGCTTGACTGATGCGAAGCATATTTGCGGCGGTCCTAATTCCTACCTGGGTTAATGTTCCTCCATTTTGATTCCCCGTATCTGACCTGTTTGGCAGTTTAGTAGTAATGTCGTTTGGAGTTGTGGTCAAACCACTTTGATTTGAAGTTTTAATTGAACTCCAGTATGTGACCAATCCAATTCTTATATCCTCATTTGGATTTACAGTAGGATCAAGCAGCTCGTTCACAAACAATTCAATTGCATCATTTGCAACCGCCTGTCTTGATGATGAGCTTCCAGAAGCTGTCTGTAACATACTGTTTGAGTTGTCAAGGACTAACACTATATCAGTTTTTTCAGTAGTTAACAGCTTCTTACCTTCAACCTTTAGATTAACTAGAAATTCATCTGGTTCATTTGTCGGCTCCGCATACTTGCTTATCCATCCTTCGTCAATCTCTTTAATGTCTGGATCTGGATTTCTAACATTCTCCCCATTTTGTTTATAGGGGTTTGGATAACTCCCTAAATCACTAGCAGCTAAGCTACCAAAACCTGGTCCAAACACCATGGATAAGGCAACTAAAAAAGCCAATCCTTTTCTAACTAAACGATTCATTATTTCTCACCTCTTTCTGTCTGAATATAACGTTCTCTAGTGCTCTACCCTCCTTTGTACTGAAATTTATATTGTGACAGCAGCCTGACAATCATAGCCTCGCCTTAGATTCACGGCTTTGCGTCACTGGTTTTCACCAGTTTTGCCCACATCAATTCTGTCTGATATATGCATTCTACCCTATGCCAGTTTTAAATTGATTTTAAATCAATTTTATTATGATTTTATTTAGTGTTAAGTGTTTGTCATAGATATAGAGTCAAAAAAAAGGTTTCTTAATCTTTCTTAAGAAACCTTCACTAACTTTTGATATTTTATCTTCCAAGATAGTCCCTTGCATATTCAAGGCCTGCACCTGAAAGTCCCCTGTCAATAGCCATCTGGTAGTATTTCTTGGCATTCCCCTCTTCCTGCATCGTATAGCTTGAGTAGCATTGGGCAATGCCGTAATAGCCGGCAGGTGCAGATGGATCCAGGTCAATGTACCTCTGGAATGCTCCAATTGCATCCTCCATCTCCTTCTCGTTGTAGTAGGCCCAGCCAAGGGCATGAAGGGTTGCTGCATCGGTTTTGTCTATTTCAGCAATCCTTTCATAATACCCGATTGCCTTTTTATAGTCCTTCTGCTGAACCCCGTAGATGTTTGCCATTCTCTTAAGGGCAACTATGTTGTTCCTTTCAACCTCCAATACCTCCAGGTACAATGACTCGGCGCCCTCCATATTCCCTGATGAATAGAGACTCTCTGCTTTTTCCATGGTATCAGATGCCCTTGATATATTGAGTTCGACGGTTTTTGTAGCTCCGTTCCAGCCAACCTCGCCACCAAAGAATTCCGTTATAAACCTAACTGGCACATAGGTCCTTGAGTTCCTTAATGCAACCGGTACATCCATGACCTCTTTTTCACCATTGACATAAACATCCCTGCTGTCTACCTTCAGCCTCAGACTAGTTCCCTGCCTATCGATCAGGACGGATGATGTTGCCTGGTCCCATCCTACCTTGGCCCCCAATGATTCTGCAATTCCCCTTAGGGGAACCAGGTTTCTGTTGCTGTTAGTATCGAAGAATGGGTCTGAGTCAAAAATTATTTTCTCCCCATTTAGCTTCACGGAGATTGGTTCCTGGTTAAGATACTTTATAACTATTGCATTGCTTAGGAGTCTTCCTTCCCTGACAAGGTTCTTGCCATTGTACACTGTTCCGCTTGATGCTCCTCCATCAAGGTTCATGGCATCAACCATGCCCAGTGCCTTTGCAATTTCGGCAAGCTCCTTGACATTCACTCCATCAAGACTTCCAAAGCCAAGTCTTCCATCAGCTGTAACACCAATAAAGCTTCTCCTGGCCCTGTTTGATAGTATCTTGTCCTCTGTAAAGCCCTCCTTTGCAGGATCTGCAAGGATTTGTCCATCCCTTACAAGGGTGGGTCCAGCCCCTGTCGCTGACCTTATGGATGAAAAGTCCAACTCCCTTCCCGTATGGGGCTTTGATACGTAGTCATTTTCAAAGAATCCATATCTGAAGTCTGCCGGTACTCCAACCTTGAATTTACTTATCATTTCCTGGTCGTTTGTCAGAAGGAGAAAACCATCCTGGGGGATGCTGAAGCTCCCCTTTCCTATTTCACTTACCCTTCCACCGTCAACCATGATTGATGTAAATGAGTGGACAGGCTTGGGTCCATTGTAATTTGAATCGAATACCATAACTGCTGAGGGATCATTATAGAAGTGGTTAATGTTCCAGGCATACCAGTTGTTGGGCCATTCCCACTGATTGTTTATGCCACCCTCAATCCCTATGTAGACTGATCCCACATCTGCTTTCCCATCAGAATCTACCGTAAAAAGGGACCCGGTATTTGAAATGTGCTTAACCTCTCCAGCACTGATAAGGGTACCCGATGGCTGAAAGTCAGTGTATGCTTCAAAGAAAGACCCGTTAATTCCAGCCACACCTTTGCCATCTGAATCCGTTACAGAGTTGACCATATTCACCAGTGTATCCGTCTTTCCAACCTCGCCCTTGGCCAACACAGTCTCAACCCTGACTCTGTTGTCCTTGAGATCAGTCCAGATTACACTTACTGATTTTGTTCCACCTGAGTAAGTCACATTATGGGTCTGTACTGATGCTCCGCTTCCATTTGCTATGGTCGGCGCCAAGAATATTCCTGCTGCCAAAGCCAATGAAACCATGCTTCTGATAAGATACTTTCCAGTCCTTTTTTTCATCATCTGCCCTCCAAGTGTGTATTTTACAGCTAATTTTGTAGCATGGGCCTTATCCCATACAATTATTACCAATATAATACCACGAAGAAAGGTTGATTTTCCACATAATTTGCATTTATGAAGAAGTCCCTGTAACATGCAATTTTTTCTTATACAACTTTTCTGGTAGATTTAATCATACAAACAGCAAGAAAGGCCTCTCCAGTGTTGTGGAAAAGCCTTCATATATGTTGTTGCAAACCTCTTAGTTATTACCTGATCTCGAGAATATCAAACTGATTGTCCTTTGGATTTCCAAAGACCTTCAGGGTATCTCCCGGCTTTGCAAAGACTATGGAGGCTCCCAGCTTCTTTGCATTTCCAACATAGACCATGTCCTCGCCTCTGGCCATGATGTAGTAGATGGTATTTCCATCTATTACCACGCTCTGGATCCTTTCAATCACAATTGATTGCTCATCAGCATCAGCACTTGGAATGCCTGAAGTATCCATTCTTTGGTAGTACTGGTTCATTACATCCTGGACGTTGTCTCCTACGCTTACATTCTGATAGTTTTCTGCATCCACCAGTGCAAACATCTTGGCAAGTCCGGACGCATCCTTCAATCCAATCAGATAAGTGGGACGGTCCTGTATGTTCAGAAGAACTGGAAATGCCGGTGTATAGTTCTTCTCCTGAATCTGTCCAGTGGCAGAGTTCATGGCAGAAAACTCGTCAGCCGATGGTACCGAGAAAAACTTGGCTTCCTTGGTTCTAAGGTTCACAAAGTAGAATCCAAGGTTGGATGAATCACTCCTGATTGATGTGGATCCAGTGTAGAGGTATATGTCATCGTTCAGGGGAACATAGTTGTAACCCTGAGTTGTCCTTGTTACATTCCTTTGACCAAATATAGAATTTATGAAACCACTCGCAAGACTGCCCCTGTAATCCAGCTGCTGAATCACAAGGCTTGAAGGGTATACCCGGTCCACCCAGGACGGAACATCCGCAACATCATAGTAGGTTGACTCGCCTGTGTTTCCATTTGTAACAATGGCTCCCTTGACGTCCGTCCCTCCGAACATTCCAATCCGTCTTGTCAGGACTGATGTTATATAGAATCCCTTTCCTTGGTCATCCACCTCGAAGTTTGTCTCCCCAAA
>CALGAG010000260.1 GCA_937951995.1 uncultured Bacillota bacterium
TGGATTGTTCATAAGGACATTAATTCCCTTTGCAGTATCCATGGAGCTTCCCCCGCCTATTGCTACAATGCAGTCTATACCTTTCTCCTTCGCCATTTCAGCTGCTCCCTCAACAACTGTATCGGGGGGATCCGGCAACACTCCGTCGAAGTCAACTGTCTCTATTCCTGCATTTTGAAGATTCTCAACAACCTTGTCAGAAATCCCCACAGCCTTCAGTCCCTTGTCAAATACAACCAAGGCCTTTTTACATCCTCTCTTCTTCAGTTCAAGTCCCGTCCTAAGGGAAGATCCGCTACCCATAATCGAAGGAACGAATACATTATACTCAGTAATCATAATATTTACCTCCTTTTATACATTTGGTCATCCTGTCCCATCTAGGCAGTTTCTGCCTCTGTGGTTTTTGGTCTGTAAATTATCTTCAGGAAGAAAAGAATACCTGTAATCAGGGTCAATCCTCCTGCAAATAGTACAAAGAACCATGTTAGTGTATGTTGCTCCGGGTATATCAGAGCGACTGTGAAATAGCAGAATGCATAGTTGTTGAAATATGTATGGGATATGTCTCCCAGTACTATCAGCAGGAAAATGGACAGAAACACCATCAGGAAAATACTTGGCTGCATACCAAGTGTGGGTGCAAGCAATTCGACTCCAAGGAACAAGCCGTATGCAAACAGCAGGCCGACAGCACCTCCACTGAAAATACTCCTAAGATTCTCCTTTTTGGCCCCTCCAAGAAAGAAAAACAGCGGTATTAAAAATGCCGGCCATCCATCGTGAATTCCCACAAGACCCAGTACAAACAACAGCACACATAGAAGTGACGCTACCATGAAACCAGTTTTTACGGTGACTCCTCTTATTTTTGACATTTCAGACTCCCCTTTCATTCATTTGTTGTAATTTTCTTTACTTTTGACTAGATTATATATAGAAGAATACCTATAGGTATAGGTATAGATATACGAAATATCCACCCTCCATTTGTTCTAAATATACTAATATAAAGATTTAACAAAGTTTTGTGGATTGAATGGGCTAAGAAAAGATGGTAGAATACACTTAAGTATAAATAGTGAAGGATGTGTGAAAATTGAAGTTTAAGGACCTTATTGATGTCATAATCAAAGATTTCGATGTTTCCTTCCACTCCCTTGGAAACTGCCCAAATGACATATCAGATCTACGACTTCTTGGCAAAAACAACAAATGGGAGCCGGATGTTCTTTATGTTGGGGAATGGTCAAATATCAAAGACTTGCCTGAGTTTCCAGTAATGACCCTCACCTATGACCGGCCCGACAGCATCCCTGTAGAAGGCTGTCATGGCTACATCAAGAAGGATGATTTGGTAGATATATTCAACCTTTCAAAGGATCTTATTTTTGAAAGCCTCAAATCTGAACGTGCACTGCTTCAATTGATGAGGGATGTCACCGAGGAAAAAAGTATTCTTTCTGCAATAAATACAGCAGCACGGCTCCTGGGAAATGCCCTTATCCTTGCGGATGCATCCATGAATGTCCTTGCCTACTCAACCGTATATGAAATTGCCGACCCTCTTTGGGCAGAGAACATAAAAAGAGGACGGTACTCCTATGAATTTATCAAGAAGGTACAGTCCAGTAAGGAGATGAGGGAATGGCAGAAAAGAGGTAAAGAGACCCAGGTGATAACCCTGCCGGGGGATATCCAACCAAAGCTGGTAGCAAGAATAACCCAGGATGGTCACGTAAAAGGTGGCATAGTCATGATTGCCCATCACAGGCCAATAGACAAATCCCATTATCAGCAGCTCCCAATAGTTGGAAAGATGCTGATGGATGCCTTTATCAAAGAGACCTCTGGAATCTCAGACAATTCCGTTGCCAGCACTATACTATATAGCCTGCTGGATGAGGAAAAAGCATCAGAAACCATAGATTTAGCAGACATAACCGATGTCAGATTTCCAGATGAAATGATGGTTGTAGTGGCAAGATTTATAAAGCCTGTGGAGAACAGATACTTGAAAAGAACTATTTCTGTCGAGCTTGAGAGGATTTTCCCTGAAGGATTCCCAGTACAGTACAAGAACTACATGGCCATACTTGTCCCTTCAGTTTCACACGATCAGGAAGCTTCCCTTGAAATGCTCCTTGCAAGTGAGGGTCTTTCCATTGGAGTGAGTTGGCCTTTCAATGATGTTTCAGACTTCAAGAGATGCTTTAATCAGGCGGTTTCATCCATAAAGCAGGCACACCTGTTCAACGAGGAAGGAAAAGTATTGGACTATACTGATTACTCCTTCTATAATCTTCTATACAACTACACAGGAAGGATCCCTCTGTCCCAGCATTGCAATCCAGCCCTAAAAAAACTCCTCGACTATGACAGGGAGAATAATACTGATTTCTATGACACCCTAAGGATCTACCTTGAGTACAACAAAAATATTAAGGAGTCTGCCAATGCCTTGTTCATACACAGGAACTCCCTACTATACAGGATCTCAAGAATCGGCGAAATAATTGGTATGGACTTAAACGATTCAGGTAACCTCCACTCCCTTATGGATAGCATAAGAATAAGAAGATTTCTGGATTCACGTGGAAAGGGCGAAAAAAAATAGGGGGCATCCCCCTATTTTATCACTCAAATTTTACCTCAACCCTACCCAGCTGGCTGAACTCACATTTGAATTCATCCCCTGCGGAGGCTTCCGGTGATGCCGTAAAGGCTCCTGAAAGGATCACTTCCCCTTTCTTGAGGGATTGTCCGAAATCGTGCAGCTTGTTTGCAAGCCAAGCCACACCCATGGCAGGGTTCTCCAGGACCTCCTTGCCGGTACCCCTGTTTACAAGCTCACCATTCTTGTAGAGGGACATTTCAATCTCAGGAAGTGAAACCTCATGAATATCCAGCTTCTTATCTCCCAGGATGTAGAGGGCGCTTGATCCGTTGTCTGCAATGGTGTCAACAAGTTTTATTTTCCAGTCCTCTATTCTGCTGTCCACTATTTCAATTGCTGCACATACATGGTCAGTGGCTGCATATACATCCTCAATGGTCACGTTGGGCCCAACCAGATCCTCCTTCAGCACGAAAGCAACCTCCCCCTCAACCTTTGGTTGGATGGCAATATTCATGGAAACCGTACCTCCATTCTCAACCTCCATGCTCTCGAAAAGGTGCCCAAAGTCAGGCTCGGTGATATTAAGAAGCTGCTGCATCCCCTTTGATGTCAAACCGATTTTCTTCCCTGTGAGATGTTCTCCCTCTTCCAAGGCTCTCTTGACATTCCTCATCTGGATATCATAGGCATCATCCACAGTAAGATTCCTGTTTGTCATAGTGAGGGGTCGCATGGCCGTTCTTCTTTTAAGTGATTGGTAGAGCTCCATTGATAGTTGTTCATTTGTAATCAGTTTTTCTTCCATAGTAATCCTCCTGTCAATTGATAATTAAAGCAAAACACTGTCTCGGAACAATACCGGGACAGTGCAAAACTACAAGTTACTTCTTCCCAAACATTCCACCTAGCATATCGCCAATATCATCCACTACGCTGCCATCCTTGTCCTTATCAAGAAACTGTGCAGCAATATCCATCATTCCACCCTTGGCACTCTTGCCAAGCGCATCAGTTACAAGGGATGCTATTCCCGAAGTGCCTACTCCCTGCTGCTTCTGTTGCTGTCCCATGACTCCCATCAAAAGGGGTGCCAGCTGTGACAATATTCCTCCGACCTCATCCTTTCCAAGACCAGTTTCCTTGGCAATTCCCATCCTAACCTGTTCATCCTTGGAAGATAGGATATGGCTCAGAATTTTCTCTCCGTCGTTTTTGTCTATTGCAGAAGGGTTCTGAAGCATTCCTTCCACATCATCCTCCTGGTGCTGCTGCAATGCATTTAGAAGTGCCTGGGCTCCATCATCCGATTGGACATTTCTTCCCATGGCCTGGATGATTGTAGGTATCCCCAGGTCAACTACCTTCTTTACCTTGTCTGTGTCTGCACCTACCTGACCGCTTATTTTCTGTACATTCTCCTTGTTTGACAACATGCTCATAAGGTCCATCATATCCATATGCCATTCTCCTTTCCTAGATCCATATAACTATTATACCCATTATATGGGAAAAGATTCCTCTAGGGTTTTTCAACTCTTCCGTCTGGATATTCAGCAAATCTGCCAAGGTCCTTGTCGTGGGCTACCTCCTGGTCTGGAAATGGCCAGCCTCCAAACTGGGTTTCCTGGTAATCGTTGTATGCCTGTCTGATTTCCTCCTTGGTGGTCATAACAAATGGTCCATATGCCAATATGGGCTCGTCAATGGGTTCTGACTCAAGAAGAAGCAGCTTGACTACTGAATCTGATTCATTGGCAACCTTGGTTGGTTCATCTGCGGATAGGAACATATACATCTTCTTTCTAAGCTCCTTGCCTTCAATCCTGACAACTCCGTTGTAGTAGTTGTAAATCGACCTTTTCATTGTAGGACTTCCTGATGGCAGCACGTATTCCACACCAGGATCCATTTCAATCAACTGGATGGACAGATTGTTTTCAGGATTGTTAGCCCAAGAATCCTTTGTGGGCTGTACAGCCTTAACTCCATTCAATTCTCCTGCAATGAGAGTGATCCTTGTTTCCTTGCCATTTTCACCCATTGAGATCTTTGGAATATCCTCATTCCATAGCATCTTATAGTCAGGCTCCACCATTCGATGTGCATGGTCAAGACTTAACCAAACCTGGAAGAGCTCCATTGTATTTGGATTGTCCTCGTTGATCAGGGGAAACATTTCGCAATGCTGAAGTCCCTTTCCTGCCGTCATCCACTGGACATCACCCTGACCGTATCTTCCTCTTGAACCCAGTCCGTCAGTATGGTCCACAAAGCCCTCTGTAACAATGGTCACAGTCTCAAAGCCCCTGTGTGGATGGGCTGGGAATCCAGGTACCTTCTTGCCATAATACATTCTCCAGTCGGCACTAAGGTCAAAGCCTTCATTGTCCTTCTTCATGGAACTGGGACCAAGATTACCGTTCCCCCTTGGAAATCTGTCCAGATGATGCATGGATGCAACAAATGGATTCTGTGTGGGCATTTGGTGCTTGTATGATCCTCTTTCAATTATTGCCATATTATCTCCTCCG
>CALGAG010000261.1 GCA_937951995.1 uncultured Bacillota bacterium
AAGTGATTGTAGGTGAGGAATTCAAGAGGATGGTCGGAGCATTTCCATTCAAGGCAATCAAGATAGAAATCTGGGTTGAGGAGACGATTTCGGAGGAATTCCTGGAGGATCTGATGAAGAGCTTCCTTAGAGGTGGTGGCTAGGAAAATACATTGAAAAGCAATGGGTTTTTCTATATAATTAGACTAGCAAGTAGAGGGGGAGACAAAAGAGTCTCCCTTTAATCATGTCAGGAGGATACAGATGTCAAGAAAATCGAGAGTAATAGAATTTAACATAGACAGGGTGGACTTTCCAAACAGGGGAAAGGGAACCTTTGAGGACAGGAACATAAGGATCAAGGGAGGACTTCCCGGACAGAAGGTAAGGGCAAAGGTGGCAAAAAGGAGAAAGGACTACTGGGAGGCCAAGCTTATCGAGGTTCTGGAAAGATCACCCTTAGAGACAGAGGAGGGTTGTCCCCACAAGGACGTATGCGGAGGCTGCACCTACCAGTCCCTGACCTACGAAAATGAAAAAGACCACAAACTGAACCAGGTCCAGGACCTCTTTGACAGGGAGGACCTTGGAGTCAAGGTTGAGGGTATTGAGGAATCACCTGACCTTAGGGGCTACAGGAACAAGATGGAGTACACCTTCGGGGATGAGGAAAAAGATGGCCCACTGGCACTTGGTCTTCACATGAAGGGCAGGTTCTACGAGGTTGTGAACACCGACCACTGCAACATTGTAAACAAGGACTTCACAATTATCAGGGAGGCCGTAAGAAGACATTTTGATAGTCTTGGACTGCCATTCTATAACAAGAGAGCCCATGAAGGCCTGCTTAGACATCTTGTCATAAGAAGGGCAGGCAGCACCGGAGAGATCCTTGTAAACCTTGTGACTACAAGTCAGATGGAGTTTGACAGGGAAAGCTTCACAAAAGAACTTCTTACCTTGCCTGACCTTGAGGGAAGGATCACAGGAATCCTCCATACAACAAACGATGGCCTGGGGGATACTGTAACTGCTGACAAGCTGGACATCCTCCATGGCACGGATATAATCCACGAGGAAATCCTTGGACTTAGATTCAAGATTTCACCCTTCTCCTTCTTCCAGACCAACACCAGGGGTGCGGAAAAGCTCTACTCCATCGCCAGGGAGTTTGCAGGAGAGAAGGAAGGCAGAACAATATTCGACCTTTATTCCGGTACCGGAACAATAGCCCAGATGATGGCAGCAGTTGCCAAGAAGGTGATTGGGATTGAAATTGTTGAAGAGGCTGTGGACATGGCAAGGGAGAACGCCAAGCTGAACGACCTGGACAATGTGGAGTTTATTGCCGATGATGTCTTCAAGGGTGTCGAAGACCTGGAGGACAAACCGGACCTTATAATAATAGATCCACCGAGGGATGGAATACACCCAAAGGCAATTGACAAGATCATAGACTTTAGCCCCGAAGAATTTGTCTACATTTCCTGCAACCCGGTTACACTTGTAAGGGACCTTAAGATCTTCAAGGACAGGGGATATGATATCAGGCGAGTCAAGTGCATGGATATGTTCCCGAGGACTCCGCACGT
>CALGAG010000262.1 GCA_937951995.1 uncultured Bacillota bacterium
TACACTCTTTCCCTACACGACGCTCTTCCGATCTTCCATGGCAAGGTAGACAGCGGTGGCAGGTCCCCTTGATGTGATGATGTTTCCATCCCTCACCACCATATCCTCCTTATAGACAGCCCCTACAAGGTCTCTGGCATAGCCAGGATAGCTGGTCACCTTTTTCCCGTCAATCACTCCTGCCTTGCAAAGCACAATAGGTCCTGCACATATTGAGGCTATCATCTTTTCTCCCCCCGCAAGAGTCTTGATCAGATCGATCACCCTTGAGTCGTCCCTCAGGTTTGTTGCTCCAGGAAGTCCTCCCGGAATGAAGATTCCCCTGTAATTCAAGGGGGCCTTTATGTCATCTATCATTAGGTCTCCCAAAACCTTTATTCCATGAGCTCCCTCAACCTCCAGACCCTTTTCAGTGGAGACCATCTTCACTTCAATTCCGGTTCTTCTCAGGTAATCCACAACAGTCAAAGCCTCAACTTCCTCAAAACCATTGGCCAGCATAACTAAAACCTTATTCACCTCAATCACCTCCATTGCTGAACTTCACGAACCTATCCCTCCAAGGTCCTAGGACATCAATCTTTTTTCCCCCTCCAATTCCCTTAGGGGTGCGATATCCATGGAATGTTCCAGGGTTCCCATAAACTCTCCATTTTCATCCCTAACTGCAAAATACTGGATAAGGATGAACTTTTCACCCATTTGAATCCAGAAGCTCTCTGAATCCTTCTTTCCAGCCTTGAAGTCATTCACAAGGTCCTCTACGATGTGGGCACTCTTGGGCGGATGACAATTCTCAACGGTTCTTCCGATAATCGCCTTTGTTCTGGCAAAAATTCTCTCCTTTCCCTGAGAGAAGTATTTTACTATGTTGTCCTTGTCAACAAAGGTGAAGTCTCCGGGAATATGGTTCAGCATAAGCTCAAGCTCTTTGGAAGAGAGTATCCCTGTCTCGAATCTTACAAAGCCGCTTTCAGTTATCCCCTTATCCTCTTCCTTTTTTACCACATTGACCCTTTTAAGCTCCCACTCCTTTTGAGGGGGTATGACTGCATAACCAATTTCCTCAGACCCCTCGTACACCTTGATCCACTCGTCCTCTGTCAGGGTATCCAGGGTCATTGGAAAGAGGATGCTCTCCTCCTTGAATATCATATCAATAGCCTGCTCAGTTGCTGCAAGTATCTTCTCCTTAACCAGGTCCTTGTCGCCTGAGTAGTCAACAAGCTCCTTCTTAGCGGCCTTGATCTTGTCTCTGATTTCATCGTCCACTCCCCACATTACCTGTGGAGGTGCAGTTATTCCAGCCTTTTCAAGATATGGAAATATAAGGTTTTCCTTCCTGCTGTAATGCTTGTCTATGTCCCATAGAAGATTTATATCTTCGACAAGCTTAAACCTGTTATCATCGGAATCATCCTCCATAAACCTTTCAAGGTCTTCTGGAATGACCTCTTCCATTATGTTGGTCAATGCCATATTCTCTTGACGGAGGGTATAGACCGGATGTCCAGGAACCTCATCAGGATGATGTATCTCTTCTAAGGATCCCTTGAAAACTTCTGCATGCACATCACACAGATTCTGAATTTCCTCTATGGGCAATCCATCCTTAACCAGCTCAACCTCCATCCTGGATATGTCTAGTGGCGATGTGCCCTCAAGAACGTCGGCGAACTTGGCCTTAACCTCCTGTACAGTCTTACCTTCGTGCAGCTCCTTTATTACCTCCTTAAGCTTTTCCAGTTTCTCCTTGTCATATGGCTTTTTACTTCTATTGTCTATCAATTCACTCATCGTACCACTCCTTTCATAAACTTTAACATATATACCCTTAATTCGGACCACAACACAATAAAAGGGCCATCCGGCCCCTATTGACTGCTACTATTTGAACTCTGTCAACACTCTTACAGACTCATCTATATACTGGTCTGCAAGGGCTAGTATCCCATCATCCACTATCATATCGTTGTCCCTTATAGCTATCCTGTACTCACCGATCATGCTGGATGTCACATAACCGTCATTGGCTGCTGTGCTTTCGTAGGATTCGTATACATTCTCCAGAATCTCTCCGCTATCATAAGCTGCGATAGGAGTGTTTGGAAGACCCTTGTAATAGGCGGTTAGCCTGTTTTCATAAAGCTCAATCAGCTCTTCCTGTCTGGGACCGGAAATGTATCTGTTCAGGAAGTTTTCTATCCTCCATATCCTTTCTGCTAGCTCCTCAAATGTTATT
>CALGAG010000263.1 GCA_937951995.1 uncultured Bacillota bacterium
TAGAATTCCACTGCTTGTACCAGGCGAGGAAATCACACAGGAAATCTACGAACATCTTCTCTTCCTAATGGACAACGGTATGGATATCGTTGGTCTAATGGGGTATAATAAGGATTATGTAGTAGTTACTGAATAAGGAGTTGGTGGATATGAGGGGCAAGTTTATAGCGCTGGAGGGACCGGACGGGTCGGGAAAGTCAACCATGATGAACCTGATAGACCAATACCTGGTTGAGCATCAAATTGACCACGTAACAACCCGGGAACCCGGTGGAACAGCAATTGGAGAGAAAATCAGACATCTTATAGTAGACAGGGACAATGCAAACATGGGACCTGAAACAGAGGCCCTCTTATTTGCTGCATCCAGAGCCCAGCATGTTCATGAGAAGATACTACCTGCCCTTGACCAGGGAAAAGCCGTGGTTTGTGACAGGTTCCTGCTTTCAAGCCTTGCCTACCAGGGAGTTGGAAGAGGGCTTGGGGTGGACCAGGTCAAGGCCATAAACGATTTTGGTTTAAGGGGGGTATACCCTGATTTGATACTCTTCTTCCACGTTGATCCCGAGGTGACACTTCTGAGGAAGACAAAGGAAGGCGGAGACAGGCTTGAGGCTGAGGGGGGCCTCTTCCACAGGGAGGTCTACGAAGGCTATATGACCCTGTTGGAGAAATATCCCGAGAATATCACCCTAGTGGATGCCGCCAAGCCCATTGATGAGGTTTACAGGCAGACAATCCAAGCCATAGACAAGCTTTTGAGACCCAAGGAGGAGAAAAGATGAAACTGATTGTAGCTATAGTTCAGGACCAGGATGCACAAAACGTGATAAATGAGCTAACTGAAAAGGAATTCAGGGTTACCAAACTTGCCTCAACCGGTGGATTTCTAAAGGCTGGAAACACAACACTCCTAAGTGGTGTTGAGAATGATCAGGTGGATGAGGTAGTTGAAGTCATTGAAAGAAACTGCAAGACCAGGGAAATCACCACATCACTGCTGACCGTAACAATGCCAGGGGATACATATATTCCATATCCTCTGGAGGTAAAGGTAGGAGGGGCAACGGTGTTTGTTCTGGATGTGGAGCAGCATATAAAGATTTAGGAGGTCCCATATGAAGCTAATTATCGCCATCATTGATGAACAGTACTCAAACAAGGTAGTAAGAAAGCTTATGTCTGAAAAGATAAGAACCACAAAACTGGCTTCAACCGGTGGTTTCCTGTCAAAGGGAAACACAACCCTGCTGATTGGTGTGGATGATGACCAGGTGGACAGGATAAGTGAGCTTATAGCTGGAATCTGCAAGAAGCAGAAGGTTCAGAATGGAGACGAGCAGGTAACAGTGGGAGCCAACCTTTTTGTTGTTCCCATCGACAGCTATCAGAGGGTGTAGTCTGGAGGAGTTCTATGGATTACAAGGATATTGTGGGCCATGAATGGGTGGTCCAAAGTCTTAAGAGAGCGGTTAAAAACAATAATATTAGTCACTTCTATCTGTTTGAAGGAGAGGAAGGTCTTGGTAAAAGAACATTAGGGAGGACTTTTGCCAAGACTCTTTTGTGTGGGAACAAGGGAGAGGAGCCTTGCAACACCTGCAGCTCCTGCATGAAATTTGACCACGGAAACCATCCTGACTACCATGAGATCGAGCCTGAAAAGGGAATCATAAAAAAGGGTCAGGTCGAAGAGATAATCAGGGGCATGTCCATGTCCCCATTCCAGGGGGACAGGAAGGTGTTTCTCATGGACCAGGCACACCTTATGAACAAGGAAGCCCAGAATGCAATGCTCAAGTCCCTTGAGGAGCCACCTGCATACGTACATATGATATTGGTCACATCAAGCCCCAAGAACCTCCTTCCAACCATAATGTCCAGGGGACAGCAGATAAGGTTTGGCCAGATTCCTGTGAGCCTAGTTGCAGACCATTTGGTCCAAAGGGAAGGTGTGGAAATGAGCCAGGCAAAATTCCTTGCAGACTTTTCCAAGGGGTCCCTGGGAAGGGCGGTCCAGCTGTCCGATTCTGAAGATTTCTTCCAGCTGAGGGATTGGATTATTGACCTTATTGATTCCTCAATTAAAGGTGAGTCCTGGAAGATATTTTCAGCTGTTGAAAGGTTCACTGATGAAAAGGACAGGGTCCAGGAGCTTTTGGACATTATGCTCTTCTGGTTCAGGGACCTTATGGTCTACAAGTCAACAGGAGACATGGGCCTTGTTATAAACAGCGATAAAGAGTTATTGTTATCAGAACAATCTTTCCTGGATTTCGAGAGAATAAATGGTATAATAAAGAAGATACAGGATACGTCCGTGAATATACAGCTAAATGTTAATTACCAGCTGTCCATAGAGACGATGTTGTTTAAAATACAGGAGGAGTTTTGATGATAAAAGTAGTAGGAGTGAGATTTAAGAAAGCCGGGAAGATTTATTATTTCGATCCCGATAAGATAGAGGTTCAGAACAATGATTTTGTAATCGTTGAGACTGCAAGGGGAGTTGAGTTTGGCCATGTGGTTGTTGGACCCAAGGAGGTCACTGAGGAGGAAATAGTGACACCCCTTAAGAAGGTACTTAGAATTGCCCTTGATGAGGACTTTGACACCCACAGGGAAAACAAGAAGAAGGCCAAGGAAGCCCTTGAAATATGCGAAAAGAAGGTTGCCGACCACAATCTGGACATGAAGCTAGTGGATGTGGAGTATACCTTTGACAACAACAAGGTGATTTTCTACTTTACAGCCGATGGAAGGGTAGACTTCAGGGACCTGGTGAAGGACCTGGCGTCAATATTCAGAACCAGGATAGAGCTTAGGCAGATCGGAGTAAGGGACGAAGCAAAGATGATCGGTGGAGTGGGACCCTGCGGACAGGTAACCTGCTGTACAAGATTCCTGGGTGAATTTGCCCCTGTATCAATCAAGATGGCAAAGGAACAAAGCCTGTCCTTGAACCCAACCAAGATATCCGGTCTTTGCGGAAGGCTCATGTGCTGCCTCAAGTACGAGCAGGACACCTATGAGGAACTTCTTGAAAAGATGCCGAATGTTGGGGACATAGTCACAACACCCCAGGGAAGGGGAATCATTGTGGACACCTACACCCTCCTTGAAAGGGTTAAGGCAAAGGTTAAGCTACAGGATGGAACAGAGGATATCCTGCAGTTCCAGGTTGATGAAATTCAAAGAACCGGCAAATATGATTCCAGCTACCAGAGATACCACAACAACAATAGAAATTCCAAGGACGAGGATGTAAGAGGCCTGGAGGATTAGCAAGTTTTTAATATATTTTGATGTTACATCTTTTAAAAGCTAGTTATTTCTGTTAAAATATAACCAAGCAATTTCATTTTACAGGAGGTGAAAAGAATGGCTTATATAATTAATGATGATTGTATCGCATGTGGAGCATGTGAACCAGAATGCCCAACAGAAGCAATATCTCCTGGCGATATCTATGTTATCGACGCAGATAAATGCATTGACTGTGGCGCTTGTGCTGCTGTATGTCCAGTAGACGCACCAAAGCCAGAGTAGTACTTAGAATCCTAAGAAGACCCGTATATGGGTCTTTTTTAGTACAGATATAGAAAAGACAATTCACAATTCTCAATTCACATTTCACAATTGAAAAGAAGTTTTCATCCCTAACGAAGCGGGGGGGCTGGGTTTTAGTTAATAAGTAATATCTAAGAGTTAAGAGTTAAAGACAAAGAACAGTGAACAAAGAACAGTGAACAGTGAACAGTGAACAATGAGCAAATCTAAGAATTAAGATCTAAGAGTTAAGAGCTTGAAAACCACAATCATTGTCACTCTGAACGAAGTGAAGAGTCTTAATGCTTTGAACTATAGACAAAGAAAGATCCTTCGCTGCACTCAGGATGACAAAATGTCATGTCGAGCGTAGTCGAGACATCTCGGGTATTTAGTTAATATCTAAGAGGTAAGAGTTAAAGACAGTGAACAAAGAACAGTGAACAATGAACAGTGAACAATAAGCAAATCTAAGAATTAAGATCTAAGAGTTAAGAGCTTGAAAACCACAATCATTGTCACTCTGAACGAAGTGAAGAGTCTTATGACCCTGGCTGGCATCCCAAGAAATTGTGCATTGTGCATTGTGAAATGAGAATTGACCGAAGAGAGGTTTAAAATGAGACGAATAGACCTGGTTCCAGGAACTGAATACAAGATAATACAGGACAAGGACCTTTTTTCCTACGGAATCGATGCCATACTCCTCTCCCACTTTTGCAAGGCAAAGGGGGTTGTTGTGGACCTGGGGACGGGAACGGGGATCATACCCTTGAGGATAGCTGACAAGCAAGGAGTATCCCTTGTGTATGGGGTTGAAATCCAGGAGGAAGTGGCTGAAATGGCCCAGGAAACTGTAAAGTTGAACTCACTTCAGGACAGGATAAAGATACTCCATTCAGACCTAAAGGACCTGCCGGAAACACTTGGCAAGGCAAGTGTGGATACAGTCATAACCAATCCACCATATATGAAGCCCGGCGGAGCCATTGTCAACAGGGAGGACAACTTTGCCATCTCAAGGCATGAAATAGCCGCCACCCTGGAAGACATCGCAGCTGTAGGCCAATACATATTAAAACCCCTGGGTAAGCTTTACATGGTACACCGTCCCAACAGACTGGTGGATGTGCTTTGTACCTTAAGAAGGCACGGCCTGGAGCCAAAATACATGCAATGGGTCCACCCCAAGCCTGGCAAACAGCCAAACCTATTTATGGTTGAGGCTGTAAAGGGTGGAAAGAGTGATTTTAAGTACAGGGACCCAATTGTTGTTTACGATGAAAATGGCAAGTACAACGAAGAGATTTATGAAATCTACGGAATGAGCAGGTGAGAGAATGGAAGCAGGAACACTGTATATTTGTCCAACACCAATAGGAAACCTTGATGACATTACCCTTAGGGTACTGAAAATACTTAAGGAGGTGGACCTGATTGCTGCGGAGGATACCAGACATACCCTCAGGCTCCTCAACCACTTCCAGATCAAAAAGCCCATGACCAGCTACCATGAGCACAACATCAGGGAAAAGGGACCCCATCTGGTACAAGAGCTTCAGGAGGGAAGGACAATAGCCCTTGTATCCGATGCGGGAATGCCCGGAATATCAGATCCTGGACAGGACCTAATAAGGCTGGCAATAGAAGAGGGAATAGAGGTTGTGGGACTTCCAGGGCCATCGGCAGCACTTCTGGCACTTGTGATCTCCGGGCTTCCAACGGAAAAATTCGCCTTTGAAGGTTTTCTCCCTTCAAGGAGTACAGATAGGAAAAAAGCCCTTGAGAGCATAAGGGATGAAAGGAGAACCTTGATTTTTTATGAAAGTCCCCACAGGATTGCAGGCAGCCTCCAGGATATGGTGGCTGTTCTTGGAGACAGACAGGCATCCCTTTCCAGGGAGTTGACCAAGCATTACGAGGAGACAATCAGAGGTGGATTGGAAGAGATCCTCTCTGTTGCAAATGAAAGAACCCTTAAGGGGGAGATGGTCCTTGTTGTAAGGGGTGCTGAAGTGGTCGAAGCTGAAGAGGTGGATATAAAGGAGGAGCTTAGGAGGCTTCTTGAGGGTGGAATGACCAAGAAGGAAGCCGTCAAGGAACTTGTTCGTGTCCATGGACTACCTAGAAACCAGGTTTACCAGGAAAGTCTGGACCTGGATTAGGGCATAAAAGGGCATAAAAAAAGCATCCGAAATGCATAGAGGTAGCTTTTTATGATACTCATGTACGGAAATTTCAGTATAAGAAGTAGTAGAAATTTCCTATTCGTAATAAAAAAACACTCGGAAGGGTCCGAATGCTTTTTTATGTGGTCCTATTTTGCCGAAAGCTCCTCTAGGCAGCCCTGGCAGATATTCTTGCCTTTGAAATCCTCCACACCTTTGGATTCGCCACAAAAGATACATGATGGGGAAAACTTCTTAAGGATAACCTTGTCCTCATCTACGAATATCTCCAGTGGGTCTTTAACCTGGATGTCTAGATTTCTTCTGAGCTCTATAGGTATCACTACTCTACCTAGCTCATCCACTTTACGAACGATTCCAGTGGATTTCATCTAACCACCTCCCAATTAGGTTAACATAATAACCTAACCAAAATATTACCATACTTTCCATAAAAAGTCAATAACTTTCAAGTGGCATTACAATGAAGTGAGGGAAAATAATGTATCCATTAAACGGTGAACTTAAAACAAAACTCCAGACCATCAATACAGCCATCCAGGAAAAGTATGGTTTGATCCTGGATGGGGACAAGAATAGGCTTAAAGACTTCATTGGAAATGAAATAGGCCTTGTTAAAAAGATTGAACCCCTGACACCACAGGAGCTTGCAGACCTTGAGGAAAGGGGAGGGATATGTGGGGTTGACGGATCCAGCAATCGGGCAGGAGGAAACTTTCCACACTTTATAGAGGTTTATCAGGCCCTTGCCTTGACCACCATAAAGAGGGAGGACCCCCTTTACCTGGCGGAAATATTCACTCCCATCATCACAGATGAAGAAGACCAGGAGGGTGAAGAGAGGGAGGAGCAGAAAAACCAGAAGCTTGCGGGCCTTGAGGTTCAGGCTGCCATAAGGTCCATTCAGGTCCACAAACCCTACGCCATTCTCATGGACGGTGGACTGATAAGGTACAACATCTACGCAGGGGATGTGTGGGAGGACCTGGTCCGCTTGTGTGAGGAAACAGGAACCATACTTGTGGGTGTGATCAAGGACATCAAGACAAGGGTTATTGGAGACCGGCTGAAAAAGGCCTACCCGGACCTTAAGGGAAACCTCTATGACAGGGAGCTTCTCTTTGGTCTTCTGGACTACAAAGACCTGCTTCTGATAGATGAGTCTGTAAGCAAGAAGGAGCCCATGGGCTACAGTTCCGCATTTCTCAGGAGCTCACTTTCACCCATGGCTATCGGGTTGGATATAATTGAGAGTCAGAGGGAACACCTGACCCAGATGGCCAGACTCGTACTCTCCCTTACACCGCAGAACAGTCGTGGAGTCCCCCTATGGATAGACATCGTAGACAGGGAGGTCAAGATTTCCGACCAGATGATGAAGGGGATGCTTGAGAGGTATCTTGACCGGGGAGTATATGAGAGGTTTTTTGTGTCGGAGAGGGATAAGAGAAATTGAGAAGACAATTCTCAATTCTCAATTCACAATGCACAATTTCTTGGGATGCCAGCCAGGGTCATAAGACTCTTCGCTTGGCTCAGAGTGACAAATACTAAGTCATCTTGAGTGAAACTAAGGATCCTGTAGCTTTGGAGTCGTCCTCTTGAAAATGTTAATTGTGAGCTGCTTATGGAATTGATTTGATTTGGTCTATTAACTAAAGAATCTTTTTCATTGTGAATTGTTATTTGCTTGTGCACAGCAATAGAAATATCCAGAATTTTTGATTCTGAGATATTTCAGTGACAGGGTATGAACTGTGAATTAGAGAAGGTTTTTCATTGTGAATTGTGAATTGTGAACTGTGAATTATTAAGTGGGGTGTTAAAAAATGAAGGTTGTAGGAATAACAACACAGCAGGAATTTTACGTAGGCTCAAAGGAGAGGAACTTCCGCATAAACGAGTTCCTCCTTATCCAGGACCCCTTCCAGGAGGACCTGATTGGCGAAGTGGTGGAGGCAAGGACCTTCAACCGCTACATTCCCCTGGACATCGGAGGGGACTTTGTTGACAACGCAGTCCTTGAAAGTCTAAGGGCCCTTGGCTATGACGTGGACGAGGACACCATCTACATCGCAAAGGTAAGGCTCCTTAACGAGGCACTTTATCCTGTCCAGACCGGGTCGGATGTCAGGCTGCCAAAGTTCCATGAAATCAAGGACATCATGGTAAAGACAGACCCTGAAAACGGCCTGGTACTGGGAGTCATAAGAAACACCGACGACGTGGCCCAGGACATGGATGAAAAACTCAAGGACATCCTCTACACCTTTGAGGAGGGGGGATTGAAAAGACAGCGGGAGCTTCCATTCATAATGGACTACAGGTCAATGCACCACTATCCCCACATTGGGGTTTTCGGAGGGTCCGGCTCAGGTAAGTCCTTCGGGTTGAGGGTCCTCCTTGAAGAGATCATGAAAAAGGAAATTCCTACTATAGTTCTGGACCCCCATTTTGAGATGGACTTCTCCGAGAGTCCAGAATACCTGAAGGAGGGTGAAGAAAGCTTCGCCTCCATGTTTGCATGTCTTCAGGTTGGAGCCCATGTAGGTGTAAGGTTTGAGGACCTTTCAGCGGGAGATTTGAAGAACCTCCTGGATGCGGCAAGTCCCCTTTCCGATGCCATGAACGGGGTTGTGGATGTGATGTTTAAGAGAAGGGACTCCTTCACTAGCTTTTTAGGCAGGCTTGAGGGCCTGACCGAAGCCCAGGAGGAAGGGTCCCTGGAGCGAATAGAAAGAAGGATAGCAGGTGCCACATCCCAAAGTGAGAGGGAATCCTGGGAGGACAGGAAGGACCTCTACCTATCCTACGACAAGACCTGCAACTACAATTCGGTGAAGGGCGTCCTGTGGAGGCTGAGAAGGCTCTCCAACGAGGGCATATTCTCAAAGGACAGCAGGGAAATCGAGAATAAGCTCCAGGATGGAAAGCTTGTTGTAATCCAGGGAAGCACCAGGATCCTCCAGGTCTACAGCACCTATCTGTTGAACAACATCTACCACAAGAGAAGGGACTACAAGGATTCCCTATACAAGAGGGAAGCGGGAGACTACTTCCCACCCTTCATGATAGTCACAGACGAGGCTCACAACTTTGCACCCAAGGGCTATGATTCCCCTTCAAAGTCCATACTCCGGGAAATATCCCAGGAGGGAAGGAAGTACGGAGTCTTCCTTATCCTTGCAACCCAGAGGCCCACGCTTCTTGATGAGACCATCACGGCACAGCTCAACACCAAGTTCATCTTCAGGACCGTACGTGCCTCTGACATAGATACAATCAGGGAGGAAACCGACATAACCCAGGAGGAGGCCAAGAGATTGCCATACCTCAGGACCGGTGATGTCTTCATATCCTCAGCCCTTATGGGAAGGACCCTCTTTGCAAGGGTCAGGGCTGCCTACAGCTCAAGCCCCCACACCCTGAACCCCTTTGACGAGTTAAGGAAGCAGTCAAGGGAGGATGAGGAAAAGTACCTTCAACTGATCATGGAAAGGCTGCCCATCATGGAATCGGACCTGCTTGGAGTGATCCAGGACCTGGAAAAGGATGAAGGGGTTATCCTGACCCTTGGCAGACTGGAAGAAAAGCTCCAATTATTGGCAAAAAAGAATTATATCCAGAAAGAAGACACATTTTTGGGGTATAGATATACAAAGGTATAGCTATACCTTTTTTCACACTTGCACAAATTGCAGATAAGGATAACCTGGAAAGAGAATGGAGGGCTGGATATGACCGATAGAAATGAAGTTCAATACTTCTACATAGATGATGGAGAACTGGATGCATACCTTTTTCACGAGGGAACCTTTCACAGGGCCTATGAATTCATGGGAGCGCATCCATACAAGAAGGGCAGAAAAAAAGGTCACCGGTTTGTGGTCTGGGCTCCAAGGGCCAGGGAGGTCTACCTGACAGGAGACTTCAATGGTTGGCATGAGTGGAGTCTTCCAATGGAGAGGATACCAGGCAGCGGCCTTTGGTCAATAGTTGTCCAGGATGTCCAGGATTACGACAAATACAAGTACAGGATAATTGCCGAAACTGGAGAGGTCAGGTACAAGGCGGACCCCTTTGCCTTCCATGCGGGAACAAGGCCTGAGACCGATTCCAAGGTTTACGACATAAAGGGCTTCAACTGGCAGGACAGGAAGTGGATGAGAACCAGAAAGGATAACCACCAGAATTCTCCCGTGTCAATATATGAGGTTAACCTACTCTCCTGGAAAATGAAGGAGGGGGGAGAACCCTACTCATACAGGGAACTGGCGGATGACCTTGTCAGGTACGTAAAGAAAATGGGCTACACACACATTGAACTGATGCCAATTGCGGAGCATCCCCTGGATGCATCCTGGGGATACCAGGTCACGGGTTACTTTGCCCCAACCAGCAGGTTTGGAACACCCAAGGACTTCATGTACCTGGTGGACCAATGCCACCAGAATGAGATAGGGGTGCTTCTTGACTGGGTGCCCGCCCATTTCACCAGGGATGACCACGGTCTGGCAAGATTTGACGGAAGCTACTGCTTTGAATCCCTGGACAGGAACAGGGCTGAAAACGACCAGTGGGGGACCCTGAACTTCGACTACTCCAAGCCTGAAGTCTTGAGCTTTTTGATCTCAAACGCCCTCTACTGGCATGACTACTACCACATAGACGGACTTAGGATAGATGCTGTTGCCTACATGATCTACCTTGATTTTGGAGGCAGGGACATAAGAAACCAGTACGGCGGCAGGGAGAACATCGAGGCCATTGAGTTCATAAAAAGGCTTAATTCGGTGGTATTTGAGAACTATCCCGGCACAATGATGATAGCCGAGGAGTCAACCGCATGGCCAAAGGTGAGCCACCCCCTTGATGAGGGAGGCCTGGGCTTTAACTACAAGTGGAACATGGGATGGATGAACGATACCCTGAAGTACATGGAGTTGGATCCCATCTACAGGAAAGACCACCACCAGGCCCTGACATTCAGTATGATGTATGCCTTTTCGGAAAGGTTCATACTTCCCCTTAGCCACGACGAGGTGGTACACGGAAAGCGATCACTCCTGGATAAGATGCCAGGCTTCTATGAGGATAAGTTTGCCAACCTCAGACTCCTTTACCAATACATGTACGCCCACCCGGGCAAGAAGCTCCTCTTCATGGGGGGAGAGTTTGGACAGTTTATCGAATGGAGGGAGTACGAGGGACTTGACTGGCACCTTCTGGACTATGAAATGCACCAGAAGCTCCACAAGTACGTCAAGGACCTGAATACCCTCTACAAGGACGAGAAATGCCTTTTTGAAGTGGATACATCCTACGAGGGATTCCAGTGGATCGAGCACCAGAACTGGCAGGAGAGCATCATCTCCTTTGAAAGGATAGACAAGGATGGAAACAGGCTTGTATGCATATTCAACTTTACCCCTGTTCCAAGGCCAGACTACCCAATCGGAGTCCTGGAGGAGGGAACCTACAGGACGGTCTTTACAAGTGACCATCAAAGATATGGTGGAAACACCAAGAGAATAAAATCCTACAAGGCAACCGACGAAAAGTTTCACGACAGACCATACAGCATCAGGGTTGAGCTACCCCCTCTTGGGGCAATGTATCTGAAGCTGAAGGAAGAAAAAAGGACAGGAGGGAAGTAATATGATTGAAAGCAAGGTTGTTGCAATGCTTCTGGCCGGAGGTCAGGGCTCAAGACTAAAGACTTTGACCAAGAAAATAGCAAAACCCGCAGTGCCCTTTGGTGGCAAGTACAGGATCATAGATTTTGCATTGAGTAATGCAACAAATTCAGGTATTGATGACATTGGAATACTTACCCAGTACAAGCCCTACCTTCTCAACACACACATTGGCATAGGCTCATCATGGGACTATGACAGGAACATTGGAGGCTTAAGGATACTCCCGCCATTCACATCGGAGGATGGTGGGCGATGGTACACAGGTACAGCAAATGCAGTCTTTGAGAACATTGACTTTCTGGATGAGATGAATCCGGAGTATGTGCTCATACTGTCGGGAGACCACATCTACAAGATGGACTACACAGAGCTTCTCAGAGCCCACAAGGACAAGGGGGCTGATGTTTCAATCGCCGTCATGGAGGTCCCCTGGGATGAGGCATCCAGGTTTGGGATCATCAATGTGGACCAGGAGAACAAGATCGTTGAGTTTGAGGAAAAGCCTGAAAACCCCAAGAACAACATGGCTTCAATGGGGATATACATGTTTGATTGGAAGCAGCTAAGGGACTACCTGATCAAGGATGATGAAAACCCTGATTCAGACAATGACTTTGGCAAGAACATACTTCCGATGATGCTGGAGGAAGGCAAGAAGATGTATGCCTGGGTCTTTGATGGATACTGGAAGGATGTTGGAACCGTCAAGAGCTATTGGGAAGCCAACATGGACCTGCTTGACCCCATGAACACCCTTGACCTTTACGACAAGGACTGGAGGATATACACAAGAACCAGAAACCTGCCACCACAATATCTTGCGCGGAACTCAATCGTAAAGAACGCCCTGGTAAACGAGGGCTGCTATATCAGGGGTACCTTGATGAACAGCATACTCTTCAGTGATGTGGTCATAGAGGATGATGCTGTTGTGGTTGACAGCGTGGTCCATTCCAACTGCGTCATCGAGAAGGGAGCCAAGGTATACAGGGCAGTCATATCAGAAGGGATGACCGTAAAGGCAGGAGAAGTGATCGGACAGGAAGACTCAGAGAACATATACCTTGTCTCTGAGGAAGGAATCTCGGTGGAATAAGGAGGCGAAAAGGATGGAAAAATGTCTAGGAATAATTAGCGGTGCAAACATAGAAAACAACTTTGGAGCCCTTTGTGTCCACAGACCGGTATATATGCTTCCTTTTGCAGGGAGGTACAGGCTTATCGACTTCAGTCTGTCAAACATGGTCAATCACGGGATACGGACAGTTGCAGTTTACACAGGGGAGAAGGTCAGGTCAACAATGGACCATGTGGGTGATGGAAAGGCATGGGACCTGAATAGAAGGTTCAACGGACTCTTCCTGTTTCCACCGGTCAGTCACGGCCTGTCGGCAAAAAGGACGGGGGAGATTCCCCAGTATTACACCACAAAAGACTTCTTCGACCAGGCTAAGGAAAATTATGTATTCATAAACCACCCCAATATACTTGCCAAGGTGGACCTAAATGAGGCCTTCAGGTTTTTCAAGGAGAGTGATGCGGATATCACCTTTATCTACAAGAAGCAGAGTGACCCCTTTGGAGAGTATGTCAATACCCAAAAGATGAATATAGGTGATGACGGAACCGTTCTTAACATAGGGACAAACCTGGGTACTGAAAGAGAATTCAACATGTACCTGAAGATGGGATTCCTTAAGAAGGAGGTTTTCATGAAGCTTGTGAAGGAGGCCATCGAGAGAGGGGAGTCGGATAACCTTCTTGAGACCATCCTGATCAACAAGGACAAATACAAGCTCAACAGCTACGAGTTCAAGGGACACGTTGAGAGCATCAGGAACCTCAAAAGCTTCTACGATGCAAACATGAACCTCTTGAAAAAGGATATAGCCAGGGAACTCTTCTATTCAAATGGAATAATATACACAAAAACAAAGGACGAACCATCAACCCTATACACTGAGGACTCATCAGTCCAGAACTCACTTGTTGCAAATGGATGCGTAATCGAAGGAACCGTTGAGAATTCAATAATATTCAGGGGAGTCAAGATCAAGAAGGGTGCAATAGTCAAGAATTCAATAATCATGCAGAAGTCTGAAATTCATGAAAATGCAGCGGTCATCAACTCCATTATGGACAAGCAGGGAATAGTTGGAGAGGACGTAAGGATAGCCGGCAGCATGCTGATGCCCTTTATAGTTGAGAAGAAGCAGGAGATCAGAAAGGATTGATGGGGATGAAAATATTATTTGTGGCCTCTGAAATGGCCCCCTTCGCAAAGACCGGAGGCTTGGCTGATGTGGCGGGCTCACTGCCCTACGCCCTTCAGGAGGAGGGACACCAGGTGTCTGTTGTTCTTCCCCTCTATTCCAAGGTGGGAGATAAGTACAGACAGAAAATGAAAAAGGTTAGGGACTTTTATGTGGACCTTGACTGGAGGCGCCAGTACGCAGGAATCCATCTCTACCAGGAGGATGGCCTGGATGTGTATTTCGTTGACAACGAGTACTACTTCCACAGGCATGCCCTCTACGGCATGTATGACGATGGGGAAAGGTTTGTGTTTTTCAACAAGGCTGTAGTCCAGATGATCAAGGAGCTGGACCTGGAAACCGACATAGTTCATGCAAATGACTGGCACACGGGCCTGATCCCCCTATACATCAAGGATTTTGGAAAGGGAGACCAGTATTACAGGGACATCAAGACCGTCTTTACAATACACAACCTCAAGTACCAGGGGATATTCCCTCCTTCAATACTGGGTCTTGCGGGGATATCGAGAGACTACTACCATGAGGAGGGTCTCAAGTACTACGAGATGGTGAACTTCATGAAGGCTGGAATCGTCTATTGTGATGCCCTGACAACCGTGTCCCAATCCTATGCACAGGAGATAAAGTACGAGTTTTACGGGGAAAGTCTTCAGGGGATAATCAGAAGGCACGAGTACAAGCTAATGGGAATAATAAACGGAATAGATTACAAGCTTTACAATCCGGAAACGGACAAGAGGATACCATACCACTATTCAAAGGAGGATCCAGGTGACAAGGCCAGGAACAAGGAGGCCCTGCAAGAGGCTTTTGGATTGCCTGTAAAGGCTGATGTTCCAGTCCTTTCAATGGTGTCAAGACTTGTGGACATGAAGGGGCTGGACCTGGTGAGATACATCCTGGATGAGCTTCTTCAGGATGATATACAGCTTGTGGTCCTTGGAACGGGCGAAAAGGAATACGAGGATATGTTCAGACACTTCCAGTGGAAGTATCCGGACAAGATGTCAGCCCACATCTACTTCAACGAGGAGGAGGCCCACCTGGTATATGCAGGTTCGGACATTTTCCTAATGCCTTCAATGGCAGAGCCCTGTGGAATATCCCAGCTTATTGCACTAAGGTATGGAACCGTACCTGTTGTAAGGGAAGCTGGAGGACTTAAGGATACAGTTATTCCATACAACGGGTTCACCCAGGAGGGGACAGGATTTTCCTTTGCAAACTACAATGCCCATGAGCTTCTCCACACAATAAGGAGGGCCCTTGAGGTATATTCAGACAAGGATTCCTGGGATGGCCTTGTGAAAAGGACAATGGAGGCAAAGCACGACTGGGAGAAATCCTCAAAGGAATACACAAAACTCTACAATACATTGCTGCACCAGAGGTGGTAATATGACTATTTTAGACCAAAGACCGGATGAAGAAATTCAAAAGATACTCTACCAGCATGGAGCTGTGACCCTGGAGGAGGCATCCTCCAAGGAGATCTACAGGGCCCTTAGCTACCATATCAGGGAGACAATAGGAAGGCAGATGTCCCGGACTGAGAAAAACAGCAGGCAGGGGATGACCATGGTCTACATGTCCATGGAGTACCTTCCGGGAAGCCTCCTGAGAAAGAACATAGATTATCTTCATAAGGGCAAATCACTCCAGGAAGCCCTCCAAAAGAGAGGGTGCAACCTCAATGACCTTATTTTGGAGGACAGGGAGCTGGGCCTTGGATATTCTGACATCGGATACCTTTCAAACGGACTTATGGATACATTTGCAAGTGGTTCATACAACGCAATCGGCTATGGCCTTCTCTACAGGGAAGGCTATTTCCGTCAGGAAGTGGAGAATTTCCAGCAGCTGGAAAAGCCGGACAACTGGTGGGTCAGGGGCAAGAACTGGCTCTACAAGGGAGACAGGAAATACAGGGTGACAACCGGTGGCAGGGTGGACATATCCATGGGAGACAAGGGGCTTGTCTTCACCCCTTCAGACACAGAGGACCTTACCCTAAGGTATTACGACCTGCCCTACCTGGGCTACAGAAATGGCTTTTGCAATCGCCTAAGGCTATTTGACCACGAAACCATAACCAGAAGGATAAAGCCCCTTGATTCCACGACGGAAAACAGGAGGGAAAGGTTCAAGCAGGAATACCTCCTGGTTTCTGGAGCTCTTCAGGATGTCATAAAGACCCACCTTTCCAATGGAAGAAAGGTGGAGACCCTAAATGACCACTTCATATTCCTCATGATGGATACAAACCTGCTTTTGGCAGTTCCAGAGCTTATGAGGCTGCTTGTTGACCAGTACAAGCTGGAGTGGGACCATGCCTGGGAGATAACATCTGAAGCCTTCTTCTACACCCCCCTGGTAGCCCTTGAGGACACCCTCCTCACCCTTGAAGGAAAGACCTTCAGGGAATGGCTTCCAAGACTCTGGATGGTCCTTGAGGAAATCCACCACAGGTACCTGGACAGGCTAAGGAGCATTGGAGAAATCTTGGATGAGGGGATAAAATCCTCAGGAATTCTTTGGGATGACCAGGTCAGGCTATACAACCTACCTGGGGCTGGAGTGTATGAGGGGCCACCAATTGGACATCCCCTGGCTGTATCCCACAGAAGGTGGATACTTTCAGGGAATCCTCCCTTAAGGGACCTGATAGAGGCTTACTTGGGGGATGAATTTGTCGAGAATCCGGAAGTTATAAAAAGGCTCCTTAAAATGGAAGGTGACAGGGACCTGCTTCTGGGAATCTCCCATGTGAAGGAAAAGAACAAAAGGACCCTATGCCAGGAGATTTACAGGAAAGATGGCATAGTCCTTGATCCAAACACCATATTCCATGGCTATCTCAAGGATGTCTCAGCCTCAAACAGGCAGGTCCTCATGCTCCTTTGGGTCCTGGATACCTATCTCAACCTTAAGGAAAACCCAAACATCGACATGGTCCCAAGAACCGTTTTCATCGGAGGCAAGGCTGGGGAAAATGATTTTGAAGGCAAGGAGATCATAAGGCTTGCCAACAGGCTGGCCCATGTCATAAATGGGGATGTGACAATCAGGGAAAAGCTAAAGGTCATATTTGTCCACGACCTTTCATTGAAGAAGGAGGAGTTTGTCTATCCTGCCCTTGATATCACCCATTCCCTGACCACCCCAACAAAGGGAGGACTCCATCTGGCAGGACTAACGGCAATGATCAACGGAGCAGTTGCAATAGGCAGCAGGGAAGAGACCAATGAGCTTCTTGGAGGCCATACCATGGACGGGTCCATGGAGCTTTTTGGGATCACGGCAGAAGAAGTTAATCGATGCTATGATACCAAGGAATACAATTCACAGGAATACTACTATCTTAACAGGGATATAAGAAGGGTTGTGGATGCCCTTCTAGGCAAAAGGGATATAATTGGAGAAGGTGAGTTTAGGGGAATCCACGACATGCTCCTTAAATACAACGACAACAACTTTGTCCTGAGGGACTTTGTGGAATACAAGGACAGGATACAGACCATGGAAGCGGACTACCTGACCGGTGATAAATGGACCGTGAAAATGCTGCACAACATTGCCTTGATAGGAGAATTCGCATCAGATGTAGTTGTTTCAAGGTATGCGAAAAAAATGCAGCAGACATCCAAATAGGAGGATCAGATATGTCAGTACACATGAATATAACCACAGACAAGAAACTGGGCATGGATTACAGTCCGGAAAGGACCCTTTTCAGGGTGTTTTCACCTGTAAGAAGCGATATAAGCCTGAGAGTCTACGAGAATTCAAGGAGCATCAAAAGAAAGGAATACCCCATGAAAAAGGAGGAGGATGGAACCTTTTTCATAGAGATTAAGGGTGACCTGAAGGGCAGGTACTACACCTATATAGTGGAAGGAAAATATGAGGTGACAGACCCCTACAGTGTCGGTTCATCCTGCAACTCCCTAAGGTCGGCAATAATTGACCTTAGGGATACGGATCCGCCTGGCTGGCAGGGACACAGGGAGCCAGGGGAGATTTCTCCCGTGGACTCCTTCATATATGAGACACACATCAAGGACTTTACAGGAGATGAGACCGCTGGAGCAAGCAAGCCCGGGACCTACCTTGGAATGGCCCAGCGGGGAACAAGCTACAAGGACCTGAAGACGGGAATCGACCACCTTGTTGAGCTGGGCATAACCCATGTCCACCTGATGCCTGTAAACGACTTTATCTCCGTCAGGGAGGAAAGGGAATACGCCCACAGGGATGACAACTACAACTGGGGCTATGATCCAGAGCTCTACAACGTTCCGGAAGGGTCCTACGCAACAGACCCCCACAGGGCGGAGACAAGGATCCGGGAGTTCAAGACCCTGGTCATGGCACTTCACCAGGCAGGGTTGAAGGTGGTACTTGATGTTGTCTACAACCACACCTTCAGGAGCAAGGATTCCAACTTCAATATCCTGGTGCCTGACTACTATTACAGGATAACCGATGACGGGTCCTTTTCAAATGGGTCCGGGGTGGGGAATGAGCTGGACACCCAGAATCCCATGACAAGAAGGTTTGTCCTGGACAGTCTGGAGTACTGGCTAAGAGAGTACAAGGTAGATGGATTCAGGTTCGACCTGATGGCCCTTATTGATATTGATACGGTGGAAATGGCTGTAGAGAGACTCAGGTCCATAAAGAAGGACGTCCTGATCTATGGTGAGCCCTGGATGGGTGGCATAACAACCCTGCCATCCCACAAGACAACCTCAAAGGGCAAGCAGGGAAGGCTTCATTTCTCCCTGTTCAACGACAACTTCAGAAATGCCATAAAAGGAGACAATGACGGATACGAGAAGGGGTTTGCCCAGGGAAATCTGGACCAAAAAAGGGCGACTGAAACGGGAATTGCAGGCTCCATATTTTTCGACGAGTCAAGGATCGGATTTGCCTCCATGGCAAGGGAGACCATAAACTATGCCAACTCCCACGACAACCTTATCCTCCAGGACAAGCTACTTAAGGTCTTTCCAAACAAGCCAAGAAAAGACCTGGTGGAGTACAACAAGTTTATCCATGCAATCCTGATACTTTCCCAGGGAGTCCCCTTTATCCACGCCGGAAATGAGTTCATGAGGACCAAGGATGGCAGGGAAAACACCTACAATGCCCCCATGTCCATAAACGGTATGGACTGGTCACTAAAGGAGGAAAACCTTGACCTTTTCAAATATATCAAGGACCTGATAAGATTGAGAAAAGAGAGGCAGGAGTTCAGGATGGACCAGGCGGATGAAATTAGGAAAAAGTTAAGGTTTATTGACGAGGGTGCCACATGTCCAGTAATAGCATATACAATCAGGGGAAATGGAGGCTACCTACTGGTGATCCACAATGCAAACCAGACCTCCTGCCTGATACCCCATTCAGTTATAAAAAAGCATATTCAGGCCCAGGATGAGCGGAGGGTCAGAGACCTTTCAATACGATGCATCTTCAATCAGGAGGGCTTTACAAGTGATGAGGGGGAATTCCTCCACCCCCATGGAATAGAAAACCACCCAGTGAGCACAAAGGTCTTTGAACTGAAGATAAAGGACTAAAAAAAGATATCGCAAAAGCGATATCTTTTCTCTTAGTCCAGAATATAGACCTTTACATTTCTTCGGCCGAATCTCATTGCCTCGGCGTTTGAATGGTAAAACAGGTCAATTTTGTTGCCTTTAATGGCTCCTCCAGTATCTTCTGCTATAGCAAATCCATAATCTCTCGATCCATCCAGGGACTCCACGTAAAGCTTGGTCCCTAAGGGAATGACGCGAGGATCCACTGCAACGGTTCCAGGTCGTGCAGTTGTTCCTGAGGCTGTAATTCCGTAGCCCGGGTCACCAGGTCTCTTTCCAGTGCTTGCATAGGAAAGGTCATAGGCGCTTGCATTGAGAATTTTTGCCTCTCTAAAGCGCACATCTCCTCTTGATGTGGATACCAAATCGTTAGTTCCCCTTTCGATTACCTGAGAAAGAGGTTCCGACGCTACGGTATCAAGGATTACGACAGACGAAGACATTTCACCATTAATATATATGTCCTTAATGTGCGATCTTTTTAATCCGTCTTTTCCTTCCTGGAGAGTATTTGAAATACCCTTGTCCAGTCTTATGTTATTTATTACCTCTGTATCAAATGGAATAGAGGTGTTCTCCACTCTCAGCTTTTCCTCAACCTGGAAAAACTCTATTGTGGTATTTGTCTTTACTTCTGAATTCAGGGCCGGTTCTGAAAAGTCCTTTGGCCCAACATGTATGTCTGCCTCTTCAAGAATGTCCTCAACCCTTGTCTTGTAGGATGTAAGCTCAGTCGTTTCATCCTTGAAAACAATGGTGTATGTCTTTGGGTCTGTTACGGTAATCTTTAAACCTGGTGTTAAAAGTGTGTCCAGATCAGGCTTAACAAGTGTATCCTTGTCAAACTCAATCCCCTCGTCCATTAGAAGTTCCTCAACTGTTGATGAATATGAGACCATCCTTATTGTCTCACCTTCCACTGTGAGTGTTATTTCTGCCCCCTGGTAGGAACTAACTCCCAATGATATTGTCATTACTATAGCCAGAAGTAAGAGGACCACTACCTTTTTAGCCACATTGGCTTTGGTATTGTCCATAATTCTCCTCCTTTATTTTGTTACAGATTGTAACCAATTTGTAACTATTTGTGATGCTCCATGTATAATAAACCAAAAAATATACTTTGTCAAATTTTTGCCCATATATCCGGAATATTCTGATAATTAACCAAAAGCTAAACATAGTGTAATCATTGAAATTGCAACGGATAAGATAATGTTATTGTTATAACAGTAAAAGTCACAAGAAAATATTGACACGTGTTAATAATACGTATATAATAACCATAGAGAATAGCAATTCATATATAAATAATTTTAGAATATGGAGGTTCCTGTAGGATATACATACAAGGATGTAATCAAGAAGATAAAAGAAGAAGGCTGGTCATTAAAAAGAACCAGTGGTTCACATGAAATATACAAGCATCCAGATGGAAGAACATGTCCAGTTAAATGTACAAGCAAGGAGATTCCTAAAGGAACAATGAAAAGTATTGAAAGAATAACAGGGATTAAATTCTAGTATAAAAAGCAAATGTGTAGTTGGTAGAAATGGAGGAGAGACCATGAAGAACAGATATATTTTTCCTGCTATAATTAAGGTGGAGGACGATGGCTACAATGTGAGCTTCCCGGATATTGAAGAATGCTTCACATTTGGAGAGGATCTGGAGGATGCATTGGACAGCGCAAGGGATGTTCTGGAGCTGTGTTTATACGATATGGAAAAGGATGGGAGGGCAATACCTGAAGCATCTGCTATTGGAGATATTGACCTGGAAAGAAATGAAACCATTGCATGGATCAATGCTTGGATGATTCCCGTAAGAGACAAGATGGAAAACAAAGCTGTAAAGAAGACCCTGACCATACCTAAATGGCTTAATGATATTGGTGTTGAAAACAATTTGAACTTTTCATCCCTTCTACAGAGTGCCATAAAGGAAAAGGTTGGAATATACGATGCAAACAGTAAAAATAGGGACTTATCTCCCAAAAAACTTGACTAATTCCCCAAATAGGCTATAATTATTAGTAATCGAGATTTAAGGATAATGAAGGGAAGAGTAGGGGTCTACTTTCTTAAGAGAGCCGGGGATGGTGGAAAACCGGTGAAAGGAAGCCTGTCGAAGATGGTCCCTGAATTTTCCGGCCGATATGTAGGCCGGGGCAGCGGCAGTCGTTAAAGTGCCAGGGTTTATAACCTGCTGAGGTCAGCATTGTGAGATGCTGACAATTAGAGTGGTACCGCGAAGTAGCCTTCGTCTCTATATGAGATGGAGGCTTTTTATAATTTTAAATACATTAAGGAGAGGAAGAGGTAGATGAAAAAGACGTTTTATTTGACCACACCCATTTACTATCCCAGCGACAATCTTCATATCGGACATACCTACACAACAGTTGCAGCAGACAGTATAAAGAGATATAAGAAGCTTCAGGGATACGACGTATTCTTTACAACAGGCTCTGACGAGCACGGCCAGAAGATCCAGGAGAAGGCCCAGGAGAACAACATGACTCCCAAGGCATATGTTGACAAGATTGTTGCCGACATCAAGGACCTGTGGAAGATGCTTGAGATCGACTACGATTCATTCATAAGAAGCACCGATGATTTCCACGAAAAGGCCATAGCTGACATCTTCACCAAGCTCTATGAAAAGGGAGAGATCTACAAGGACGAATACGAGGGAGCCTACTGCACACCTTGTGAATCCTTCTGGTCTGAGTCACAGCTTGTGGATGGCAACAAGTGTCCTGACTGTGGCAGGGAGACCCACCTTGAAAAGGAGGAGGCCTACTTCTTCAAGCTTTCAAAATACAGGGACAAGCTCCTTAAGCTATATGAGGACAATCCAGGCTTTATCCAGCCGGAAAGCAGGAAGAATGAAATGATCAACAACTTCCTCAAGGACGGTCTGGATGACCTGAGCGTATCCAGAAGCAGCTTTGACTGGGGAATCAAGGTTCCCTTTGACGACAAGCACGTGGTATATGTATGGATAGATGCCCTTTCATGCTACCTTACAGCCCTTGGCTATGGAACTGACAATGATGAGAACTTCAAGAAGTTCTGGCCTGCGGATGTACACCTTGTAGGAAAGGAAATCGTAAGGTTCCATACCATAATATGGCCTGCGATCCTCATGGCCCTTGACCTGCCTCTTCCAAAGAAGGTCTTTGGTCACGGCTGGATCCTCTTTGACGATGACAAGATGTCAAAATCAAAGGGAAACATCATCTATCCAGAGCCAATAATTGACCTTTACGGAATAGATGCATTCAAGTACTTCCTCCTGAGGGAATTCTCATTTGGCCAGGACGGGTCCTTCTCCAGAGAGAAGTTTTTGCAGAGGTTAAACTCGGACCTTGCAAACGACCTGGGTAACCTGGTAAGCAGGACTGTATCAATGGTTGAGAAGTACAACGATGGAATCCTCCCATCACCAAAGAAGACAGAGGAGATTGACGATACCCTTATCCAGATGGCAACAGGAACGGTTGGCAAGGTTGACGACTTCATGGACAACCTTAACTTTTCCAATGCCCTTGAAGAGGTTTGGAAGCTGATCAGAAGGACCAACAAGTACGTTGACGAAACCATGCCTTGGATACTTGCAAAGGAAGAGAACACTGAAAGACTGGACACAGTACTCTACAACCTGTCAGAGAGCCTTAGGATTGTTTCAATCCTGATCAAGCCCTTTATGGTCAAGACCTCTGATGAGATCAGAAAGCAGCTTGGAATAGGGGAAGAGGTTGTCTGGGACAATGCCAAGGAATGGGGACTCCTTAAGGAAGGAAGCAAGATGGCAAAAGGGGATATCATATTCCCAAGACTTGACATCAAAGTTGAGCTTGAAAGGCTCAACAATGCCAACAATGCACTTATAGAGAAGAGACTGGCTGCAAAGAAGATGAGCAAGCCTGAAGAAAAGCCAGTGGAGGAGAAAAAAGAGGAAGAGGAGATCACAATCGATGACTTTGCCAAGGTAAAGTTCAAGGTTGCCAAGGTTATTGCCTGTGAAGACCATCCCAAGGCCGACAAGCTCCTTGTCCTGACCCTTAAGGTTGGGGATGAGGAAAGACAGGTTGTATCAGGAATAAAGCAGTGGTACGCACCTGAGGACCTAATTGGCAAGAAGGTAATAGTTGTTGCAAACCTAAAACCTGTTAAGCTTAGGGGGGTTGAATCCAGGGGAATGATACTGGCAGCCCAGGATGATAACGGAAAGCTTACGCTTCTTTCAACCCTTGAGGATATAGATGAAGGATCGGTAGTATCATAGGAGGTAATTTATGTTGATAGACAGTCATGCCCATCTGGATGACCGCAGGTTTGATCCTGACAGGGAGACACTAATAGAGTCCCTTAAGGACAATGGAATAGACATGGTCATAAATGTGGGAGCTGATGTAGGGTCCAGCAGGGCAGCTGTGGACCTTGCGAAAAAATATGAGAACATCTATGCCGTTGTGGGGGTTCATCCCCACTCGGCAAAGGATTTGGAAGGCAAGGACCTAAGTGAGATAAGAGACCTCCTGAAGGAGGACAAGGTTGTGGCCATTGGAGAAATCGGCCTTGACTTCTACTACGACAACTCCCCAAGGGACATACAGAGGAAGTGGTTCAAGGCCCAGATTGACCTTGCCAAGGAACTGGACCTTCCAATAGTGATCCACACAAGGGATGCAGCCCAGGAGACCTTTGACATCCTTAAGGAGGCGGCAGGGGATGGCAGGCTCAAGTGTCTCCTCCACTGCTATTCAGGCAGTGCGGAGATGGCTGAGGAATATATGAAACTTGGATTTTTCATTTCCCTGGGAGGTCCTGTCACCTTCAAGAACGCCAGGGTATCCCGTGAGGTTGCAAGGGTTGTTCCCCTTGACAGGCTCCTTATTGAAACCGACAGCCCCTACCTTACCCCGGAACCCTACAGGGGAAAGAGAAACGAGCCCATGTATGTAAAGTATGTGGCAGAGAGGATTGCCCAGGAAAAGGGAGTGACCTTTGAAGAGGTAGCCCAGGCAACAAGTGATAATGTTTACAGGTTCTTCGGAATCCAAAGAAAGGGTCAGTGAAGGCTATGATCAAGGAAGTTATAGTAGTTGAAGGCAAGGATGACATCTCAGCGGTCAAGGCTGCCCTCCAGTGCGAGGTGATTGCAACCAATGGCTTTGGATACGGAAGAAAGCTTATTGAAACCCTAAAATCCATCCACAAGAGGAGGGGGATCATCATACTGACAGATCCTGACTACGGTGGAGAACGGATAAGAAGGGACATCTCAAAGCATATTCCAGACTGCAAGCATGCCTTCCTTCCCCAGGGCAAGGCCCTTAAGAAGGACAATATTGGAATTGAGAACGCAAGCCCCGAGGATATAAGGGAGGCCATAGAAAAGGCCAGACCAAACAGGGTGGAGGCCAAGGTCAACTTCCAAAAGGATGACCTCTTTCTCTTTAACCTTGCAGGTGGACCCGGCTCAAAGGAACGAAGGGAAAAGCTTGGGGAAATCCTGGGAATTGGATACACCAACGGAAAGCAGCTCTTGAACAGGTTGAACAATCTGGGAGTGTCCAGGGAGGAGTTTCTAAAGGCCATGGAAAGGATAGACAAGGATGGACAATAAAAGACTGTATTCCCCAAGCCAGGTAAGGGAGGTTCTGGACCGTCACGGCTTCACCTTCTCCAAGGGCCTGGGACAGAATTTCCTAATAGACGGAAACATCGTAAGAAAAATCGTAAGAAGCGCAGATATCGGCAAGGATGACTATGTCCTTGAAATAGGCCCAGGCATGGGAACCCTTACAGAGGAGCTTGCCCTTAATGCAAAGAAGGTCATAGCCCTGGAGATAGATGAAAGGCTAAGGCCTGTCCTAGCTGAAACCCTGGACCCCTACGACAATGTTGAGGTTATCTATGGGGATGTATTGAAGCTGCCACTAAGGGAGATCATAGAGGACAAGTGCGGTGGCCAGCCTGTGAAGGTTGTCGCCAACCTGCCCTACTATGTTACAACTCCAATAATAGGAAGGCTCATTGAGGAAAACCTACCCCTCAAGTCCATCAGCGTAATGGTACAGAAGGAGGTTGCCGACCGGATGGTTGCTAAGCCCCACACAAAGGACTACGGATCCCTAACCCTTTTTGTTGGCTTCTACACAGAGCCCCAGATAATGATGAAGGTTCCAAAGACCGTCTTCATGCCCCAGCCTAAGATCGACAGCTCGGTCATAAGGCTCAATGTAAAAAAAGACCTTCCCGACACCAACAGGGACAGCTACTTCAAGCTGGTGAGGGCTGCCTTTTCAAAGAGGCGAAAGACCCTGATAAACGCCCTTTCAACCTATGGTCTGGAAGCAGACAAGGAAGAGATCAGGGAGGCCCTAAAGAGAGCTGGCATAGAGGAGACTGTAAGAGGTGAAGACCTCCATATGGACGATTACATCCGCCTTGCCCGAGAGCTGCCCAACCTATAACAAGACAAAAAACACAAAAAGAACCGGTCCCATTGTGTTTTTTGAAGGGACGGTTTATGAATTCTCTTTATGGGTAGAAAAGTATTAGGGATTTGTTGACAAACATACCCTAAGGGGGTATAATAATGTCAGGAATTAAATTAAGGGGGAATCAACGTGAACGAAGTTATAGTTTATACAAGCAGTACATGTCCTTACTGTACACTTGCAAAGAATCATCTTACTGAAAAAGGTGTTTCATATGTAGAGAAGAACGTTTCAACTGACAAGGATGCAAGAAAAGAGCTTATGGCAATGGGACACATGGGTGTGCCTGTAGTTGTGATCAATGGAAATGAGATCGTAGGCTTTGACAAGGAGAAGATCGACTCACTTCTTGATGCATAAAGAAAGAAAAAAACGCTGAGATGAATATCATCCCAGCGTTTTATTTTTGGTTCAGTTTTTCTTAAATTAGTTGTTCAAAGCATCCATAAGCTTGTTAAGGTCTAGACCGTGTACCATGGCTGCTTCTTCCAGACTTTCCATCTGGCTTGAAGGACATCCTACACAACCCATTCCGAATCTAAGTAGAATCTCTATGGATTCAGGCTTTTTCCTAATTAGCTCACCGATAAGCATATCTTTAGTTACTTGCATTGATACTTCCCTCCTTTTAATCCTTAGTAATATAGTAGCATATAAATTCCATTATTGCTACATTTATTTTTGGACTTTTTCCCATGGTATTCAAACAACAGGGACGGTTCTTTTTGTTTGATTATGAGTGATTTTATCTTACGACCTATAATCCAACCCAGGCCTCCCTATTGTTTGAATATGCCTGAAACAGGATATATATGATTAGGAGGGATGTGTATGAAAAACAGGGGTATATTCTCATTGCTTATAAAGATAATAATATCTGCCCTTATCCTTGGTATAGCTGCATTTTTCACACCGGGATTTTCCATTGCTGGCGGCTTTGGAACCCTTTTTATGGCAGCTGCCGTAGTGGGGCTGTTAAGCTGGGCAGCGGTTGAGTTTCTTGGAGTCAAGGCTTCACCCTTTGGAGCAGGACTGACTGGATTTCTTGTAAGCGCAGCAATACTATATTTGACCAGATATATTGTGGACGGGTTTTCAATAACCTTGTTTGGGGCACTTCTGGGAGCTTTTGTGCTGGGTGTCGTTGACTTTATAATACCAGGCAGGAGATTTAAATAATTATTTTAGATTTGACTTGACTACAAAAATATTATATTGTAGAATAAAGAAAGCAATACCGTACAGGGGTATATAGAGAGGGAGGAATATTATGAATATCGAAATTACAAGTACAGCCAAGGATGAGCTGAAGAAAGTACTTGCAAATAAGAAGAACGAAGACAAGCTGTTGAGGATCTATATCGCAGGCTATGGTTGAGGCGGTCCTACATTTGGATTGGCTCTGGACGAGCTAAAGGATGAGGACATTGAGGTTAAGGTTGAAGACTTCCACTTTGTAATGGAAGACCTTATCACTGAGAACTTCGGAAGCTTTACTGTTGATTTCAGCGACAACTGGTTAAGACGTGGATTCAGCGTCTATCCGGACGGAGTTGCATCAAGCTGCTAATTTGATTTGAACATGAGGACAGGCCGTTATGGTCTGTCTTTTTTTGTGCAAATAATTATGGTTTACTTCAACTAATACTTGTTTGAGTATCGAAAGCCTCGGTAACGATTTTTATCGGACCGCTCATACCCTTTCGATGAATTCAAATGAAATCAAAGATTTCAATGAATTCTATCGCTGGGCACAAGAGGAGAGTGCTTGGCCAAGTAATGTCCTCAAAAATGTTACCATCGGCTTTCTTAAATTGGACTTTCCTTGTCTTGTCTGTCATTCTGAGCATGGCGAAGAATCTGGATTCCTCCACTTCGGTCGGAATGACCCTTGTGATTCCATTGTTCGTTTTAAGCTATCGTTTCTTACTTCTTACTTCTTA
>CALGAG010000264.1 GCA_937951995.1 uncultured Bacillota bacterium
AAATGCCAATAAAATAAATTTCCTTGAATTTCTCAATGTAATTTCCTCCTTAGGTTATGTTCTATTCTCTATTCATACATAGAATAACAGGCCTTCATTAAGGATTTATGATGCCAATGTTAAGAGTATGTAAAATCGCAAAAAAGAAAAATCGCCGATTACAAGTAATCGACGATCCAGCTAAAGTCTAGCTAAGTACTTTTCTTGCCTTGACTTCCTCACAAACCTTTGGGGCAACAATAAATGCAGCTGCAGTTACAAGAGCCGAGGTTGTTGCAATGAGAACTGGTGATGTGCTTCTCAGCCCACTGGTCATATTTCTCATTGACCTTATGAGCACAAAAATTGAAACAAGAATATTGAGCTTTGTTCTAAGTTTCATGGTATCCTTCCTCTCCATCTTAAAAGCGAATTAACTTCCTATGAAATGTAATACCCCACATTATCTTGTCAAAACTCTTATCTGAATTCCAGCTTGAAGATCTCAACCTTGAACCAGGTGTACAGCTTTTCAGGCAGCCTCCATGTCACATGCACAGTAATGGGCATCCGTATACCATCCATCTGGTTAATCTCCTTGGATTCGCCTATGCACTCAAGCATATCTGCCTTCTCATCAGTATCCTTGAACCTCATGGCACTTGTATAGACAACATCCCCCTCGTCATCAAAACGAAGGTAGGCCTCACCGGGAACACCCCTGTGGTTCATGACAACCCTTGCAGTATGCTTGTCAATCTGTGTCCACTTCATGTTCCTGTTAAGGGCTGCCTGTGGATACCATGGCAGCTCCAGCAGGTATCTCTGAAATGAGGATTGGTTAATCTTGGGACCACCCTTTTCATTGGCAACCTTAAACAGGTTTAGGAGTCTCATCTGCAAGGACCCAACTCCATCAAGATAGCTATCCGCGCCATGGACATACATAAAGGGTTTGACCTCAGCCTTTACCTGCCAGACAAATGACGGCTCAGTAAGACCTACCACCTGGGTGGCTGAAGCAAAAATCCATTTTTCAGAATCAGGGTCAAGCCTCATCTGCCCCTTCTGCTTAATATGGACACTTGTCTTCCACTGACTTCCCACAACGTTTGATTTTATAAGCCACTTCTGGACTATTTCAGGAAGGTGGGCGATGTCCTTTTTTTCAATTTCACCCTCCCTTGACCTATCCTGGAGGTCTTTTAACTTTTTTACTTCCCTGTTGATCCGTCTCTTGTGGACCCCTCCTGGGATTTTGGTTGCCAAGAAATACAACAATAGAATTATTCCAACAATATATGGTACTATATCCAAAAAAACACCACCTTAAAATATTAATCTACAACGTGAATCTCAGTGACATATATTATTTCACAAGCTCCGTTGCCTGTATCCCCCCTGGTCATGCTGGTTTCCCAGGCTCCATTCTCAAAATGCACATCCACTAGAAATCCAATGATTCTGATGTAGTCATTCTTTCGAAGTTTTTTTATCTCTTTTCCAATTTCATCGTTTTCAGGTATCAGATGGACATTGGCCGAATTCCTGGCTATGAACCCCTGATCCACCATGCCCTGATCATATGTATAGTAGTACCATCTACCACTTTGGGAATAATTAACATGCTGGTCATACTCCTCCCTGTTCAGGTCACCCCAGGCAAGTATAAGATCGTATTCTGACACCTGTGATGGGTAATCCGAGTATTTTCTCTTTCCTTTAACCACTCCCCTGATGTCGTACTCAGCCCTTAATGATATGGGAACATCCCCTTTCTTTCCAGTATGGACTATCCTTTCAACAGGGTAGAGATTAGCCTGGTCAGGTGTTAGAACGCTTCCCTGATAGGGGGTGTTGTCACCTAGTATGGAGCTTCCAAGAAATATCAAAGCAGCAACCAATACTATTGATAGAAACCTGATCAGCTGATTCATACAACTATCCTCCCATTGATTTTTGATACTAATAGTATACCTTATTGAAGTCTTTTTGTGTAGATTACAACTAAAAAAGGACCTGTCCATTAACAGGTCCCTTCTATAGCCTACTTAAACTACAGCTTTGACTTTATAAGCTTACCAAGCTTTTCAATACCTTCGAATATCTTCTCAGGCGGCACGGCACCAAAGCTCATTCTCATAGCGTTGCTGCCCATTCCATTCCCGTCTGTATAGAAGCCTTCACCGGCAACATATGCAACCATAACCTGGGGATCACTTAGGGATTCCTTCAAAAGCTCAGTTGTGTTGATCTCCTTTGGCAGCTCCACCCAGGTAAATAGTCCACCATCTGGATGGGTCCATTTTGCCTCCTGGGGGAAATAGAGCTCCAGAGCTTCCATCATTGCATCCCGTCTTTCCTTGTGTATCTCACAGAGTTGTTTGTGATGGTCCCTGTAGTGGCCCCTCTTGAAGAACTCCGCACAGAGAATCTGTGGAAGCATTGGGGTGTGTGAATTGGTGGCTGATTTTGCATCGTATACCCTATCTATTATATCCCTGTCCGCCAAGATATATCCCAGTCTGCTTCCAGGAGAGAATATCTTGGAAAAGCTGTTGGCAAG
>CALGAG010000265.1 GCA_937951995.1 uncultured Bacillota bacterium
GGGTAGATGTATAGAGCATTACATACGAGCTAAGTTGGATATTCCAGAGGACAATAGCATCCGCAAACAAGGATGTCCTTGAATCAGGTAATGGATAGGCTTGAAGAGATTTTTCAAACTGAGGACAGGTTGCTCCTAGGTGTCTTCAATGAAAATATGCTTGTGAACCAAAAGCCTGTAGTTGGGATTGGCAGGGTTGCCGAATCCATGGCTAAGGTACTTGATGAGGTTGGAATTGACCAGCTTGTCTTCCTAAAGGGATTGAGTCAGGAAGAGTTTTCAATGTTTTTGGTGGAGACATTCGGAACTGGTTCAGGCAGCGGTGTGAACCTGGACTATCCACACATTATGATTGGAAGGATTACCCCGGATGAGACAAGGGTCAAGGAGGATGTTGATTCCATTATGGATTTGGACACTTCCCGGGATTTTATCGGTATGCTGCAGAATCTCGATCCCAAGGATCCATTTAACTTCAAGGCGGTCAAGGACCTCTCCCAAGACCTGATGGAAACCTTCAGTTACTCGAAAAGTCCTTTGAAATACCTGGCTGAGGTCAAGAGTGAGGATGAATACACCTATGTCCATACAATCAATGTAGCCCTGCTGTCCATGTCCCTTGCCAAGCATATGGGAATAGCCGGATCAGACCTTATGGACATAATATACGCTGCCCTGATGCATGATGTTGGCAAGATGCTTGTTCCAAAGAGTATCCTAAACAAGAGGGGGCCCTTGACACCTGACGAGTTTGAGGTGATCAAATCCCATACCCTAAATGGAGTGATGTATCTGTGCAACCAGAAGGGAATACCGCAAATAGCTATCCTGACTGCCTTGGAGCACCACATCAAATACAATGGTGGTGGATATCCCAATATAACCAACAACTGGAAGCCCCATTTTGTAAGTCAGATCATCAGCATTGCTGACATATACGATGCCTTGAGAAGCAACAGACCCTATAGGGCCCGACTTGAACATGAGGAGATAATAGGGATTTTGCGCCATGATGCGGGAAACGGTCTGAATCCAGAGATGGTGGATGTTTTCATTGAAATGCTTGGTGACCAGTCCAAGAAAGCCGTGTAGAATGTTATTGGGATTTAGATGCCTAAATCCAGTGTGGTGCTAGTTCTTTTAAAGTTGATTGGATTAATTCACTTATGAGAAGATAGTATATGAGTGCATTTTTGCTTTAACATATTGCGGCGATGATATATAATAAGGTTTAGGTATAAAATCCCGAAAGAGAGGTAAGAGGTATTGGAAAAGACTAAAAGAATCAGAATAGTCCTGTATGCAGTAGCTGCTTTTTTGCTTATTCTAATTTCATATTTGGCCATTACTCTTCCATCAGAGGATTACAGACTTATCGGAAATGACAAGATTGACCTGAACCAAGGCTGGACAGTGGAGTATGGGGATGTTGTCCTTGAGGATGTAAACCTACCCTATGATCTCGGACTTGAGAAGGATGTCCCCTACACTGCAAGGCTTACATTACCTGAGGGCTTGGATAACCATATCAGACTTAGATTGAGGTCCTCCATGCAGGATATTATCGTATATGTGGATGGCCAGGAGATCTTTAGGGATATCAAGGCTACAGATGGAAGGTTTGTAGTGCCGGATGCAAGTTTATGGCACCTCTTTGAGCTGCCAAATGATATAGGGGGCAAGGAGCTCAAGCTCCAGATGCAGTCCCCAACAAAGGCCTTTTCAGGAAATCTGAATGAGGTCTATGCAGGTCAAGGAAAGGACCTGATTTTAGATGTTGTGGTCAGTAATGTATTTAAAATAGTACTGGCTACCATTTTCATCATATTTGGAGCAGTGACACTTGTTCTTTCTGGACTGTTCAGGAATCTTGAGGACAACAGGCTTACATATCTGGGTGGTTTTGCAATTTTTGTTGCCATCTGGACCTTCAGTGAAGCCAAGGTGCTCCAATTGATTGTGGGAAACAGGTTTATAATAGGTGGGCTTAGCTATATTGTGATACCACTTATTGCAACTTCATTTGTAATGTTTCTAAAGGAATCGGTACTGCGGAAATACAGGTCCATAATGGTGGCTTTTGCAGCAATGTTCCAGATTAATCTTGTTACAAACATATATTTACAGCTCTCAGGAATAGCCTCATTCATTTCCAGTATGCAGTTTACTGTTGTGCTAGTTGTTTTGACATTGGCAGCCTCCATATTTTTCATGGTTTTGGAATGGAAGGGGCATGACAATCAGCAGGCCAAGAAGATGCTGATCTATTCAAGCACATCCGGGTCGTTTTTGATTATGGAGGTTATTGTTTTTCTTTTGGGAAGATATGAGTTTACAGGATATTTAACTGGAATAGGAATTCTTCTATTTATTGTCCAGATTTCATACAACACCTTCAGAGCAATCAAAACTATGATTCAAAACGAAAAGGAATCAGAAATACTCAAGAAGCTGGCATATAAGGACATACTAACCAACATGGGTAACAGAGCTGCATTTGAAGAGTACGTTGACGGATTGAGAAAGTCAAATGACACCAAGTCATTTAGACTGGCCATGATGGACATAAACAACCTGAAGCATATAAATGACAACTATGGTCACAGGGAGGGTGATGAGGCCATCAAAGCATGCAGTGGAGTGATTGGGAATTATCTGAAGCCCCACGGTGAATGCTTTAGGCTTGGAGGAGACGAGTTTGCCTGTGTAATTTTTGACCTTGATGATAAGACTTTTGAGTCCCAGGTTAAGATGATGAGGGAAGAGCTTAAGGAAAGAAAGTCCGAACATGAATATATACTGGACATTGCTATAGGGTCTGATGTATATGATTTCAACAGGCACAATGATATTGGCGATTTCATCCACCAGACTGACCTTAAGATGTATTCCAACAAGAAGCGGATCAAGGAGAGAGGGTATGGCACAGTTTAATATAATGGAAAATAGCAACCCGCACTGAAGTCTCAGAGCGGGTTGCTTTAACATTATGGCAGCTACCAAATATATGCCCTAGTTTTCCGGATCCGGACGGGCTTCCATTATCATTATCCTGCCATCAGAATCGAAGGTCACCCTTACCATTGTTCCAGAAAGCTCGTCAGTGCTCTCTGCACCTATAAGGATTGTCTCCTCAGACAGGTAATAGGAATTCACCAGTTCATCGGCAAGCTTCTTGAGGTCAGCCACAAGCTGGACAGGCTCATCTGTAGGATCTGGAAAGTCATCATCGCCATCATCAAAGCTGATGATGTTAACAAGCTCATCTGCCAGTTTTTTCAGGTCTGCTACCCTTTGGGTGTCCCCCTCATCACTTCCATCGAATCCATCTGTCAGTTCCTCAATTCTGTGGACATAATTCCAGGCTTCGACCATCTCACCTGTTGGGGTAATGATTTTTCCATATGCTCTTAGAACATCTCCATATCCGTCGGAGTCCAGGTCACCAATATGCACTACAAGGGAATCGCCTAATCCATTTCCCTCTGCCATGTCCATCCCCGAAACATCCCTGATTATTGGATCTTTGGCAATAATGTCCCCTTCAATCTCCTCAAGTCCAGGTATGAAGAGGGTGTTGTAGGTCAGCTGTGCCATTTCCGCCCTGGTTATGGTCTTTTGGGGAATAATATCAACCCCAGCTCCAATGCCAAGCTCTTCGGCCTTTGCAACGTAGGCTGCTGGCCACTGACCCTGGTCTAAGGTCTCCTCATATCCGAGAACCCGCAGAAGTACGGTTATGGCTTCAGCGTGGGTAAGGCTTCTCCTGGGTCCAAAGCTGCCATCCTGGTAGCCCTTGACCCAGCCCTGCTCAGCCACAAAGCCCACTGAGTCCAATGCCCAGTCCGCAACAACCGATGCATCCGTAAACACTTCAATGGGTACGGAGCTTGAAGGAGGAGGCGGTGGAGGTGGAGAGCTTCCGCCAGGGGATTGATTTACTGTGATATCGATACCTGGGATTGGGTCGCCTGTGGACTTGTCTCCTTGGTCTCCCTTCTCATCAAGCTTTGGATCAGCACTCATCGACTCTTCAAGGGAGGTATCGGTTGGAGTAGAGCTTGAAGGAGGAGGCGGTGGAGGTGGAGAGCTTCCACCAGGGGATTGATTTACTGTGATATCAATATCTGGGATAGGGTCGCCCATTCTACTCGTGGTCCCGTAATCTTCTCCATCCAAGGATTGAGCCAGTCTTGTGATTATTACGGCAAACTCCTGTCTGGACAAGAGGTCATTGGGGCGGAAGTTACCGGTATCACCGTCTCCCTTAAGTGTACCCAATGCCTTTAGATAAGATATTGCATCATCATGGACTGATTCCTTGGTGTCCGGAAAGCCGCCCTGTATTACTTCAGCTACTGAAATGGTTGTTGTGCCTATTGCCATTGTAATTGCAAGAAGCACAAGAAGGGTTTTTCTTAATTTCATGCGATCACTCCGCTTTAAATCAAGTAGCATTTTTCAATGCTTTTGATTTGTTCTTTTGTTTTTTTTA
>CALGAG010000266.1 GCA_937951995.1 uncultured Bacillota bacterium
CTTAAGATTCCCCATCACATCCTCCAGGGTTTTTCCACCTTCCACAGAGCCCAGAAATACCTTGTCATGGCCCAGCTCCTTGAAGCTATCCATGAGCCTGTCATATGAACTGTCAGCTGAGTGTCTGCTCCCATGTGCCATCAAAACCAAGGGCAGGTCCATCTCCTTCCCTATACTCTCGGCAACACGTCTATAGTCCTTCGACTTCCATAAAAGGGGTTCTCCAACCCTTACAATAACCCCCGAGGTTGACTTCATGAAGTCCCTGGCAGCCCTTATGATCTTCTCAAACTCCATTCCTCCTATTATATGAAGTGGCTGAATATATATGTCAGTTACGCCATCTAAGTGTAGAAATTCCAGAGCCTCCTTCAGATTTCTAACCTCCAGTCCCTGATCCTCTTTCAACCTTCTCATGACAACACCTGAAGTGAAGGCCCTGACCACGGGATATTGAGGATACTCACCAATAATCAGTTTTTCTATGGCTTCAATTGTCCTCTCCATGGTGTCCCTGTGTGTTGTTCCAAAACTTGCCACTATGATTCCCTTCTTCATTCGGATACCTCCATTCCTTTCTTTGAAACCTGGCCGCTGTTTTTCCATAAGGGCAGCCCCAGATCCAGGTGCAGCCTCGCCAGCCAGGGCATATCCAATTTGGCCCTAGTCAATAGTCCCCTGTCCAGAAACACCCTTTCTGGTGCTCCTTCCCCAATGATACTTCCATTTCCCAGGACATAGACATAGTCACATACCTCATATATGAAATCCATGTCATGACTTGAAACCAAAACCGTTTTTTCCTTGGACAAAAGGTCTATTATACCCTTGAGGGACTCCCTCATCTCTGGGTCAAGACCCGAGGATGGCTCGTCCATTATTATGACCTGGGGATCCATTGATAGAACCCCTGCAATCGCAACCCTCTTTTTCTGACCATAGCTCAGGAAATGTACAGGCCGCTCCATATGTTCACTCATACGGACCAGATTAAGTGATCCTTCAACCCTTCTCCTTACATCCCCTTCAGGCATGTCAAGATTTCTGGGTCCAAAAGCCACATCATCAAACACCCGGGAGTAGAATATTTGACGGTCAGGATCCTGGAACACCATATTCACAATTTTTCTATGTTCCCTAAGTGACTCCTTGTTGGTTTTCAGCTCCAGTCCCCCAAGTGTTATTACTCCCTTTGTTGGCTTCAATACTCCCATTAGGGTAAGCAGCAGGGTTGACTTGCCTGACCCATTTGCCCCAATTAATCCAATGGTGCTGCCCTTGCTCAGATCCATATCTATTCCATTCAAAGCCCTTGTCCCATCCTCATAGATGTAGACCAAGCCCTCCACTTTTATCATCTAATCACCCATCTTAAATTGACCGTTATAATTTCTGCATTCCATAGATACCACCATATGTTGATATCTGGACATAACCCTTACAAACAACTGCTTTACCAGCAGAGACCAGGACCTGTAGGACTTCATAATATCGTCATGTCCATGTCTTATTTCTTGTGCACGGTGAATCGCAAGGGCCTCCTCCAGAAAAATAAAAATGCTTCTATAGGTTAGAATGGCAATTTCCAGTAGAACCTTGGGAATCGGGTACTTCCAGACCTTTCTCATCATGCTGTCAGCAGATGTGGTCAATGCCAAGAAAATGGTTGCCGAAAGGGCTGCTGCCGACCTTGATACTGTTATAAGCCCCCTATCCAATGACTCCCCCGTAATTCCCACAAAGTATGGTCCCAGCTGAAGGGACCACTCAAAATTGTCCGTGGGGGATATCCCCAGCACTATACCTATAAAACCCATTAAGAGAAAGCCCGTTGGAACAAGGAACACCTTCAGACAAAACATAAACGGTATTCCAGCCATTAAGGTAATTGCCAAAAATAGGGAGAGAAAAATGACTCCATTCATCATATGGTTGTCAAGCAACATGGACAGGGCAATTGCCCCTGCACATATGGACATCTTTATCCCCGGATCCAGATGGGCCAGTTTGTTTGTGTATGCATGCCTATCGATTGGAAGCAAGCTTTTTCCTCTCCCTCATTATTCCCAGGACATAACCCATTGCTCCGGCTCCCATTGCAACCTGCACAGAAAAAAGAAGGCTTTCTATTTCTCCGCTTGGCGGTTCCCAAAGGGGTGCAGCCCAGGGCTCATAGCCGGGATTCATCTCAAGCACCGCTTCCTCAGCCTCTCCATCAGCTCCCTCGAATTCGGCACCATTGTTCATAAGTATTGGAATCACTGCAATCAGTAGTATCAACAGCATTAAATATGCATTCTTTCTTCCTTGATTCTTCATTTTATTCACTCCTTGTCCTTTTTGATCTCCAATTGGAACTAACAGCCCTTATATCACCTCTGTCAAGGAAGTGTGGTCCCTTGTGAATCCATATTCCAAAATCATTCCGTATATTACTGCAGTTAGGATTCCCTCAATTATCGCCAGTGGAATCTGTGTCACAGCAAATATGGACATGAACTTTGTAAGAGCTCCAACAAATCCTCCTGTACCATCAGGAAATGCAAAGGCCAGCTGAAAGGCAGTTACCACATAGGTGCATAGGTTGCCCAGGGAGGCTGCAAGAAATACCGAGTAAGATTTTTTTACCCCCAGCCTATCCATGGCCTTGAATACCCCATAGGATACAAAGGGACCTGCAATAGCCATTGAAAACATGTTCGCACCAAGGGTTGTCAGACCTCCATGGGCAAGTAGAACAGCCTGGAAAAGAAGTACAACCGTTCCGATTACCGTTGTGGCCAAGGGACCGAACATTATTGCGCTAAGTCCAACCCCAGTGGGATGTGAACAGGACCCTGTGACAGAAGGTATCTTTAGGGCGGAAAGCACAAAGACAAACCCACCTGCCAAGCCCAGATAGAGCTTAGCGTTTGCATCCTTTTTCATTGCCTTATTTAAGCTGATTACCCCAGCCACAAGGAAGGGCAGGGAAATTGCACCCCAGGCCAGGGCGTGGGTCAATGGAAGAAAGCCCTCCATTATGTGCATCCCGTGACCGATTCCCGGTGTCATCACAAGCATAAGTCCAATAAAAGCTGTCAACAGCATTCTCTTTTTCATTCCACTATCCCCTTTCACATAAAGTTTTTCAAGGCCTCAACAAGTCTCCTGTTGCTGTTTTCATCCTTGACTGCAATCCTTATGTGGTTGTCCCCAAGAACCTTAAAGGATTTGCATTTCCTAACCATTATCCCCTCTTGAAGGAGTCTTTGGAAAACTTCTTCCTCTGTAAACCCTTCAAGCCTTACTAGTATGAAGTTTGAACCGGACTCATGAGGATGGAGTCCTTCAATCCCACCAAGGGACTCCATCAGGTACTCCCTCTGACCTGCAATATAGTCCCTGGTCCTTTCTATGTATCCTTTGTCCCTGAAAATGTGGGCACCGGCCCTGTCCGCCATTGAATTTACGCTCCAGGGCAGTTGAAGACCCCTTATCCTGTCAGCTTTAACTGCCCCTGCACAGCAATATCCAAGCCTTATCCCTGGGAGGGCAAAGAATTTGGTTGCAGCCCTAATGATTCCTACTGACTCGTAGCCCCATTCCCTGAACAGGTCGATGGAGTCATAATCCTCTGGAGCAAATTCAAAGAAGGCTTCATCCAACAGCAGGTATGCACCTGAGTACAGGACTTCCTTGTGGAGCTTAACCAGGTCTTCCTTTTTTATCCTCTTTCCGGTTGGATTGTTTGGATTTCCCAGTATCACAAGGTCCCCCCTTCTCAGCCTGCCAATAAAGGCATCCAGATCTAGGCCGTAATCACTGGTGGATGGAAGAAGGAGAAGCTCCTTGTTGTGAATCTGAGCCCTGAGCCTGTATTCTGAAAAACAGGGCTCCATAAGTACAACTCTTTTGGAATCCATTATGAAATTGTCAATTATCTCAACCGCTCCATTTCCTACAATGGTGTTCTCCATTCCACAATCCAGATAGGCAGCGATTTCACCCCTTAGCTCCCTGTACTGGATATCAGGGTATCTCAACAGGTGGTCATAGCCTCCCGATAGATGGTCCAACAGTCCCTCCGGCATCCCCAAAGGATTTATATTGCTGCTGAAATCCAGTAGCTCTCCCTTAAGTCCCTTGCCATAGGTGTAAATATCTCCTCCGTGCTCCATTTTAAGCTCCCTCCTTTGCTCTCCTACCAGGTATGAAGAACCTACAGTTATTGACTTCATCCTCGTATATCCTTGCATCTATTCCGAAAACTTCCTTGAGCATCCTTCTGTCGATCACATCGCATGGCGGCCCACTTCCATGAACCGATCCCTCCTTCAGAACGTACACCTTGTGGGAATACCTGCAGGCGTGATTAAGGTCGTGTAAAACCATCAGGACCGTTATTCCCAATCTCTTGTTGAGTTCCTCCACAAGATCCAAAATCTCCATCTGATATGAGATGTCAAGATATGTTGTCGGTTCGTCAAGAATCAGGAAGCTTGGCTGCTGGGCAAGGGCCATGGAAATCCATGCCCTCTGTCGTTCTCCTCCCGAAAGACTGTACATGCTCTTTTCCCTGTGCTCCTCCATTCCAGTCAGGCTTAAGGCCTCCATTACTATGTCCTTGTCACCTTTTCCGTACCTCTTTCCGAAGCCAAGATGGGGATGCCTTCCATATGAAACCAGCTGCTCCACGGTAAGGTCAACATTTAGCCTCTTTTCCTGGGGGAGCACCGCAATTATCTTTGCAAGCTCCCTTGTGGGGATTGAACTGATGCTCCTCCCTGAGTAGCTGATCTCGCCCTTAAGTGGCTTTACAAGCCTTGAAACCGTCTTCACCAGCGTGGATTTCCCCGATCCGTTGGGACCGATCAGGGAGACAATCTCACCTTTATTTACCTCCATATGAATATCCTGGAGGATTATCCTATTTCCGTATTGGACCTCCAGTCCACTAACCTTAAGCTCCATGATGATGCCCCTTTCCCTTTCTCAGTAGATACAGAAAAAACGGTGCCCCCAGGGCTGACATGATTATCCCCACCGGTATTTCCATGGGTGCAAACAAGACCCTGGCTATGGTATCACAAAGGAGGAGTATGGTTCCTCCCATAAGCATGGATCCCGGAATCAGATACCTGTAGTCAGATCCCAGAAAAAGTCTTGTTATATGGGGAACCATAAGTCCTACAAACCCGAGCATTCCAACCACCGATACTGCCGCTCCAGCCAGAAGGGACGAGATTACTATTGCAAACAGCCTTGTTCTCTCAACCCTCATGCCAAGTCCAGTGGCCACTTCATCCCCCAAAAGAAGTATATTGAGCTTCCCAGGCAAAAGAAGCGCCACGGCAATTCCAGTAAGAATAAAGGGGTAGACCATGCTTACATCCCTCCAGGTTATTGCAGACAGTCCTCCTACCATAAAACCCAGTACCCCGGACACCCTTTCAGGATAGAAAATCATCAGGGCATTGTTCCCCGCTCCAAAAATCGAGGATATTGCCACTCCTGCCAGAATGAGCCTTGAAGGCATCACCCCTTCCTTCCACGCCAGAAGGTAGATGATCGTGGTGGCGGAAAGTGCCCCGATAAAGGCTCCCACAGGGACTAGAAAAAAATAGTTGGGGAATATGATAAGTATAAGAAGACCGAAGAAGCCTCCTCCTGCCGATACTCCAATTATGTTGGGACCGGCAAGGGGGTTTCTCATGACTCCTTGAAGTATGGCACCCGACAGGGAGAGTGCAACACCCACAAGGATGGCCGCCACAGTCCTGGGAAGTCTGACATTCCATATGATCTGACTATTTGTTGTGACCTCCTCCAAAAACAATGCATCTATTATCTCAGACACACCTACCTGCACTGCTCCCTTCCCCAGACTTACCAGTATGGTGATAATAAAAGTCACCGCCATTACCAATAATACTGTTGTTTTTTTAGCATTTCTCAAAAAATCCATTTTACCTATCTCTTATTGGAATATTTCAGGATAGAGCATTTCTGCAAGTCCTCTGTATGCTTCTCCATACCTGCTGTTGGCCTTATATGTATACAGGTCCTTTGAGAGAATTACATACTTCCCGTCCTTTACGGCAGACAGCTGGTTCCATGCTGGATTTGACTCCACCTCGGATACAAGCCTTTCATTCACCGCTTCCATGTCAGAGCCCATTGCCTGGACAAATATGAAGTCCGGATCATCTGCAATAACCTGCTCCATGCTGAACTGGGCCGTTTCCATCAAGGCACCATTCTCGGCTATGTTGTTAACCTTCAGGTCCTTGAACATCTCACCCAGGGTTGAAAGTGAACCCCTTGCCGTGACGGACTTGGATGTTGCAAAGAGTATCAGCACTGAAGGATTGTCCTCGTTGGGGATTCTCTGTACAATGTCCTCAATATCCTGCTTTACCTGGGCGGCATTCTCCTCGTACATGTCCATCCTATCGTTTAACCTTGCGAAAATCTCCGAAATCTTGAAGTAGTCTTCCTTAAACTCGTATGTAAGGGGCAGTATGTTTATGCCACTCTCCTGGAGAGGCTCTATCAGCTCCGATGATGACCTGGAGTTTGAACTGAGTATAACAAGGTCCGGCTCCAGGGAAATTATCTTTTCAAGGCTGATACCCCCAAATCTTCCTACGGTTTCGACATTCTCGGTTCCTGGGACCACATTGTAGGGGTCCTCAATCATCCCAACCATTTCTCCGCCATTCTCAACCCAAATATCAACAAAGGAATTCATGAGAACCACAACCCTTCCAGGCTTTTTAGAAATCTCCAGAAGCTGCCCCCTGCCGTCAACAAAACTGATCCTGTCCCCCAAGTCCTCTATCATGTACCTGTCCTCTATGGCTTCCTCGACTCCCACATCTTCTCCAAGCTCAACTGGAGCTTCTGACTCCGCGGAACCTTCAGGGGCATCCGTTGAGCATCCTGCTATTCCCAGGGAGACCATCAGCATAATCATCATTAAAAATAGCCTATTCCTTATGTTCATCTCCATCCCCCTTCCCTTCTGTTGCCAATTATAATCGACATGTATTCATCCTCACCCAGCATCTCTTCCCTGTCCCAGGTTATGAACTCATCTTCAAGGGTTGCCTTTCTGGCATATGTAGCCTGAAACCTCTCCCTCTTTAAAAAACCAAGGACTTCCTCCTTGTTGCCACTGGTCTTAAGTATGGCCACGGTGTCAGCCTTCTCAATGGCAGACTCCCTGAACTCATCGCAGATGCAGATCACTTCGCCCTTTGTTGCAAGAGGCACAAGAGCCCTGCCGGCTGCAGCCACAAAGGAAGGAATTCCGGGAACAACCTCCATCTGGATATCCATCTCCTTAAGTCTCTCCATAATATAGATCGCCGTGCTGTATATCATGGGGTCCCCTATTGTCACAAACACACCGCTGCCTCCTTCCGGAATATCTTCAAGAATAACCTGGGCGGCTTTTTTGTAGTCCTCATTGGTTACACTGCCCATTGGAAATTCCAGCCTTACCGTCCTCTTTCCTTCAAGGAATTCTTCGATTGTATCCATGGCCATGTTCTTCCCCTTGTTTCCGGGTACAAACAGGACATCCGCTTCCTTTATTACCCTGACTGCTTTTCTGGTCAATAGCTCCGGGTCTCCGGGGCCTGTTCCTGTAAAATAAATTTTCCTCATCACTCAACCTCCAAAAACTAAAATAGCTTCCCATAACAAATCATTGTCAAGGGAAGCCTTATGTTAAAATTATCCATAAATCACTATCCAGGTCCGGGCAACAAAAAATCCCAAGTCCAAAGACAGGGATAAACTATAGGAAACAGCATATCCTTCCCTCCGAAGGTTACTTCAAGTATCACAGGCAGGTCTCCTGGCTTATGACTCATCCTACTCTCAGCGCCTTCCCAGAAAACCCAGTGGCATTAGCTGATTTCATCGTCATTTACAGTAGCGGGGGCTGCATGGGATTCTAACCCATTTCCCTTTTAATCATATAAACCTGAATACAAATATTCTGTTGTCACCTAAATGCTACCACAGCTAAAACAAATTTACAACTAAAAAAATCAGAACAAGCAAAAACTCTGCTCCAAACATCAATCTAATTGAATCTTCTATGTGCCCTTGGCGGAGGACTTCATCCGGATCCCCTAACTTAGGCTTATGGACCACCTTCCCATTGTAGCTGTTGCTGCCTCCAAGCTGGACTGAAAGCAATCCTGCAGCAGCACTTTCGGGATAACCGCTATTGGGACTCCTATGGTTTCTCCCATCCCTTCGCACTATTTGGAAGGCTTTTCTTCTGTCTGAACCAAAGGGAGCGGAAATTATCATCAGTAGAGCCGTCAGCCTTGATGGGACTAGATTAAGCAAATCATCTGTCTTTGCTGGAAAATAGCCTAGTTCACCATACTTTTCATCCTTGTATCCTACCATGGAATCCATGGTATTGACAAACTTATAGACCATGCCTCCAGGGATGCCAAAAATCATTATATACAGGAGAGGCGCTATCACTCCATCAGAGGTGTTTTCAGAGACAGTTTCCACTGTAGCTCTTACAACCTCCTCCTGTGAAAGGTTCCTTGTATCCCTACCCACAATGTAGGATAGTCTTTTCCTTCCATCTTCCAGACTCCTGTCCAGTTCACTTGATACCTTCAATGCCTCATCTCTTAGATTCCTGGCTGCAATGCAGGTATAGACCAGATATATCCCAGCAATCCTCTGTACTATGGGAAGGCCATCAAGCGCCTTAAGCAAGATGATTGGTACAGCTGCAGCAATCAGGATGTTAAGGATAACCATAAGAAGTCCTGCAGTCTTAAGTCCTGTCGGGGAGCCCGTGATTTTTCTTGAAACCCTTTCCTCCCAGGCTATTATTCTGCCCATAAGCCTTACCGGATGTGGCATCCAATTTGGGTCTCCAATAAGAAGATCCAAAATTACAGCGACAA
>CALGAG010000267.1 GCA_937951995.1 uncultured Bacillota bacterium
CAGCCATCTCGGCATTTTCTGAGACCTCAACCGCATAGGGGTGGGAAAGGTCCACAAGTACCCTTATCTTGTTCATTCTAATGAATTGAACCATCCCCCCATAGTCAAGTCTTCCTGCAAATATGTTTCCTCCCAGGAGTATTTTTCTTCCATCTTCTGTTGCAACCGTAACCACCAGTATTTCCCTGTTCTCAAATAGGTTTATGAACTCCCTCGCCTCAGAGGTTCCTCCAATTACCCATATCATAGTATATCATATCCTCTGGGTGTTATTATCAAATCATTTCTGGTGTATGTGCTGCTATTACCCACAATCAGTATACTCAGCATGTCAACATCTTCATACTCGATACTCCCAAGGGTCCTGATCCTTTTTTCAGTCCCCTCCCGGCCGGAGTTTCTGACTATGCCCACAGGGGTGTTTTCACCCCGGAACTCACTGATTATATCCACAGCCCTCCTTAGATAGTCCGGCCTTCCCTTAGACCTTGGATTGTAGATGGAAATCACAAAATCTCCTTCCGCTGCCATTCTGAGTCTTTTCTCAATTTTCTCCCAAGGTGTCAGAAGGTCACTCAAGCTTATTGTTGCAAAATCATGCATAAGGGGGCTTCCAAGATCTGCAGCCCCTGAAAAGCATGCACTTATGCCTGGGATGATTTCAACCTCAATACCTTCTGACATTTCCAGTATTGGTCCAGCCATACCATAAAGTCCTGCATCACCTGTGCTTACTATGGCAACATCCCTGCCTTCCCTGGCAAGCTCCATGGCCTTTCTGCACCTGTCGATCTCACCCTTCATTCCAGTTGAATACACTTCCTTGCCATCCAGGTATTCCTCCACATACTTTAGATATCCTGAGTAGCCCACTATGGCATGGCACTCCCTTAGGACCCTGTCCGCCTTGAAGGTCATGTGGTCTCTGCCTCCAGGACCTATTCCCACTGCAAATACTTTTCCCGTCATTCTTACACCTCCTCTGTAACCGACAAAATTATGCCGTCTTTTACAGCCTTTTCCCTTATCATTCTTCCTCCCAGTAGATGTGCAACAGGTGCTGATACCGAGTGCACACCCGTTACACCATTTACAAAATCTGATTTCATGAACATCTGCTGGACATTTGATATGTCCTCCACAGTGAATGTCTTAAGCTTACATCCAAAATGTTCAACAGCCCCAATTATCCCCGGCTCGTCCTTTTTCATTTCAATGGTTCCGACTTTTCCAACCGAAAGGGGGGATAAGCCTTCCTCAGATAGCACTTCATATATGAACTTTATTATTCTTTCTCCACTGACTCCCTTTCTGCATCCGATTCCCAGGTTGATGTTGGAAGGTCTCATCATTAGGGAGGGAAC